>NZ_JABXEO010000001.1:0-440440 GCF_013372585.1 Myxococcus sp. AM010
GCCCATCGCGGCCTCCCGCCCCGCTCCGCCGCCCGTCGCGATGGCGCCGGCCGCCGACGCCGCGGAGCTGCGCAGCCTGCGCACGAGGGTGGCGGAGCTCCAGGCCGAGCTCGACGACTCGCGCGGCATGGCGTCCCACGCCGAGGAGCGCGTGCGAGACCTGGAGGCGCAGGTGGAGAGCCACGCCACGGAGCTGGAGACGGCCCGGGCGTCGTCGGGGAAGAACGACAAGGACACCTTCGCCCTCCGCGACGCGGCCAACAAGAAGGACAAGGAGATCCTCCGCCTCAAGACGGAGCTGAATCAGAAGGACCAGGAGATCATCGAGCTCAAGGACCAGAGCCTGGAGCTGGAGCAGAAGGCCAGCACCGCCGAGTCCGAGCTCGCCCAGCGCGACGCCCAGCTCAAGACGCTGAGCGCCCGGGCGGAGTCGCTCGCCACGGACCGCAAGCGCGTGGACCAGCAGCTGGCCGCCGCCAAGGACGAGGCCCGGAGCGCGTCCGCGCAGCTCACCGCGCTGCAGACGGAGCTGGACCAGCACCAGGCCCAGGCGCATGCCTACGCCGCGGAGCTGGAGGACCTGCGCGCTCGCGCGGGACAGCTGGAGGCGGACGTCCAGGCCGCGCAGCAGGAGGCCGAGGACCTGCGCGTCCAGTTGGGCCAGGCCCAGGTGGAGCTGTCCGAGCAGAGCAGCCGCGCCAGCGCGGAGGCCGAAGCGCTGCGCGGCCGCATCTCCGAGTTGGAGGCCGCCACGGCCCGCAGCGAGGAGCGCGTGACGCGCCTCTACGCGCGCATCAAGAGCGAGGAGAAGCTGCGCGAGAAGACGAAGAAGGCGCTCGTCATCGCCCAGCAGCTCCTGGAAGAGCCCGCCTCCTCGGTGGCGGACGACGCCAGCGAAGCGGCGGCCTGAGTCGCACGGGCCGCGCTCCCCGGGCCACCCGCGCCCGGGGCACCGCCCGCCCCTACCCCTGCTTCTTCGGGGCCGTCTTCTTCTCGTGCAGCTTCTTCGCGAAGCCCTGCACGGCCGCGGGCACGTTCTTGTCGCGGCTGAGGTCCTTCAGCTCGGCGTCGCGGAACGCGTTGAGGAACTTCATGGTGACGGTGAGCGGGACCTTGGGGTTCTTCACCAGCGCCATCTTCACCTTGTGGTTCTTCGTCCACTCGCGGTTGCTGTAGATGACGCGCAGCACGTCATCCATCATCGCGCGGTTGGTGGCGCAGGAGAGCACCTCGCCGTCGGTGATGCGCGGGCTGCGGATGACGGCCACCGCCACCAGCTTGTTCGTCTCGCGGATGAGCGCGGTGCGGGCTTCCTTGTTACCCAGCGTGGCCAGCTTGATCTTCTCCGCGATGGACATGCGCATGATGCGCTGGGCCAACGTGAGGCGCTTGCCCTCCTCCATGGGCGCGGCGGCTTCGTCCGCGGCCTCCTGGAACTCTTGAAGCACCTCCTCCGCGGTGGGGCCCTGCGGCGGCGGCGCCTCCGCGGCTTCGGGGCCGAAGACGCGCACCCGCGCGTCCTTCATCTGCGGCACGTCCATCAGCGTCAGCCCGCTGCGCACCGCGAAGTCGCAGACGCTGTCGATGAGCGACACCGGCGCGCTCGCGTTGGCGCAGAGGTTGCGGAGGATGTCCTCGTGGCGCAGCAGCCGGAGCTGATTCTGTCCGATGATCTCCGCCAGCTTCGGGTCGCAGTCCTTCGCCACGTCCGCCACCGCGTCATCCGGCGTGCTGGCGTTGAGGACCAGCATCTCCGCGTAGGCCGCGTTGCCCTTCACGAGCCCCAGGAGGTACCCGAGCACCTGCGGCTGCACCTCTTCGTCGCGCAGCGCGGAGCCCAGAATCCTGTCCGGCAGCCCCGCGGCCGTCTTCGCCGCCGTCTCGCGCACGCCCGGGTCCGGATCGAACGTGAGCATGTAGAGCGCGCCCACCATGTCGGACGGGCTGAGCGGGACGAGCGACTTCGCCGCCATCATCCGCAGCGGCACCGGCGCCGCGGGGTCCACGTGTTTGCGCAGGTTGGGCGGCAGGAACTCCGCATCGAAGGGGCAGCCCGGGGGCGGCGTCGGGACGGCGTTGGGAGCGGCAGGGGTCATGACGCGTGATTCCTTCCGTAGATGATGCGCAGGCCCTCCAGCGTGAGGAGCTCATCCACCTGGTGGATGACCTTCGACTCGCTGGCCACCAGCGACGCGAGCCCTCCGGTGGCGACGACCTTCACCGGAAAGCCCAGTTCGGCCTGCATGCGGGCGCAGATGCCGTCCACCATGCCCACGTAGCCGTAGACGAGCCCGGCCTGCATGGAGTGCACGGTGTTGCGCCCGATGACATGCGGCGGACGCGCGAACTCCACGCGCGGCAGCTTGGAGGCGTTCTGGAACAGCGCCTCCATGGAGATGTTGATGCCGGGGCAGATGCAGCCCCCCAGGTACTCCCCCTTCGGCGACACCGCGTCGAACGTCGTCGCGGTGCCGAAGTCCACCACCACCACGCCGGCGTGGTGCTTCTCGTAGGCGGACACCGCGTTGACGATGCGGTCCGCGCCCACCTCCCGAGGGTTGTCGTAGAGGATGGGCATGCCCGTCTTCACGCCGGGCCCGACGAACATGGGGCGGACGCGGAAGTACCGCTCGCTCATCTTCTCCAGGTTGGACTGGAGCGGCGGCACCACGCTGGAGACGGCGACGGCGGTCACCTTCGCCGGGTCGATGCCGCGATGGGTGAAGAGCTGGCGAACCAGGATGCCGTACTCATCCGAGGTGCGGCGCGTGCTGGTCTCCACGCGCCAGTGGTCGATCAGGCGCCGGCCCTCGAACACGCCGAGCGCGGTGGTGGTGTTGCCGACGTCGATGGCCAGGAGCATCACACCGCGCATTCTACCGCCGTGGGCGAAGCTGCTCCACGTCGCCCGCCAACACGCGCTCGAGCGAGCCCTCCGCCGTCCGGACCAGCAGGGCCCCGGACGGGTCGATGTCCTCGGCCCGCCCCCGCAGCTCCTGCCGGTCGGTGCGCACCCGCACGTCCTGCCCCAGCGTGGAGGACAGCGCCTTCCAGCGGGCACGCACCGCGTCGAAGCCCGTGTCCATGTAGAGGTCCAGCCACTCCTCCAGCCGCGTCCAGAGGGCCGCGGCGAAGCGGGCCCGTTGCACCGGCTGCCCCAGGGCCAGCGACAACGACGTGGCGGTGGCCCGCAGCTCCTCCGGGAAGTGCTCGGCCTGGGAGTTGAGGTTGACCCCCACGCCCACGATGACGAAGTGCACGCGCTCGGGCTCGGCGGACAGCTCGGTGAGGATGCCCGCGACCTTGAGGCCGTCGATGTGGACGTCGTTGGGCCACTTGATGGCGGCCTCCACGCCCGCGTCGCGCAGCGACTCCGCCAGCGCCACGGCCGCCACCAGCGTCAGCTCCGGCGCGCGCTGGGGCGGCAGGTCCGGACGGAGGACGGCGGAGAAGTAGAGGTTGAGGCCCGGCGGCGACACCCAGGTGCGGCCCCGGCGCCCCTTGCCCGCGGTCTGCTGCTCGGCCACCACCACCTCACCGTGCTCGGCGCCGTCCTGGGCCAGACGGAAGGCCTTCTCATTGGTGGAAGGCAGCGATTCGTGGTGGTGGATGGTGCGGCCCAGGTCGTGGGTGTCCAGGAGCGGGCCCACCTCGAGCGAGGTGAGCCGGTCCGGAACCGACACCAGCCGGTAGCCTCGCGCGGACACCGCCTCGATGCGGTAGCCCTTCGCGCGCAGGGCCTCCACGTGCTTCCACACCGCCGTGCGCGACAGCCCCAGCTTGCTGGAGAGCGCCTCACCGGAGGTGTAGTCGCTCCCGCTTTCCGACAGGAAGCTCAGGATGAGCGCTTCCTGGGACTGCTCGTTCGCATTGGCGGCCACAGCGGCACCTCGTGGAGATTCTCCCACCTATCAGCCCGAAGGCGGCGCCGCGCCGTCCCGGAGCTGCCAGGCCGTCAGCTCCAGGGAGGTCTGCGGCATCAACTGGCCGTTGGTCTCCACGGCCATTTCGATGCGGACCATGCCCACGCCGGGCGCGAACGTCATCGTGTTCACCAGCGTGGCCTTGGCGTCCACCCGGTTGCGGCCCTCCACCTGGACACAGCGCGGGAAGGTGCCCGCGGGCGTCTCACAGGGGTCCCCCGCCTGGACGATGTGGTAGCGCTCCGTGGAGGACACGGACACCACGTTCGTCCACGAGTGCCCGGTCCGCACCGGACCGCGCAGCAGGTAGCGCTTGGGATCTCTCAAGCCGTAGCCGTCCAACGAGAGCTGACCGCCCTGGCTGTCGTGGAAGACGCCGGCCTCTTCCTTGAGGATCTCCACGGTGACGCGTTTGTCGTCGCGGCCGTTGATTCGATAGGTCCAGCTATTGCCCACCGCGAGCGGGTAGTACACGGACACGTCGTCGGTGCTGGCGCTCGCGCCCGCCGCCGCGTCGACGTTCTTGGAACAGCCCGTGCCCAGCACCAGGGCCGCCAGCACCGCGGCCCCGCCCATGCCGAATGAACGCTTCATGTCGATGTCAGTCCGCGCGGCTGGGGCCACGCGCCTCCGCAGATGAGTGCTTACGTGATGCGTAGAGCGTGTCCAGCGCCTGTTGCGCGGCGGCCTGGACGGTGGGCGCATCGTGCCCCTGCGCCATCGTGTAGAGGTAGGCCTCCGCCTCCGGGCCACCGATTTCGCCCACCGCGAAGACAATCTCCTGCACGAAGCCCAGGTCACGGCCACGCGCCAGGTCGATGAGCACGGGCACCGCGACCCGCGCCTTCATCTCCACGAGCGAGCCCATCGTCCTGCGCACCGTCTCGGCGTCGGTCGCTTCCTTGAGGCGGTCGATGAGCAGCGGCGCGGCGGCCGGGTGCTGCCGCTCCGCCAGCGTGCGGAGGCTGAACTCCCGCACTCGCGAGTCCGTGGCCTTCAGGTCCAGCACCAGCTCCTCGTCGGTTCGGTCCAGCGCCGTCAACTGCATGACGGTGGACTCGGTCACCTGGCGCAGCACGTTGGCCAGTGCCGTGCGCATGGCCTCCTGCCGTCCCGCGGGCGAGTCCTCCTCGACGGGCGCCTCACCCAGCCCGACCAGCTCGTAGCGCTGGGGCAGACGCCCACCGAAGCGCTCCAGGATCAGGTTGGCGCCCACCTCGGCGAAGCTGCGCGGGTCACCGTCCTTCAGCACTTCGCGGGTGAAGGGCACGTCCAGCGTCAGGCGCCAGGGCCGCTCCTCGCGAGGCGCCTCCGCGCCCTTCTGTTCGAAACGGCCGGAGTCTTTCAGGGCGGCGGTGAAGAGCGTGGCCACGCCCTCGGGAGCAAGTCCCAGCAGGGCGTTGTCCCGCAGGGTGGCCCCGGAGATTTCCACCGGCGCCACCGGGTAGCGCGGCGCCTGCCATCGGCAGGCGCCGAGCAGCAGGACGACGCAGGAGGCGAGCAACAGGACCGGCTTCATCGCTCCCCAGGGTAACACCTGGAGAGCGGTGGCGCCGACCAATCCCTCACCCCCTGGCGTGCCGCGTCAGCTATCGCGCTCCCCGGCCGGTCCCTTGGGGGGCACGGACGCGTCCGCGGACGGATCACCCTCGGTGGGAGAGGGAGCAGGCTCGCTGGCCTTTGCGCCATCTTCGGATCCAGAAGACGCCTCCGTCGCGGCGCCGGGGGCCACTTCGCCCGACGAGCCGTCCGGCACGCCCGCCTGCGTCAGCCCTGCCGCCGGAGCAGCCGATGACGTCCCCTCGGAAGGAGCAGTCACGGACGCATCCGCCTGTGTGGCGACGCCCACCGACGCGGACACCGCATCGCTGGAGGCCGGCGCGGAAGTGCCCCCGCTGTCCGCCGAGGAAAGCGCTTCACTCGACACGACACCTGGGACAGCAGCCGAGCCCGCTCCACTGTCAGCGCTCGCATTGGAGACGGAAGGTGCCTCGCCGACACTGCTGACGTCAGGAGACGCGCCTCCCGTGGCACCAGACGCACCGCTCCCGGCAGTCGACACACCGGCGTTGCCAGCGGCACCGACAGCAGTCGTCACTCCAGCGACGCCCCCGGCGGCCGTATCTCCACCAGTGCCCGCAGCCGAGACACCGGCCTCGCCAGCGACGCCAACAGCGTCCGGAGCGGAGGCATCCGCCTCGCCAGCGACACCAGCACCCGAGGTAGAGACACCTGCCTCACCCGTAGCACCAACGGCACCCGCAGCCGAGACACCGGCCTCGCCAGCACCCGCGGAGGAGACACCCGCCTCACCGGTTGCCCCCGTGGCCCCCACAGAGGAGACACCCGCCTCACCCGTGGCACCAACAGGACCTGCGGTGGAAACACCCGCGGCCCCTGCAGCCGAGGCTCCGGCCTCGCCAGCGGCTCCGGCCTCGCCAGCGGCTCCGGCCTCGCCAGCGGCTCCGGCCTCGCCAACGGCACCCGCAGCTCCAGCCTCACCAGCGGCACCCGCCTCACCAGCGGCACCCGCAGCCGAAGCACCCGCCTCACCCGCTTCGCCAGCGGCCCCGGCCTCACCCGCGCGGCTGCCACGGCCGCGACGGCCCCGGCGACGACGGCGGCGGCGCTTGCGGTCACCCTGCGCCCCTTCGGCGCCGGCATCCGCTGCAGCCCCATCGGGACGCGCACCACCCACGAAAGCGCTGGCTGCCTCGAGGTCGTCATCCTCCCCGTCCTCGTCGTCGTCCTCCTCATCGTCCTCGCGGCCCTGCAGGACCGGCGCGGCCGGCACGGGAGCGGCTTCTCGCGCATCCCCGGCGGGAGCAGCCGAAGTCTCCTCGGTGGACGCCGCCGCGGTGGCCTCGGCTTCACGCGCCTCACGGGCCTCGCGCTTCTCACGCTCACGGCGGCGCTTCTCACGCGGGCGCTCGCGCTCGCGCTCCGGCGCGGCAGCGGCCTCGGTGGGCTCCTCCCCTTCCCGGGCCTGCTTCTCGCGCTGACGCTCCTCGCGGCGCTTCTGGGCCTCCTCGGCATCCAGCTTCGCGGCCTCGAAGAACGTCTCGTCGACCTCGTACAGCGCGACCTGCGTGACGGAGACGGCCGTCTCCGCTTCCAGGAACTTCTCGCCCAGCGCGTCACCGCACCAGAGCATCACCAACGAACCATTGGCCTGCGCCTCGGTGCGCGCATCACCGCGCACGTCACCCGCGCTCACCAGCAGGCCCACCTGCGCCGAATAGTGGCCCAAGTCACGCCGCAGCTCCTGCACCGACTTGCGGTCGATGCCAGGCGTGCCCTTCAGCATGCGCACCGCGTAGCGCAGCTCCACGCTGCCCTCGCGCTTGCGCGCGGTGAGCAAGGGCCCTTCCTTGGACCGCTTGGCCACCTTCAGCTCGCGGAAGCCCAGGCCGTGCATCATCTTCACGACGGACTTCTCGAACGTGCCGACGTCCAGCTCGCCCAGGCGCTTGCGCAGCCCACGCGCCACGGAGCGGCGCGCGTCCTTGAGCGTGGCGCGCAGCGTGGCCACCAGCGCGGCATCCTCCGGGGCCTCGCCCGCGGCAGCCGGCTTGCCCAGCACCGGACGGCCCGCCTCCAGCGGGATGCCCAGCGCCTGCGCGAACGCGGCCTGGAGCTCCAGCGGCGGGGCCTCGCTCGGGGCGCCAGCGCGCTCCAGCGACACCTCTCCAGAGTCCTTGCTGAAGGCGTACTGCGGCCGGCGGCCCGCGTCGATGCGACGCTGGTTGTCCTCCAGCAGCGCGGTGAGCACCGCCTCCACCGTGGTGTCCTCGGCGCACAGCTCCTTGGCCCGGGCACGCTCGATGATCTGCTCGGTGCGCAGCCCGATGTCCGACTCGCTGAGAATCTCGAACACCACCTCGGGCAGCGGCGGGAAGCGCTTGCGACGACCGCCACGCTCCTCGTCCTCGTCGCGGCGGCGCTTGCGGTCGCTGCCACGGCCCGCGACCCGCACGTTGTCCGTGCGCGGCTCCGGGTGACGCTCCGCCGGACGCAGCGGCGGCAGGTCTTCTTCAGGGTGCGGCTCCACCACGCCGGTTTGAGCCAGTGCCTCGACGTCCTCGGGAATCGACCAGTCGACCAGCGCGAAGGTGTCCTTCGCCGTCACAAGCACCTTGCGATCCCGCGTGCGGCGCGCCATGGCTGCGAGGCGCGACAGCATCGTCACCTCAGGCGTCTTGCCCACGTGGGAAAGCAGGCTCTGCTGGATGGACTTCTCGGTAATTTCAAGGAAGTGGAGGGGACGACCTTCGCTCTCCAGGATGCGGAGCGCGGCCTCGTAGAATGTCATCGAGTATTCCCCAGGAATTCCGAACGGTTACAAAAATGTAGGTCCGTATAGGCGGCGGATGCTAGCCATCGCTAAACTGGCTTGTCAACGAACGCAACATGACCCGCATACGCATCGGACAGCGCTGGAAACGCGAACCCGCAGCTTCCCCGCTCGATTCCATCGCACTGGAATTGGACGGGGTGGACCTCCTGTCCGGGGCCGTGGAGGAGTCTCTAGCAGAAGTCGTCCCCTCGCTGGTGCGCTCAGTTGCGGCGCTCGCGGGTGGGCGGCAGAAACTGGCCCAGGTCTCCCTGCCCGAGGCCCACCTGGAGCTGGTGCTCCGCCGCATGGGGCCGGAGGTGGAGCTGCTGGTGGCCAACCTCTCCCGCCCTGCCCGGCTGATGCGCCCGCCCGTCCGGGTGGAGCTGGAGGAGCTGGTGGAGGCGGTCCGTGAGGCCGGTGAGCGGTTCCTCACCGACGTCACCCGGGCCGGGCCCAAGGGGCTCGCCACCACCGTCGGGCAGGCCCTCAAGGAGCCGCTGAGGGGCCTGAACCGCCCCGCCCGTCCTCCCGACGAGGCGCCGGCCCGGCCCGCCACCCGGCGCGTGGAGCCCACGGAAGTCCCGGGCTTCGGCTTCGAGCTCCGGGACGCCGGCGTCCCCACGGGCCGCGGCGCCGCGCGGGGGACGGGCGGACTGCTGGCGCCCCTGCTGGCGTCGGGCGAGGTCTGGCTGTCGCTGCCCGGAAAACCCGAGGCCTGG
Source organism: Myxococcus sp. AM010 (assembly GCF_013372585.1). Taxonomy (NCBI): domain Bacteria; kingdom Pseudomonadati; phylum Myxococcota; class Myxococcia; order Myxococcales; family Myxococcaceae; genus Myxococcus; species Myxococcus sp. AM010. The sequence continues at coordinate 8,979 of NZ_JABXEO010000001.1, forward strand.
CGCGTCCCCGGCCCGCCGTTCCTGACGGCGCTGGAGCTGTCGCGACAGGCGGTGGAGCTGGCGCGCGCGGTGGAGCTGGGCGAAAACCGCTTCGAGCTGGCCCCCGCGGGCGCGAAGCCCTCGCTGCTGGTCGACCTGAAGACGGGCCAGGCGAAGGCAGGGCGCACCGGGGCGCCCTTCCCGCTCGCGGGCAACGTGGCCGCCGCCGCCCTTTTCCACCTGGGCGAGTCCCTGGCCGCGGCCTTCGCTGAAGCGGACCGAGCGCTGGTGGCCAACCCGTACCGGATGGAGCTCGCGGAGCGCTGCCGCGAGGGCCTCTCGCACCTGCGGGGCCCCGTGCAGCCCCCCGAGGCCCAGGGCGCGGCCCGCGAGAAGAAGGCCCGGGCCACGGGCCAGGGCACCTCACGTCCGTTGAAGGTCCCCGGCCGGTTGCGCCGCCTGCGCTTCGAGAAGCTGTGGGAGAAGCGCGGACTTCCGGACGCGGAGGAGTCGCGGCTGCTGCTCGGCCGGCACGGGCCGGTGTACTGCGCGCCGCAGCTGGCCTCCGCGTTCTCCCGAAAGGACGGAGCGCTGCTGTGGAAGCGCGCCGCGGCGCTGGGCGTGGCCGCGTCGGCGGATGGCCACGCGGTGGCGGCGGACATCGCGCGCGTCTACGGCTTCACGGGCCGGGGCGGCGGCGCGCGCTGGCTGCATGACCACGACGGAATCCCCCTGGGCCCACTGCTGCTGCGCGAGGACGGCCTGCTGCTCACCCTGTCCGAGGACCGCACCGTCGTGGCCTTCGCGGAGGCCACGGGCCGCGAGGTCTGGCGCCTGGCGCCGCCGCGCACCCAGCGCAGCTGGCTGGCCACCCAAGGACACCGCGCGCTGGTGGGCACGGACTCGGGCTACCTCTATGGGCTCGACCTGGAGGATGGTCAGGTCCGCTACCGCATGCGCGCGCCCATGCCGTTCCACGGCCCCCCGGTGGCCTGGGGCCGGCGCTTCCTGGCCATGCTGGGCCGCGGCTCGCACTGGGCCGTGTTGCTCGCGGACGCGCACACCGGCGAATCCGTGTGGACGTACGAGCCGAACCTGTCCCACCTGTCCGCGCCCCTGCCCATGGGCTCACGGGTGTTCATCGCCGGCGAGCGCGAGCGCGAAGGCATGCTGCTCTGCCTGGACGCGAAGGGCCGGCGCCTCTGGGAGCGCCCGCTGAACCTGGGGCCTGGCCCCTATGCGCTGGCCTCCCTCCCCCGCGCGGTGGTGGTGACGAGCGCCTCGGGCGCCGCCGCACGGGTGGCCGCTTCCGGTACGGTGGACTGGCGCGTGGGCGCCGCGGGCGAGCCCCTCATCAGCGCGCTCCCCGCGCATACCGCGCGCGACGTCACGCTGGTGCCAGGGGAGCGCGTCCGCGCGGTGGACCCCCGCGGCGGGCAGGTGCTCGCGGAGGTCCAGGCCGGCGTGGGGCTCGTCGCGCTCCAGGCCGACGTGCGCCTCAACCTCTACTTCCTGGACGACGCCGGCACGCTGTCCGCGTACCGGCTCGGCTCTCACTTCACGGTGGTGGAGTAACCCCCGCGAAGGCCTAGTTCGCCGAGGCCTTCGACGGGTCGATCTCCTCCTCGGGGCGCTCTTCCTGGGTGGCGCCCTCCCACGACTCGCCGGCGCCGAGCTTCCAGTCAGACGGCACGTCCAGCTTCCACACGTAGCTGGACGTCGCGGTGCCACCCGAAGCCGCGCTGGAGGACAGGTTGATGGTCATCTCCATCTTCGCCACCTCGTTCGGCAGCAGGTCCAGGTCGTAGTGCCCCAGCACCATCTGCGGGGGGAACGACGGGACGAAGCGCTCCGGGTGGTCAATCTTCATGGACGGGTCGGCGCCGCGCATCTCGCCCAGCAGCTTCCCCTTCGCGTCGGTGAGCTTCCACACCGTGTCGAACGTGGCGCTGGTCATCATCTTCAGCACCTTGCCGTCGTCCTTGAGCACGCGCTGCGCGCCCCACACCGCCAACTGCAGGCGGATCTGCGGCTTGCCCAGCACCATCACCACGTCGGAGGAGATGATGTCCAGGCGCATGCCCTTGTCCGTGGCCGTCCACACCGGGCGGTAGCGGCCCTCGCGCAGGCTGTCGAACGTCTTTCGCGTGTACTCGTAGAAGGCCTTGCGGTCGTTGGCGCGGTCATCCTTCGCGCCACGCTCCTCGCGCGCCTCCAGCTCCAGCAGGTAGTCGTCGAACTTCGTGTTCCCCTTGAAGCGCGTCAGGTGCGCGTCCACCTGCTCGAAGTAGTTCTTGAAGAAGGGCTTCAACTCATCGCGGTAGCTGGCCTCGTCCGGGTTGGCGCGCATCCAGCCCACCCGTTCGAGGTACTCCGCGTGAATCCGTTGCTGATCCGCATCCCGCTGGGCCTCCAGCGCGCGACTGCTCGCGCTGCGATAGCTCATGACGGCGGCCAGCAGCACACCCGCGACGATGACGATGACTCCGAAGTAGCGCTTCACGCGGCAGTCTCCTGTGCCTTTGTCCTGGCAGTGATATGAAAAATCCCCAACGTGATCCAGGCCACCGGGACCCACCTGTTCACCACGCCCCTTCCCTTGGAGGAAGGAGAGCTGCTGGGCAATCCCCAGGTGGCCTGGGCGGCCTACGGAGAACCATCAGACGGCAAAGCGGTGGTGTTGCTGCACGACCTGGCGCACTCGCACCTCGCGTTGGGCCCGCTGGAGGACTCGGCGTACCAGCCCTCCGGCTGGGGACGCGCCCTGGTGGGGACGAACCTCGCGTTGGACCCCGCCGTCACCCCCGTCTTCTCCCCTGGGTTGCTCGGCAGCCCTTTCGGCAGCACGTCGTCCGCGACGGTGAATCCCGCGTCGGGTGAGCGCTGGGGGCTCGAATTGCCGCCGCTCACCGTGCAGGACATGGCGCGCGCCGTGTCGGCCACGCTGCGCGCGCGCGGGCTGACGCAGGTGCGCGCGCTGGTGGGGGTGGGCCTGGGCGCCCACGTGGCGCTGCGGCTGGCGTCGCTGTTCCCGGACCTGGCCGAGGGCGTGGTGGCCATCGGCGCGGCGCGCGCGCTGCCCGAAGGCGTGCGCGAGAAGCTGGGCCTGTCCTGGCAGGTGCTGCGCGCGGACCCCGACTACCGGGACGGCCTCTACGCGCTGGATGCGCCGCCGCGCAAGACGATGCGCAAGCTGCGCCTGGACTTCCAGAAGCTGCTCCGCGGGCGTGAGTTCCTGGCCTCCGCGTACCCGGCCCCCGAAGCGGCCCACGCCGCGCAGGAGGCGGAAGCGGACGCGTTCGCGGACGCCTTCGACGCGGTGTCCTGGGCGTCGCTGTGCTCGGCGTACGCGGGCAGCGACGTGTCGGACGGCTTCTCGCGAATCCGCGCGCGGGTGCTCCTGGTGACGGGGACGTCGGATGTCATGGCCCCGGTGAACCGGGTGCGTGACACCTACCACCTGCTGAGCGCCGCGGGCGTGAGCGCCCGCTTCCTCGAGCTGCCGGGGCCCGGGGACCACGCGGCGCTGCTCCAGGACGCGGAGCGGCTCCATGGCCCGCTGAGTGACTTCCTGCGGCGGTGCTGACTAGTCCCGCCTCACGGCGCCGGAGAGCTTGCCGCGGAGCGCGCCCACCAGCATGCCGATGGCGATCTCGTTGTTGCCGCCATGCGGGATGATGATGTCCGCGAAGTGCTTGGACGGCTCCACGAAGCCCATGTGCATGGGCCGCACGTGGCGCAGGTACTGGCTCACCACGTGGTCGAAGTCGCGGCCGCGGTCCTTGATGTCGCGGGTGAGGCGCCGGAGGATGCGGAGGTCGTCGTCCGCGTCGACGTAGATCTTCACGTCCATCTCATCCCGGACCTCCTTCATGTGGAGGACGAGGATGCCCTCGATGAGGATGATGTCGCCGGGGTCGACGTTCTTCGTCTGCGGCTGACGCGACGAGGTGACGAAGTCGTAGACGGGCTTCTGGATGGGCTGCCCGGACTTCAGCGCTCGCAGGTGCTGAACCAGCAGCTCCCGGTCGAAGGCATCCGGGTGGTCGAAGTTCACCTCACGCCTGTCCGCCAGCGGAAGGTCCTTCAAGTCCCGGTAATACGAATCCTGATCGATGAAGGCCACGCGGCAATCAGTCAATGCCTCGCGTACCTTGCGGGCAACGGTGGTCTTGCCGGACGCGGTGCCGCCCGCGATTCCGACGACGAGGGGGGACGCCATGGCGGCGCGAACTATCTTACCGGGACGGCCAGCGCAAGGGTTCGGTCCAATCCTGGACATTTCTCCCGCTAGCCCCTGCGAATCAGCCCACGCCCCCTCGCCTCCTCCAGCAACCCAGGCGTCACCTCCGCCTCGGCCATGGGCCGGACAGCGAGCATTCTCAGGAATTTGCCCAAGGCCGGGGGCACCGACATCACCTCCGGCGCCCCTGCCCTGCGCCGTGCGACGAAGGACCAGGGCCCCGGGCCGGGCCGGCGCGCCACCTGGTTCAGCGAATCCAGGCCGGACAGCTCCAGCGTGCCACACGCCCATGCCCGGGCCGTGAGATGCCGCCGCACGGCTCGGGCGGAGTGGACCAGCTCGGACAGGTCCACGGGAAGCGACCCGGCCCGCACATCCTCCATCAACCCCACCTGTCCCGGCGCGGGCGCGGGCACCCGCCGCGTGAACAGCGACGGCAGCAGCAGCTCCAGCGCCAGCGCCGCCGACGCCCCCTCATCCGGTGACTCGCGCAGGCGCCGCATGGCCCAGGACGCGAAGGACTGCCCGGGCGTGCGCGCCACGGAGTCGAAGAGCCTCCGGTACTCCTTCGAGCCGGTGAAGGCCGCCAGCCCCTCCCGCGTGCCCGCGAGCAACAACCGGGTGAGCGGCCACTCGCGATCCAGGACCTCCGCGACCACGGCCAGTCGGAAGTCCTGGTCCGCCAGCGTGCCCGCTTCGTCCTCCACGGAGGCCGCGGGCGCCGCCGCGTACCCCGCGTCGAACAAGGCCCAGGGCTGGCTGTCCTCCGTGAGCGGCGGCACGGCCGCGACGGTCGGCGGAACGCGCCACGTCAGCGGCGGACGCGCTCCCGCGGGCACCCATTGGCGCAGGCGGAGCAAGGACCTCCGGGCGACCTCGGGCGGGTGGCCGTCGCCCTCGAAGGTGACGGCGCGCAGGGACGGGCAGCGCGGAATCAACGAGGCCAGCAGGTCGAAGAGCTCCTCGCGCACCGGCTGCGTGTGGTCATCCACGTAGAAGCCGCGCGGCCCCCGGTGCGTCACCACGCCCCCGGCGATGTGCAGCTCGATGACCTGGTCGAGCGGAAAGCCGTCCAGCCCCGTCTCCAGTGGCAGGCCGGCGGAGAGCTGATGGCTGAGCAGGTGCCCCAGGTCCAGCAGCAGCGGCGCCCCGGTGCGCGCGTGCAGCTTCGCCATGAAGTCCAGCACATGCCACTGCCCGCGCCGCGCGAGCACCGCGGGGTTCTCCAGCGCGAGCGGCCTGGACAGGTGCCGCTGGACATGGAGCGCGTGGGACACGCACGCCTCCAGGCCCGCTTCGTTGAAGGGCGGCGTGAAGTAGAGGTAGCCCGGGAAGGGCTGCCCGTCCACGTGCCACCAGCCGACGTCGTTGCCCACCCAGGGGCTCTCCACGGCGCGCGCGTGGGCGTCCAAATCCAGCAAGGCCTGGCCGGGCTCCAGCGCGGGCCCCCAGAGGTTGAGGTGGACGGGATGGAAGAGCACCGGGACGTCCTGGCGCCGGCGCCACATCTCCGGGAACAGCGAGGCGTGCGCCTTCGACTCCTCCAGGGAGAGCGGCGCGCTGTACTCCACGTAGTCGAAGAGGCCCGGTGACTCGTCCAGCAAGCGGTAGGGCTGCGGCACGTCCGCCACGCTCAGGTTGCTGCTCAGCCCCAGGCCCCGCCAGGGCAGTGTCCACGTCTCGGGAACCGCATGCGTCATCCTCTCAACGTAGACGCGCCCCGCGCCCACCGCCACCCACGACCGCCGGGCAGTGGCGCGCTGACCGCATCCGGGCTCGGGTATGCTCGCCGATTCCCCTCACCCCAGGAGGCACGATGCCCACCCCCTCTCGCGTCGAGATAGATGAATCCAACGCGCAGTACCGTGGAGCCTGGAGGCTGTTCGCCCTGGGCAGCAAGTCGGGTGAAGTGGTGGAGCGCCCCGACGTCTACATCACCGCCTGCCACGTGGCCTGGTCGATGATGAACGCCGCCTTCCTGCGCGCGCCCGTCGAAACGGAACAAGCGCTCGCGGCCGCGGCGGCCTCGGCGGCGCGCTACTTCTCCGCCGGTCGACATGGCTGGTGCTTCGTCATCTGCGACGACTGGCTGGCACCCTCCGTGCGCGACAACGCGCCCTCCATCCTGGCCTGGTACGGGCTCAAGTCGGAGATGAACGTCACCGGCATGGTGGCGGACCGGCTGGCGCCCCCCATCCACCCACAGCCTCCATTCAACGTCCGCCCCGTCACGGAGGCCTGGGGCCGGCAGGCCGTGGCCGACATCAACGCCAACGCCTACGACGTCCCCCGCCACTTCGGCCGTGAAGCGTTCGACGAGGACACGCTCTACACCCCGGACTGCCAGGGCTTCGTGGCGTGCCGCGACGAAGAGGCCGCGGCCAGCACGGTGGTGCTGCGCGTGGACTCCGCCGCCTACGTCGCCCTGGTCGCGACCCATCCGCGACACCGCCGGCAAGGCGCCGCCGAGGCCGTGATGCGACATGCGCTGGCGAAGGCCCATCAGGACTGGGGCACCGAGCGCACCGTCCTCCACGCCACCAGCGCGGGCGAGCCCGTCTACACCCGCATGGGCTACCGGCCGGTGACGCGCTTCCGCATGTACCTGGCGCCGCCACCGGGCCACGGCTGAGCCAAACGCGGGGGCTCGGCCCAGGGGAGTAAAAACAGACTCATGTCACTTCGAGAGAGTGACTGGCTTTTTCTACCGAGCTTGAAAGCCAGCCGCTCCGCCTCATTGAAGAATGCCGCCCTCGCATGAACCGCGGTCCAGATTCTTCGATGGCGTGGAGGTTATGGCAGACTGATCCGTGGGGGGCTTGCCGCACGTCTTGTATCGCCCAGCCACAGGGAGTCCGCACATGGCCAAGTGGGATGATCTCGTCCTGGCGATTGCACCGCACGCGGGCGGCAGGCTTCAGGCTCCCGCCGCGGCCTCTCTGCTGGAGACCCTCCTCGGCCTTCACGAAACCCAGCTCACCCTCCTTCGCGGGTTGCATCGCGACGTCCGGCCGCTGATGGACGGTCCCTTCCATGCCGGGCGGCTCCACCTGGAGGCCGCGCGCGCCCCCCAGGCCACCCGCGATGAACAGCTGGAGCGGCTGAAGTCCGCGCGGAGCTGCTTCACGGAGGCCATGGGCACCGAACGCGACAGGGCGCGGCTGTCGTTCACCGCCCTGCACCTGGGCCTCTGCTGGCTGCTGCTGGGCGCGGAGCGGGACGCGCGCGAGTGGACGCGGATGGCCCACCGCACGGCGGTGGAGGCCATGAAGGACATCCTGGTGGAGGCCTCGAAGCACCAGGGCCTCACCCAGAACCGGTACCTGGATCCAGCGCTCACCTTCTTCATGTTCTTCACCAGCGCGGCCACGCTGGGCGCGGGCTACCTCTTCTGGGACCGGGTGCTCAGCAAGCGCACGGGCACGGTGATGCGGCGCGCGCTGGGGCAGATGCAGGCGCTGGCGGACTACGTGGACATGCTGGGCGAGGTGCGCCTCCACCTGGGCGAGTTCCCTCATGACGTCGCCCGGTACGAGCTGACCCACGGCGTGGACGAACAGCAGTCCGTCGCCCGCATCACCATCCGAAAGCTCATCAACGACCGGGAGGCCATCTACTTCAACGGCCGGGAGACCCGGAAGGTCACCTGGAACGACCAGGAGCGCTCCGAGGTCATCACCCGCGAGCTGCTCTGACGCCAGGCGCTGTCACAGTCCCGTCAAACCCTGTTTTCAGGATTGCCGCGAGCGGAACGTCAGACCGCCCCGCCATAGTAGCGGCACTTCCTTGATGGGGGCGAAGGTGACGGCGCAGACGATGCTCGTGTTCATTCCAGTGATTCTCCTACTCGCCGCGGCCATTGTGATTCCGCGGCCCCGCCGGCGCTCACGCCGGTAGTCTTGCTCACGGCCGGGGACGCGCCCCGGCCGTCTCCCCCGGCCCGGGTGGGTGTAGAGTGCGGCAGCCGTCGCAACCCTCCCCTCCCGAGCAGCCGTGGCCGAACGTCCCACAGTCCTGGTCGTCGACGATGATCCCCACCTGAGGGAGATTGTCCGCTTCGCCCTGGAGCAGGGAGGCTTCCAGGTGAATGAGGCCGCGGATGGCCGCGCCGCCCTGACGCAGGTCGACCGGACCCTCCCGGCGCTCATCGTCCTGGACATCATGATGCCGGAGCTGGACGGGCTCGCCGTGTGCCGCGAGGTCCGGCGCAAGCACGAGCTGCCCATCGTCTTCCTCTCCTCGCGGGACGACGAGGTCGACCGCATCCTCGGCCTGGAGCTGGGCGGCGACGACTACCTCACCAAGCCCTTCAGTCCGCGCGAGCTCGTGGCCCGCGTGAAGGCGGTGCTCCGGCGCGCGCGGCCCGCGCCGCCCCCGGAGGTCGAAGCGGCCTCGGCGCGGCTGCAGGCCCGCGGGCCGCTGCGCATGGACGCGGAGCGCTGGCGCGCGTGGTGGCAGGACACGGAGGTGGTGCTCACGGTGACGGAGTTCCAGCTCCTGGCCACGCTGCTCCGGGTCCCCGGCAAGGTCTTCACCCGGGACGAGCTGATGAACCGCGTCTACGACGACGTGGTGGTCAGCGACCGGACCATCGACAGCCACGTGCGCCGGGTCCGGCAGAAGTTCGCGGGCGCGGGTGGAGACGTCATCGAGACGGTGCATGGCCTTGGCTATCGGCTCGCCCTCCCCTGAGCGCCGCGCGCGTCCGCGCCTGTGGCTGGTGTTCGCCGCGGTGGGCGTCGCGGGGTTCGCCCTCACGCTCGCGGGGCTCGCCTTCGTGCGCGTCTACGACAACCAGCTCATCCGCCAGACGGAGTCGGAGCTGATTGCCCAGGGCGCGGTGGTCGCGGAGGTCTTCCGCGAGCGGCTGAGCGCCACCGTGCCAGCGGGCGCCTACGGCCGCGAGCGCACCGCCCCCTGGCCCTTCCCCATCCCCGACGACACGCGCCTGCGCCCCATCCTCCCGTCGCTCAGGGCCTCGGACGCGACCCTGCCGTCGGGCGGCACGCCCCAGCCCTCGCGCGTCCCCGCGGAGCCGCTGTCACAGGCGGCCGGCCTGCGCCTGACGCCGCTGCTCGAACAGGTGCGCGCGGCGACCCTGGCCGGCATCCGCGTCGTGGACACCGAGGGCGTGGTGGTGGCCAGCAGCAGCCCCGCGCTGCTGAGGACGACCCTGGCGGACCGCACGGAGGTCCAGCGGGCCCTGCGCGGCGAGCCCGTCAGCGTGATGCGCCGCCGCGTCGCCGATCCCGAGGACACCCCGCTGGCGTCGCTCAGCCGCGACACCGGCATCCGCGTCACGGTGGCGCTGCCCGTGCTGGAGGGCGAGCGCGTCTGGGGCGCGGTGGTGCTGACGCGCACGCCCATGACGTTCGCCAAGGCGACGTACGCGGACCGGTGGAACCTCACCGCCACCGGCTTCGTGTTGCTCGGCGCGGTGGCGCTGATGTCGCTGGCCGCCGCGGCGCTGGTGGGCCGGCCGGTGCGCGCGCTGGTGAAGCAGACGCGCGCCATCGCCATGAGCGACCCCGCGGGCTTCGAGCCCATGGCGCGCCCCGTGGTGGCGGAGCTGGCCGAGCTCTCCGAGTCCCTGGCCGGCATGGCCACCGCGCTGCGGGACAGGAACCAGTACATCCGCTCCTTCGCGGCCAACGTGTCGCACGAGTTCAAGACGCCGCTGGCCTCCATCCAGGGCGCGGTGGAGCTGCTGCGCGACAGCGCCGACGCGATGTCCCCCGAGCAGCGCGCGCGGTTCCTCGCCAACGTGGACGCGGATGCCCGCAGGCTCACCCGCCTGGTGCAGCGCCTGCTGGAGCTGGCCCGGGCGGACTCCATGACGGCCACGCCCGCGACGGTGGAGCTGGGCCCGCTGCTGGAGGGGCTCGCCCTCCGCGCCCGCGCCGCGGGCGCCACGGACATCCACGTCACGGCGCCGCCCGCGGGCCTGAAGGTGAGCCTGCCGCAGGAGGTGCTCGACGACGTGCTGTGGCAGCTCGTCACCAATGCCCGCCAGCACGGTGGGGACGCCGTCCGCGTGGACCTGTCGGTGGAGCAGGCCCCGGAGGCGGACCTGGTGCGCGTGGTGGTGAAGGACAACGGCAAGGGCATCTCCGAGACGAACCGCGCGCGCATCTTCGACGCCTTCTTCACCACCGCCCGCGAGCGCGGCGGCACGGGCCTGGGGCTGACGATTTCCCAGTCCATGCTGCGCGCCTTCCACGCGAGGTTGGAGCTGCTTCCCTCAACCCCGGGCACCACCTTCGCGGTGGTGGCGCCCGTGACGCGGCTTCAGCGGAAGTAGCTGTCGGAGATGTCCACCGAGTAGCCCAGCTCCAGCGTGGGCGAGGACGCGGCCACCAGGAACTGGCGGAAGTGCAGCGCCTTTCCGGGCAGGCCCGGCGCGTCCGCGGCCACCGCCTCCGTCGACTCATACTGCTCCAGGCTGCCTCCCTCGCGCCGGTAGTTGAACACCGCGGGGAAGTGCGCGCGTGCGCGGAGCTCCGCCACGGGCCAGGAGACTCGCGGCAGCGCCAGCTGCAACCGGCCGGAGAGGTGGAAGACGCCCAGCTCTCGCGACAGCACCACCTCCAGCGTCCCGCCCGTCTCGCCCAGCCGCGCGGGGGCGACCTTCAACGCCAGGGTGCCGTCTTGCGACTCCACGGGGACGGGAATGGCGTTCAGAGTGACGCGCTCCAGCCGGTGCCCTTCCGGCAACACCAGCTCCAGCGGCTGCTCGCGGTCCAGGCTCAGCGCATAGCTGACGCGCAGCGTGGCGCGGCCCTCCAGCGTGGAGACCCAGGACGCGGTGGCCTCGGTGATGCGCGGCTCGAGCGGCGGGCGCACCTGCTGCTTCTGGCTCTGCGCCACCCGCGCCACCGACGCGCGCCAGCCGACGCGCAGCGCGCCTTGCACGGGATAGACAGCGTGGGACTCGCCGCCCATGGAGGCCAGCGGCTCGGTGAGCGTGAAGACGGACGTGTCCGCCTCCAGCGCCAGCGGCACCGGGGACGCGTGGGGCCCGAAGCGAAGCTGGGCACGGCGCTCCGGGCCCGCGCCGGGCGAGCGGATGGAGACGCCCACGTCGAAGACGTAGCGCCCCGCCTTCCGCGTCAGCAGGCAGAGGTACCCGTCAACGACGCCCACGGTGCCTTCCTCCAGCGAGGGCAGCGCGGCCGGGAACGTGTCCGCGTCGAGCTGGAGCAGGCGCACCTGCGTCCAGCGCCCATCCGCGAGCACCTCCACGTCGAAGTGTCCGTCCACGAAGAGGGCATCCGCCGTGAGCCGGCCCTTGAGCTGGCTCTTCACCAGGGCCTCCATCGGAGGTGCTTCAGCGGGCGCCGACTGGCGCTGCGCGTAGAGGGGAATCAGCTCCTGGAGCGGCACGGTGGCGCTGCCGGAGGGCGTCTTGATGGCCGAGCCATCGGCCGTGGTCAGCAGGAGTCCAACGAAGAGCGGTACGGTCCACATGGCGCAATCAGCTCGCTTCCGGGGTGACAGGGGTGGAGGCAGCGGGAGCCACGGCGGCGCGTGGTGGCTCACCGGGCAGGGACAGGTCGGAGAGGAAGGCCCGCACGCCGGCGCGGGTGGAGAGCACCATCAGCCCCAGCAGCGCGGCGAGGATCTCCAGCGTGTAGATGAGGCCGGTGTAGCCCTGGAGGATGACGGCGCCGGTGGGGACCACCAGCGTGGCGCCCCACAGCGCCGCGAGCACGGACGTCCGCTCCTTGGGGAAGAGCCAGCGGACGTAGACCACCACCGCCGCGCCCAGGCCCACCGCGCAGAGGACGTAGGCGGCGTAGAAGTTCATGAAGGCCGCCAGGTACGCCAACAGCACGAAGAAGAAGCCGTACACGGCCGCCAGCAGGTACGTCTCATGGAGCGCGAGCGAGCGGCGGTGGCGCAACCCCAGCGCCGCGAGCAGCGCGAGCAGCCCCAGGAAGGGCACCCAGGCCCGGGTCGCCATGGTGCCCACCAGCGCGTCGAACGTCTTCTCCGACGGGAGGATGACGCCCAGGTTCACCCCCGACTCCAGCGACTGGAAGGCCCAGTCCAGCGTCACCGCGTCGGACGTCGTGTTCACCGACGACGCGGCCAGCACGCCCGCCGGGTAGTCGTAGTTCTCCCCTCCTTCGACGGCGACATGGACGCGCACGTCCCGCGCGGGCAGCGCCGGGTCCAGGCGGTACACGAACGAATTGAGTCCCCGGGCGCGGTAACGGATGGTGAAGCGAGACGTGGCGCCCTTGGCGATGCGGCCCGTCCACACCAGCCGGTTGCCGGACTCGCCCAGGTCCAGGCTGGACTCCTTGCCGTCGACGAGGAACTGGAGCTCCGACAGCAGCACCTGCGACTTGTCCATCTCCATGGGGAAGATGAACGCCACGTCGATGTCGGTGCTCTCGCGGTTGACCACCGCGTAGTCGGCGTTGAGGGTGAAGTCGAAGCCGGAGAAGTAGCGCAGCCCGCGCTTGCGGTAGTTCATCTTCGCCTGCACCTCGACGTGCTGGCGGTCGAAGGGCAGCGGCTTCAGCTCGGTGAAGATGGTGCCGCTGTGCACGTAGCGCAGCGACGGCGCGGGCTGGGTGACGGGCGCGCCCCAGCGGTCCTCCACCCCGGCGGCCAGCTCCGAGTTGGCGAAGTCCGTCCGGTCCGCCACCTGCCCGGCGATGACCGCCGTGGCGAAGACGACGATGATGAGACTGCCGAAGACGTGGTGGGCCACGAGCCAGCGCAAGGCCCGGCGAAGGGCGCCTTCGGGCGCTCGCGGCGGACGGGGAGGCAGCGGAGGAGGTGCGTTCATGGGCGCAGGATGTCCGCCCCCCGTGCAACGGTGATGGCCCCCTTGTGCGGCTGCCAAGGCATGTTTGTGCAGATTTCGTGCAGGCTGGGATGCAGCTTCCCCCGGCCCCGGGTACACTCGGAGTCCCTGCCGCGTCCTGGACGCGGCCCTTTCCCTGAAGCCCCGACAAGGTCGTCATGTCCGTCCCTGGAATCGGCTTCCCTGGCCCCTGGCGGCTCCGCTCTGGAGCCGAAGAATACGAGCTGCTCGTCCTGCGCGCCGTGACGGCCGTCGACGAACGGGAGTGCGTCCCGGCCGAGCACATCACCTGGCAGCTCGACCACTGGCTGACCTCCGCCCGCCGGCCCCTGCTGGAGATGTACGAGGCCCTGGGCGGCATCCTCCCGTGGAACGTCAGCTCGCTGGAGCGCGCCCGGCAGGACGCCCGCGTGCGGGAGCGGCTGGCGCAGGCGCTGGAGCGCCGTGAGCTGGTGGCCCTGCGCGTGCAACGCCGCGCCGCCGCCTGGGCGTGGCCGGAGCAGGCCCTGCCGCCCCCTCGGCCCGAGCCCGAGGCCATCCCCCTGGCACGCCCGCCCGTGGAGGTCTTCACCCTCTTCCCCGACCCGGCACGGCAGGCTGAAGCCCTGCGCCAGGCCGCGGCGGCGGGTGTGCCGTTCTGCGAGGAATGTGAGAAGCGGAAGCAGCAGCAGCAGCAGGCGGCGGCGTGAGCGCCCCCGTCCCCCAGCTTCCGGGCCTGCTGCGGTGGGTGCGCCAGGCCACGGAGGAGGCGCCCACCTCGGCGCTCTACGCCATCCTGGACGGGGCGAGGGCCCCCAACGTCCACCGGCTGGTGCTCTCCTGTGGCCTGACGCAGAGCTGCCTCTATGCGGGGAAGCTGCCGCCGGAGCTGGTGGAGGTGGCGCCCTACCTGGTGCAGCTGCGGCCCGGCGCGCCCGCCACGGAGCAGCTGCTCGCCGCGGGCTGGGGCCAGAGCTGGGGCATCTTCGTGCAGAGCCCGGCCCACCCGGACGCGCTGCGGCGGCACCTGCGGCGCTTCCTCAAGGTCAAGGACGCCAGCGGTAAATCGCTGGTGTTCCGCTACTACGACCCCCGCGTGCTGCGCGTCTACCTGCCCACGTGCACGGACGACGAGCTGGACTTCCTCTTCGGCCCCATTGAGCAGTTCTTCGCTGAATCGGAGGACGGCGGCAGCATGCTCACCTACGCGCGCCGCCCCGAGGACGCGCCCCTGGACGCGCCGCCGCTGTCCATCCTCCCGACGCCGCTCGTGTAGCGGCCCCGGCCCCCTCCCGGGGCGCACCGTTGAAGCGATGCGCCCCGGTCGGGCGTCCCCGCATCAGTGCGCGGAGAGCAGACGCCGGTCGAACGCGCGCGCCAGGCAGGACTGGTTCGCCACGCTGTCCAGGTTCTGCGTGCGCATCTGGATTTCGAAGAACGGCCGGGACATCGTCGTCACGACAGGGTCCTGCACGATGAAGGGCGTGGAAGGACTGACCATGCCCGTGGCGAGGAAGGGAGACAGCACCCCGTTCTCGTTGATGTGCGTGAAGGCGGTCCGCGACTCGCGGCCGTGGCACCCATTGCACGTGTTGAAGGAGAACTTGTGCCGGGCCTCGTTGACGGAGATGCCCGACGCGCGCCAGTACGAGTCCGTCACCGACGAAATCCACGGGAACGCGCCGAGGAACGGCGTGCTCGCCGTGGGGTACGTCGGCGGCACGGTGTAGCTGTTGGCGAGGATGGCGGGCGTGTTCGCGTTGATGAAGTCACGCAGCACCGCCGTGTTGTTGTGCGAATCCCCCGGCGTCAGCACCGTCGGCTGGCCCTGCAGGCGGTTCACCGAGGGGCCCGAGCCCATCAGGTGGAACTCACGCAGCTCCCACGGGTAGCGCAGCCACTCCTCGTTGGTGCGAATCTGGTTGATGGCGCTGCCGTTCGGCTTGCGGGGCGCGACGTTGCGCATCACCACCTGCTGCGTGAGGTTGGCCAGCGCCGCGTTGTACGCCGAGCTGCCCAGCACCATGGACGGCGCTGACAGGTTCAGCCACTGCTGCGCCCAGGTGCGGACCGCGTCACAGGAGGCGTGCGGGACGCCGTACTCGAAGATGACCAGGAAGGGTCGCACGCCACAGGCGCCGCTCGAGCGGTCCACCGCGGCGAAGACGAAGCGCAGCTCGCCCGCGTTCCCGGAGGCGTAGGCGGACGGCCCCGCGTTGCCGCCCAGGTCCAGGCGGTTGACGATGGCCACCAGCTTGAAGGGCGACCGCGCCAGGTCCAGCGCGCCACCCACCCGCGGCCACGGGGTGAGGATGCGCGGGGTCATCGCCGTGCGCGCCGGCACCGTCCAGCCGTTGATGTTCTGGTTCACGGTCCACTGACGCAGCCAGTGCTCCGTCAGGTTCGCCGGCGACACGTACGAGCTCGCCATCTCCCGCATCAGGTGGTTGAACGTCCACACGCCGTTCGGGTTGCCGGCGTTGGTGCACGGGTCATACGTGCGCGTCGGGTCATTGACGACGTTGGAGTCGGTGATGATGAGCGAGTTCTTCGGCTTCACCGCGTGGGAGATACCCGCGGGGAAGATGGGGATGGGGACCCCCGGCCGGAAGACGTCGGGCGACAGCGGCGTGAGGACGCGCTCGGAGACGCGGACGCGGTTGTCGAAGGTCGCGAACGTCAGCGGCGTCTGGGGATTGCTGGCCTGGAAGTCGCGAATGCGGTCCTGGGTGGCCCGGTGCGTGACGAAGTCCACGTCGCCCACGGCGGAGAACACGCCGTCACCGGCCTGCTCGTCACCGTTGAGGCCCTGGTCGTTCAGCACGAGCGCCTGGCCCGAGTCCGACACCACGGGGACCTGCTGCTGCTCCTGGCCCTGCGCGAGCTTCGCGCGGATGAGGCTGCGCGTCTTCGCCGTCAGCGCGCTGTCGAGCGCGATGGCGTCCATCGACTCGATGATGGGCGCGGCGCCCGTCTGCGCCTGCTCCTGCGCCGCGGCGGCCGGCTCCTCCGAAGGGAGGGACTCCGGGCCACCACACCCTGCGAACAGGGATGCGGCGACGACGCCAGACCAGGCGCGCAACACGCCTGGAAACTTCTTGAAAGACTGCTTCATGGGGGACTCCTCGCGGGAAGACTGCAACGCGGCCTTGTGCACCTCGCAGGCCAGAGTCCCCTTTCAATGCCTTCATGGGCAGCACGTGCGCCGCCGCTGGCGCCAATGACAAATCACGCCACAGCGTGACTCGCCCTGTAACACCAGACGTCACAGAGCTCAGGGTGTCATTGCAGTCCCAGGGTGTTGAATTGCAGCACGGCCACCCGAAACGCCGCGCTTTCAATCCACCGGAAGCGGCCTCACCTCCAGCTGCCTGGACGCGAGGAACGCCGGGTTGAACACCTTTGACGCATAGCGGCTGCCGTGGTCGCACAGGAAGGTGACGATGCGCAGCCCTTCCCCCCGGTGACGGCGCGCCAGCTCCCACGCGGCGCGCACGTTGAGGGCCGCCGACGTGCCCACCACCAGCGCGTCCTCGCGGGCCAGGTGGTAGAGCATCTCCACCATCTCCTGGTCGCCCAGGCGCATGGCCTCGTCCACGCGGGCCCGGCGGAAGTTCTCCGTGAGGCGCATGATGCCAATGCCCTCGGTGATGGAGGAGCCGGGCCCCTCCATGCGCCCTTCGCGCACGAAGGTGAAGAGGCCCGAGCCCGGCGGATCCACCAGCACCACGCGCACGGAGGGGTTCTTCTCCTTCAGGTAACGGCTGACGCCGCCCAGGGTTCCCCCGCTGCCCACGGACGCCACCAGCACGTCCACGCGGCCCTCGCACTGCTCCCAGATTTCGGGGCCCGTCGTCTCGTAGTGGAAGTCGCCGTTGGCCGGGTTCTCGAACTGGTTCGCCCAGAAGCCGCCCTGCGCTTCCGCCAGCACGCGGGCCTGGTGGAAGAAGTGAGTCGGATTGGCGAAGGGCACGGCGGGGACCTTGAGGACCTCCACGCCCATGGCCTCCAGCAGCTCGTACTTCTCGCGCGCCTGGTTGTCCGGCATGGTGACGACCACGCGGTAGCCGCGCTCGCGGCCGAGCAGCCCCAGGCCGATGCCGGTGTTGCCCGCGGTGCCCTCGAAGATGGCGCCGCCCGCCTTCAGCAGGCCCTGCGACTCCGCGCGCTGAATCATCCCCTTCGCGGCGCGGTCCTTGATGCTGCCGCCGGGGTTCATGAACTCGGCCTTCGCGAGGATTTCACACCCCGTCCGCCGACTCAGCGAGCCGATGCGCAGCAGCGGGGTGTTTCCGACGGAGTCCCAGAGCGTTCCAATGCGAGGCGCCATGGGCCGTGCTTAACGCGAAGGGTGGCGCCCGTCACCGGGAACCACCGCCCTCAATCCGCCCGCATGGCCTCCACGGGGTCCAACTTCGCCGCGCGCGCCGCCGGGTAGATGCCGAACAGGAGCCCCACGCCGCAGCTCATGAACAGGGCCAGGCCCACCGCCCACGGGGGCACCTGCATGGGGAAGCCCATCATCCATTTCCCCAGGAACACCAGCCCGAAGCCCAGGGCCAGGCCCAGGGCGCCGCCCATCAGCGACAGCAGCACCGCCTCCGTGGCGAACTGCCCCAGGATGCGGCGCTTGCGCGCGCCCAGCGCCTTGCGCACGCCAATCTCCCGCGTCCGCTCCATCACCGACACCAGCATGATGTTGAGGATGCCAATGCCGCCCACCACCAGGGACAGCAGGCACACGCCCACGCCCGCGATGGTGATGACGCCGGAGAGCTGGTTGAACGACGCCGTCACCGACTCGTTCGTGTGCAACTCGAAGTCGTTGGGCAGGGTCGCCGGCACGTCGCGGCGCCGGCGCATCAGCGAGGCCACCTCATCCTGCGCCTTGGCGAACAGCTCCGGGGACTTCGCTTGCACGCTGATGTCCACCGACCGCTTCTTCCCGTAGAGCTGGTGGAAGACGCTCAGCGGAATCATCACCTGGTTGTCCAGGCTGAACATGCCCAGGATGCTGCCGCGCTTCTGCAGCAGGCCAATGACGCGGAAGGGCCGGCCCTTGATGCGCACCTCGTGGCCCACCGGGTTCATGCCGGGAAACAGCGCGTCCGACACGTCCGTCCCCAGCAGCACCACGTGGCGGCCGTCCAGCGCCTCCACTTCGTTGAAGTAGCGCCCGGCCTGCACCGACACGCCGCTCACCAGCGGGTAGTTGGCGGGCGTGCCGAACACGCGGACCGAAGGCCGCGTCTCCGAGCTCGCCGTGACCAGCTTCTGGCCCCCGTCGTCGTCGGTGGGCACCACCGTCCCCACCGACGGGCAGGACTCCTCGATGGCCCGCGCGTCGAGCATCTCGAAGTCCTTGCGCTTGGAGTATTTGGCCCAGTTGACGCGCCCGAAGCCGCCCGCGGGCCACTTCGTCACCTGGAAGGTGTGGGCTCCCATCCGTCCCAGGTCGTTGTTCACCTTGATGCGCAGGCCCTCGATGAGCCCCATCATGGTGATGACCGTCGCCACGCCGATGACGATGCCCAGCAGCGTCAACAGCGAGCGCAGCGGGTTGCCCAGGAAGGTGCCCAACGCCAGCCGCAGATTGTCCAGGAAGGCTCGCATCGCGCTACTCGTAACGGAGGGCTTCCACGGGGTCCAGGTTCGCCGCGCGCGCCGCCGGCCAGATGCCGAACAGCAGGCCCACCAGCGCGGCGAAGCCCACCCCCGCCACCACCGTCATCGGCTGCACGTCCGCCGCCAGCGGCGTGATGAGCGACACCACCTTGGCCGTGCCCAACCCCACCGTCGTGCCCAGCAGGCCTCCCACCGCGGACACGCTCGACGCTTCCATCAGGAACTGGAAGACGATGGTCCGCTTCCGGGCGCCCAGCGCGCGTCGCACGCCAATCTCCCGCGTCCGCTCGCGCACGGACACCAGCATGATGTTCATGATGCCAATGCCGCCCACCAGCAGCGTGATGAGGCCCACGCCCACGGCGACGCCATAGAGCGCGCCCGTGAGCTGCTCATACGTCTGCGCCATGGCCTCCGGCCGGTTGATGGAGAAGTCATCCTCCGCGCCCGGCGGGGTGGAGCGCACGCGCCGGAGGATGCCGGTGAGCTGGTCCTCCGCCGACCGCATCCGCGAGGCATCCTCCACCGCCATGGCGATCTCGAAGCCGCGGCCCTTGCCGAAGCTCGAATAGAACGTCTTGAAGGGGATGAAGACGAGCAGGTCCATGCTCTGGCCCACCATCTTCCCCTTGCGGCTGAGCGTGCCCACCACCTGGAAGCTGCGGTTGTCGATGCGAATCGACTGCCCCACCGGACTGACGCCCGGGAAGAGCCCGTCCACCACGTCCGCGCCCACCACCGCCACCGGCCGCGTCGTCGCGTCGTCCGCCTCGGTGAGGAAGCGCCCGCCGGTGAGCTCGTAGCCGGAGATGTTGAGGTACTCGTGCGTCACGCCCTGGATGCGCACGGTGGACAGCTGCTCGCCGCCGTGCGCCACGTCCGAAATGCGTGACACCGCCGGGGACATGGCGGTCACGAAGGGCGCCAGCGTGCGCAGCCGGTGCAGCTGCTCCAGGGTGAAGTTCTTCCGGTTGCGGTACTTCCACCAGTCGCCCTTGATCATCCAGGGGAACTTGGACACGTACATCGTGTTCGCCCCGAAGGTGGCCAACTGATTGTGGAACGACGTGTTGAGCCCCTGGATGATGCCGACGATGGCCAGCAACGTGGCCACGCCGATGCCAATGCCCAGGGTGGTCAGCACCGTGCGCAGGCGGTTGGCCTTCAGGGAGAACACCGCGATGCGTGCGCCTTCCAGCACATCCACCCGGAAGGCGGACACCTGGCTCATGCCCCCCCCGTGTTCAGCACGTCCGTCGCCGTCCCCATGGCCACCGTGCGGCCGTCTCCATCCGCGACAATCTCTCCGTCGCTCAGGCGGATGGCCCGGGGGCAGCGCGCCGCCAGCTTGGGCTCGTGCGTGACGAGCACCAGCGTGTGGCCCGCCTGGTGGAGCTGCTCGAACAGCCGGACGATCTCCTCACCCGTGGCCGAGTCCAGGTTGCCCGTGGGCTCGTCCGCCAGCAGCATGGAGGGCTCGGACACCAGCGCGCGGGCAATGGCCACGCGCTGGCGCTGACCACCGGACAGCTCGTTGGGCCGGTGGTGCATGCGGTGGGTGAGCTGCACCTTGTCCAGCGCCGCCTTGGCCCGCTCGCGCCGCTCCCGCGTGCCCAGGCCCCGGTACACCAGCGGCAGCTCCACGTTGGCCAGGGCCGTCTCCCTGGGCAGCAGCTGGAAGGTCTGGAAGATGAAGCCGATCTCCACGTTGCGGATGACGGCGAGCTCGTCGTCGCTCATGCGCGACACGTCCTTGCCGTTCAGCATGTACCGGCCGCTGCTGGGTGTATCCAGGCAGCCGAGCACGTTCATCATCGTGCTCTTGCCAGAACCTGACTGGCCGATGATGGCCACCCATTCTCCCCGGTTGATGCCGAAGGAGACGCCGCGCAGCGCGCGCACCTCCTCCCCACCCACGTGGAAGACGCGGGTGATGTTCTCCACCTGGATGAGCGGTCCCGCGCCGCTGGCCTCACTCACGACTTCCGACCGCCCTTCATTCCCGCGCCCGGCTCGGGCTCGCGCACGATGTCGCCGTCGCTCAGCTCCTTCGACAGCGTCCGGTACGGACCTTCAATCACCCGGTCGCCCTCATTGAGCCCGGTGACGATCTCCAGCTCCGTGTCGGAGGCGATGCCCGTCTGCACGCGGCGCACCTGCGCCTTGTTGTTGCTGTCCACCACGAACACGACCTTGGCCAGGGACTCCGTCCGCTTCGCCGTCAGCCCGCCCCCTTCAATGGGCGCCTTGTAGTCCGGCAGCGAGCGCTCCGAGCGCACCGTCACCGCCTGGATGGGCACCAGCACCACGTCATTGTGCGTCTCCGCGGAGATGCGCACCTCGGAGCTCATGCCGGGCAGCACGCCAGGCGGACGGGTGTCCAGCGCGACGGTGATGGGGAAGCTCGTCACCTCGGCCTCTGTGCCTTCGTTCTTGATGAGCGCCTTCTGGGCAATCTCCACCACGGCGCCCGAGTACGTCTGGCCCTCCAGCGCGTCCAAGGTAATCTCCGCGAGCTGGCCCGGCTTGAGGTGCACCACCTCGTGCTCGCCCACCTCGAACTTCACCTCCATGGCGCTGAGCGCGGCGATGGTCATCACCACGTCCTCGGACAGGTCCGAGCCACGCACGCGCTCACCCACCTCGCGCGACAGCTCAATGACGTTGCCGTCGATGGGAGACACCAGCGTCGTGCGCGTGAGGTCCGTCTGCGCCTGGTCCACGATGGCCATGTTGCGCGCCTGCATCTGCTTGGCGGACATGAGCCGCGCATCCGCCGTGTTCTTCGTGGCCCGCGCCGTGTCCACCTCGGCGGTGGACGTCAGGCCCTTCTTCGCCAGGTCCTCCACGCGCGCGAGCTCCAGCTGCGCGCGGCCCACCTCCACCTCCGCCACCTGCACGTCGGCGCGCGACGCGTTCAGCGACGCCAGGGCCTGCTTGTGCGCGGCCTGGTAGAGGCGCGGGTCGATGCGGCCCAGCACCTGGCCCTTCGTCACCGGCTCGCCGTCCTTCACCGCCAGCTCCACCAGGTCACCGGAGAGGCTGGACGAAATCTTCACCGTCGTGGCCGCCTGCACCTTGCCCGCGCCGGTGATGGTGCGGGTGATGGTGCCCTTGCGGGCCTTCGACAGTTGGACTTCGAGCGACGGCGGAGGACGGTCCTTCAACCCGCCCGCAGTGATGGCCGCGGCCCCCAGGAACAACGCGCCAGCAATGGCACCCTTCCACCACTTCATTTCGACTCTCCCGGGCTCAGGGCGCCCATGGCCCGCAGCAACGAATAGCGGGCGATTTCGACATCAATCCTGTTTTCCAACAAAGCGAGCTCAGCGCGCGTCAGGCTCAGCTGCGCGTCGCGGACCTCCAGGGTGGAGCCCGCGCCAGCGCTGAAGCGCTCCTCCTGCATCCTGAGGCCCTGGACAGCGGCCTCGACGTTCTGCGCGGCCAGGCGAGCGGCCTCCAGCTGGGCCTCCAGCGTGCGGTGCGCGGCGCGCACCTCTCCTTCGATTTCCCGCGCGGTCTGCTCCAGCGTCAGCTGCGCCTTGCGAATGTCCGCCTCGGCACGACGGGAGCGCGCCCCCGTGGACAGCCCCGTGAACAGATCCCAGCTCAACCCGACGGCGGCCGTGAAGCGGTTCTGCAGGCGCGGCTCGGTGAAGACCAGCGAGGCATCCGGCCCCCCGCGGTTGTAGAGGCCCTGGGCCACCAGGCGGGGCAGATACTCCGAGCGGGCAATGGACTGCTGCAGCTCCGCGGCGCGGATGCGCAGCTCCAGCGTCTTGAGCAGCGGCCGGTACGCGCGCGCCGAAGAAAGCGCTTCGTTGACGGACGGCGCGGGCGGAGGCTCGGTCGTGAGCACGCCCGGGTCGGAGGCCGTCAGCGCCTCGGTGCCAGGCCGGGCCAGCCACACGGCGAGCTGGGACTGGTCGTTGACCAGCTGCCCGAGCAGCGCGGTGTAGTTGATGCGGTCGGTCCCCAGGTTCACCGTGGCGGTGATCTCCTCGTTCTTGCCCGCGCGGCCCGCCAGGAAGAGGGCCCGCGCCTGCACCACCTGCTGCTCGCTGCGCTCGACGGTGGCCTTCAGCACCTGGAGCGTGGCCTGTGTGCGGTACAGGGTGAAGAAGCGGCGGATGGCCTCCAGCTCGGAGGTGTCCGCCTCTTCCCGCGCCTGCCCCTTCTGCGCGTCACGCACCACGCCGCTCTGCTCCAGCTGCTTCCAGCGGGCGCGGTCGTAGATGATCTGCGTGAGCGACATGCCCAGGTCGTAGTTCTGCGTGCTGGTGGTGGGCGTCTCCACCGCGTTGCGGATGAAGCCTCCCGGGTTGGCCGGGTCCGGAACCGTGATGAACTCCTGCCGGCGGCCGAACCAGATCTTCCCCGCCGACGCATCGAGCGAGAGCTGCGGCAGCAGCACCGAGCGCGACAGATTCACGTCCTCGTCCGCGATGGCCACGTCCAGCAGGGCCTGGATGGCGGCGACGTTCTGCCGTCCCTCCGCGCGGGCCTGGTCCAGGGTGATGGGTGTACCGGAGTCCGAGGGAGCGGCGGCCAGGGCGACCGCGAGCACGAAGGCGTTCATTGCGCACCTGCCTGGGCGGGAAGGCCGATGAGGAAGATGCCCGCGTACATGGCATACAGCGCCACCGCCAGCAGCAACGCGCGCCCACGGCTCATCCCGGTGGCGGCGGAGAAGCCCAGCCCCAGCAGGCCCGTGCTCCAGAAGTTGAAGAAGTCCACGGTGGACGCCACGCGCTGCATCTTCGGACTCAGGCCTTGCAACACGGCTCCCAGATTCGACGGCACGAGGTTCATCACCCGCGCCACGGTAATGGAGTGCTGCGCCGCGACGCAGAGGGTCAGGATGAAGTGGTAGAGCGCGATGGGCAGCAGCGCCAGCACGGCCGCGGACAGCAACTGTTCGAAGGACGCGGGCCGGTCGAAGAGCCAGCTGGCCACCCACAGGATGCAGGCCAGGAGCAGCGCCATCAGCGGCATCAGGATGACGCCCTTGGCGATGCCGCCCACCAGCGCCTTGCGCGACTCCGTTTGGATCTTGTCCGTGAGGTCCGCCTCGGACAGCCCCATCAGCGCCCCTGAACCCTGGAGCTGGCGGATGACGTCAGGCGAGGCGTCCCAACGGAGGGAAAAGAGCGTCCCGGAAGCGGACACGCACAGGGCCAGGATGAGGAGAGGCCACACCCAGCGGCGCGCCTCGACGGCGGCACGGGTCCCATCGAGGGGATCGACGAAGACGCGGGCCGGTTGAGCAAATGAAGTCATATGGTGGTGGAGGTCTCGGAGCGAGGTACGTCGCTCGTCCTCAGGCAATTGCCTGGCCAGCCGAAGAAAGGCGCCGAACAGGCAGGCAGCCAGCCAAATTCCGCTGGCGGACGCTTTCTACTCCAGTGCTTTAAGGCACATGTAGCGGCCTGTAGCGGAAATTTTGCCGGACACCCCAAGAGGGTGTATTCCGCTCGTCTGGCCGCTTGCCGGAGTTCGAATGGTCGATAGCACGGACCTCGCGCAGGTCCTCCACGAAGCGAATGACATCGCACAGAGCGTGGTGCAGAGGGTCACCTCCGCCCACGTGCTCCTGGCGCTCTTCACGGTGGAGAACCGTGCACAGCTGCTGCTCAAGGAGCGAGGCGTGGACGAGGACGCCATCCTCCAGCTGCTGACGGCCGCTCCCGCGGAGCCGGACGGCCTGCTCCGCGAGCTGCGCGAGAAGACCCGGGAGATCGCCACCAATGTGGGCTCCCAGGAGGCGGACTGCCTCCACCTGCTCATCGCCGTGGCCCGGGTGCGCTGCGCGGCCCAGGAGCTGCTGCAGCAGGCCGGGCTGGACCTGGGCGGTCTCATGCGCATGGCGATGTCCTACTTCACCAGCGGCCACATGCCGCGCCGCCTCCAGCTGGGCCGTTCACAGAGCGTTGGCCCCCGGCCCGCGAGCCGTCCCCTGGGCGCGCCGCCGTCTCCCCTCCCGGCCTCCGCCGTCACGCTGAGCCTGCCGCGCGCCCGGCCCGGCGCACCGCCGTCGCCCCCGTCCTTCACCGCGCCGCCGCCACCGCCGCCGCGCTACAGCACGCCCGCGCTGTCGCCGCGCGACCTCATCGACGTGGACGAAGAGCCGGAGGCGCCCGCGCCGCCGCCCGTGGCACGCGCCGCGCCGTTCCCTGCCCCGGCGCCCACGGCGGCGCCCGCGGCCCGGCCGGCGCAGCCCACCTCCGCGTCGCCCGTGCTCGACGCCAAGGCCTACCCGCTGCTCACCTCGCTGGGCCGTAACCTGAGCCAGGCCGCCCACGAGGGCCGCCTGGACCCGGTGGTGGGCCGCGCGCGCGAGGTCGAGGAGGTCATCGACATCCTGGGCAAGCGGCGCACCAACAACCCCTGCCTGCTGGGCGAGCCCGGCGTGGGCAAGACGGCGGTGGTGGAAGGCGTGGCGCAGCGGCTGCTCGAGCTGCGTGGGTCGCTGTCGGAGAAGGTGCTGGTGGAGCTGGACATGGCCACGCTGGTGGCCGGCACGCAGCTGCGCGGCTCGTTCTCCGAGAAGCTCAACGCGCTGAAGGAAGAGGTCCGCCGCGCCGAGGGCCGCGTGGTGGTCTTCATCGACGAAATCCACACGCTGGTGGGCGCGGGCTCCACGGGTGACGGTCCGCAGGACGCGGCCAACGAGCTGAAGACGGCCATGGCGCGCGGCGAGTTCCCCTGCATCGGCGCCACCACGCACGACGAGTACCGCAAGTTCATCAGCACCGATCCGGCCCTGGAGCGCCGCTTCACCGCCGTGGTGGTCAACGAGCCCTCCGTGCCGGAGACGATGGAGATCCTCCGCGGCATCATCGGCCGCTACGAGGAGCACCATGGGCTGCGCTACACGCCCGAGGCGCTGGAGGCCGCGGCATCCCTGGCCAGCCGCTACGTGACGGACCGCTTCATGCCGGACAAGGCCATCTCCGTGGTGGACCTGGCGGGCAGCCGCTGCCACCGCGAGGGCCGCGACGTGGTGGAGCCCGCCGACGTGGCGCGCGTGGTGGCCAAGCTCGCGGGCGTCCCCGAGGAGCGCCTGTTGATGAACGACTCGTCACGGCTGCTCCGGCTGGAGCAGGACCTGGCGGAGCGCGTCATCGGGCACTCGGAGGCAGTCACGCGCATCGCCCGGGTCATCCGCCGCAACTACGCGGGCTTCGCGTCGCGCCGCCCCATGGGCAGCTTCCTCTTCCTGGGCCCCACGGGCGTGGGCAAGACGGAGATGGCGCGCGCGCTGGCGGACGTGCTGTTCGGCAACCGGGACGCGCTGGTGCGCCTGGACATGAGCGAGATGTCCGAGCAGCACGGCGTCTCGCGCCTCATCGGCTCGCCCGCCGGCTATGTGGGCTTCGGTGAGGGCGGACAGCTCACGGAGCCCGTGCGCCGCCGGCCCTCGTCGGTGGTGGTGCTGGACGAAATCGAGAAGGCGCACCGCGAGGTGCAGATGCTCCTCCTCCAGGTCCTGGAGGAAGGCCGCCTGACGGACGGCAAGGGGCGCCACATCGACTTCTCCAACACTGTCATCGTCATGACGACAAACCTGGGCGCGGAGGCCTTCTCCCGCACGGGCCGCCCGGTGGGCTTCGGCGCGGATGCCGCGGGCCCCGGGGACGCCATGGACACGGCGTCTTCGGTGGCGCGCAAGGCGCTGCCGCCGGAGCTGTGGAACCGCATTGACGAACGCCTCCCCTTCCGTCCCCTGGCGGAGGTGGAGGTGGCGCGCATCGCCACGCTGCTGCTGGAGGAGAGCAGCAAGCGCCTGGCCACCGAGCGCGGCATCGAATACGTGGCGGGCGACGACGTGGTGGGCCACCTGCTGAAGTCCGGCGGCTTCGACCCGCAGCTGGGCGCGCGCCCCATGCGGCAGATGGTGCAGCGGCTGGTGGAGGGCCCCCTGGCGGAGCGCATCCTGTCGGGTGAGTTCGGCACGGGTGACCGCGTGCGCATCGCGGTGAGCTCCGGACAGCTCCAGTTCCAGCGCGAGCGATGAGCCCCGGGCCCCGCCGACGCGCAGGGCCTTCGAAGCGGCGCCCACCCGTCGTGGTTGTCGGGATGGGCCGCCTGGGTGGCGCGCTCGGGCTGGCGCTCCAGGCGAAGCGCTGGCCGGTGCGCATCCACTCCCGCACGGAGGAAGGCCGCCAGCGCGCGGAAGCGCTCGGCTTGAAGCCGGCCACTCCCTCGGACCTGAAGCGGGCCCGCGTCATCCTCCTGTGTGTTCCGGACGCGGCGGTCCCCTCCGCCGCCCAGGCCCTGTCCGCCACCCTCCCCCGCACGGCCGCGCTGGTGCACACGGCGGGCGCGCTCTCGCTCGATGCGCTGGGCACGGCCAAGGGGCGCAGCCGCGGCTCGTTCCATCCGCTCTGCGCCGTGTCCTCGCCGCGCGACTCGCTGGCGGGCAGCACGGTGGCGGTGAGCACCCCGTCACGCGCGCTACGGGATGTGCTGCGCCGCATGGCGGTGGACGCGGGGCTCCGTGTCATCGAGGTGCCAGAAGCCCACCGAGCGGCCTACCACGCGGGCGCGGTGCTGAGCGCCGGGGGCCTGGTGTCGCTGGCGGACGCGGCGGTGGCGGCCCTGGGCGCCGCGGGAATCCCTCCCGCGGACGCGCTGGCGGCCCTGCTGCCGCTGATGCACTCGGCGCTGAAGGGACTGGAGATCCGGGGCCTCGCGGGGGGCCTCACCGGCCCTATCGTCCGCGGAGACTCCGGCGTGGTGGCGGCGCACCTGGAGGCGCTCCCTCCGGAGGTCGCCCCCCTCTACCGGCTGCTGTCGCGGCGCGCGCTGGGGCTGACCGGAGACCGGCTGCAGCCCACGTCGCGCGCCGCGCTGGAGCGGCTGCTCAAGCCGTCAGGATGATGGAACCCTGCAGGGCCTTGCGCACCACGGCCAGGGCCTGCTCGGACGCGGCCTCGGCCTCGGTGAGCCGGCGCAGGGACAGCTCGCCGCCCTGAACCTGCGTCACGGAGCGCTTCAGGTCGGCGAGCAGCGTCAGCGCGGCCTGCAGCATCTCCTTGCCCTGCGGCGACTCGGTGGCGGGCTTGCCGGCGGCCTTCGCCACGTACTCAGTGAAGCGCTGGAGCGTCTCCGCCGTCTTCGCGGGGTCGAACTGCTCCAGCAGCGGCTGGATGCGCGAGGCGTTGATGCGGATGAGGCGGAGCGCGCCCACGCGGCCGAAGCCCGGGTGCACCAGGCCGATGTCACTCATCTCGAACGCGCCCAGCAGGCCCTCATCGGGAGCCTTGTGCGCGTGCGGCACCAGGTCCACGAAGAGCGGCAGCGGGTCCGCGCCCTGGCGGAACATCTCCAGTTCCTCCTCGTCCAGCGGCGGGAAGCTGGCCGGGGTGCCGATGAACAGCAGCGGCAGCACCAGGTCGTGCCAGAAGTCCTCGGGCGCCGAGCCCGTCCCGCCGACGGTGCCGAACAGGTGCGCCATCAGCTCCGCCAGACGCGGCGCGCGCTCGGCCTGGTCGATGAGCGACTTGGTGGTGTCCAGGCGCTGCAGGGACTGGACAATCTGCCCCTCGAACTGCTGGCGCGCCTCGGGGGGCAGCGGCGGCTGGGTGCGGCCCAGCGCGTTGCGCACGTCCCGCGCGAGCCCGTCCGGCTTCGTCTCCAGGGCCGTGGCGGCCTTCTTCGGGTCCAGGACGACGAACTGGAGGAACCCGGGGTCGAACAGGCGCTGGTAGTCCACCGGCGTCATCTTGGGCGCCTGGCCCCCCAGGGCCTGCGCCGGGTTGCCGCCCAAGCGGGCCTGCCCCAGCGAACGGCGGATGTCCGCGGCCAAGTCCTCCAGGCGGGCCAGCTTGCCCTGCCCCAGCGAGTCCATCACCGCGCCGAACGGCGACAGCATGATGATGGCATCCGGGAAGCCCAGCGTGGCGCCCTCCGGCGAGTCCCGGTTGGGGAACCAGAAGGCCTGGTGCTCCTGGATGAGCCGCAGGGCGAACGCCCCCGCCAGGCCCAGCGCGAGCGTCTGATGCTCCGGCTTGTTCACCTCGAACTGGCCGCCCGTCAGCTGCGCGATGGCGGGTTCAATCTCCGCCCAGGGCGCCTTGAGCAGGTCAACCGGCTTGCCGGTGGCCTGCTCCAGGGCAGCGGCGACCTGCATCTGGGCATTGTGAACGTGCTGCGGAACGGGATGCGCCTGGGTGGCGGGCTCGGACATGGCGGAATCCAGACTCGGAAATAGGGAGGCGACGGGGCCATCCCTTACCGTGAAAATCGCGGTCGTGGCTATGATTTGTGGCCTGTAGGATGGCCCGCATGCCCGCTTCCCGCTGGTGGCTTCGCTGGGCTGTCCTCGCCACCTGTCTCCTGCTGACAAACGGCGGGTGTGCCTTCGTCACACCCCGTTTCCCTCAGAACATCCAGGCCTCGTTCGCTCGGGACGAGATGCGCAAGCTCACAACGGAGTCCCTGGAGCTCTACTACCCCGCCCAGCTCCGGGGCGCGGCCCTGCGCATGGCGTCGCGGCTGGAGGGCTGCGTGGCCCGCCTCCACGAGCAGACGTGGCGGAAGAAGAAGCGGGACCGGGTGCTCGTCTACCTGACGAGCTCCAACTTCAACAACGCCTACGTCGTCCCAGACTACGCCAGCACGCCGCAGCAGATGGTGATGCCGTCCCACCTGACGCTGGAGCTGTTCCACCTGTTCAACCTGGGCGAGGTGGACGTCGGCGACGTGGCCTGCCACGAGGCCGTCCACTACGTGCAGCTCCAGCAGACGGACGGCGTCTGGGGCTTCCTCAACCTCGTCACCGGCGGCCTGTTCCAGCCCAACTCCTATACGGAGTCGTGGTTCCTGGAAGGGCTTGCCACCTACTACGAAGGCCAGTTCGACAAGGACGCGGGACGGCCGCACAGCCCCATCTGGCGCGGCTGGTACGACTCCGTGGTGCAGGCCACCGGGGGACGGCTGAACCCCGGCTACCTGTCCCCCGAGCAGCGCGCGCTGGACCCGTTCGGCGGCAACTACATCACCGGCATGCACTTCGTGGAGTACCTCGCGGCGCGCTACGGGGAGGTGAAGCTGTGGAAGCTGGTGGATGAGCAGGGCGGCTCCCTGGTGCCTCCGCTGGCGGTGACGCTGCGCTTCAAGCGGGTGTACGGGCGGGACATCGGCTCGCTGTTCGCGGAGTACACGCAGTCGCTGAGGGAGAATCTGCGGGTACGCGAGCGGCCCTCGACGCAGCGGACGTGGGTGGCCGACGCGGGCTATTTCTCCCGGCTGGCCTCGCACGCGGCCAGCGGCGTCACCGCGACGGTGGGCGTGGGCCGGGAGCGCTACTCGCGGTTGACGGTGCTGGAGCCGGACGGCCGCGTGCGCTTTGAACGTCCGCTGGTGGAGCTGCTTCCCGGGCGCCGCTGGGTGCTGGGCTCCCCGACGCTGGTCAGCGGTATGTCGTTCAGCCGCGATGGCGCGTGGCTGTACCTGGTGATGGCCGACCTGAACACGGAAGGGGGCTACACTGCGAAGCTGTGGAAGGTGGATGCGCGCACCGGCGACGTCGTTCGGCTCTGGGACGACGTGATGGGGATGGGCGGCGGCATCACCCCGGATGAGACGGCCTACGTCTACGTCCGCGTCAACGGGGATTCGGCCAACGTGGCGCGGCTGGATTTGGAGACGGGCACCCGGAAGGCCCTCACCGACTTCAGCGCCAGCACCTCCGTGGGGCCGCCCGCGGTCGCTCCGGATGGTGAGCGGGTCGTCTTCCCCCTCTCCGGGGACGCGGGTTGGGACCTGGTGCTGCGGGAAGCGGACGGCCGCCTTCGCTGGCTGACGCGCGATGGGCGCTTCAACTACTCGCCCAGGTGGCTGGATGATGAACGCCTCGTGTTCCTCCGGGAGCACGAGGGACGGCTGCAGGCCCACGTCCTCACGGTGGCGACGCGGGAGGTGGTCCGCATCACGGACGCGCCGCACCTGGTGATGGACGTCCACCCCGTGGGGACCGGGGAAGTGGTGTTCCTCAACCGGGATGGACTGAACTTCACCATCGACCGCGCTCCACTGGTGCCCATTGCGCCGGTGGAGAGCACGGAGTCTCCGGCACCGGAGTCAGGTCAGGCGACCACGGCCGCGCCTGCCGAGTCCGAGTTCGCCGCGTTCCCTGATCCCGAGGACACCGCACTCCCGCCCCCATCCCCCGCGGCCGAAGACGCGCCCACCGCGCTCACGGGCCTCGACGGCCCTGTCGAGGCCCCGCCGGACCCGGGCACGGAACTTCAAATCCTCTCGGACGAGCCCTACTCACCGCTGGAGCGCTTCTTCATCCCCGAGCTCCGCGTGCCCTACCTGCTCGCGGGGACCGACCCCGACAACACGGACGATACGTACGCGATGGGCGGGCTGGCCCTGGCGGGACAGGACCGGCTCGGCTTCCACGCGTACTCGCTGCTGCTCTCCTTCGACTCGCGAGAAGACGCCCCCAGCCTCTCGCTGGCCTACGGCAACGCGCAGCTCGCGCCCTGGTACGTCCAGGTGTCGGGCGCGTACATCCGCCAGAATCAGCGCACGGACCTCCAGGCCACGGCCTTCGCTTCGCGCTCGTTCTGGACCACGCCGGTGACGTTCGGCGTGCTGGCGCTGCGCCGCGAGTACGACGCCACGGACCGCTTCCCCCGCCTGCTGACGCGCATCATCGGCCCGGAGGTCTCCATGTCGTACTTCGCGGGCGACTCCACGTCCTACGGCAGCACGCAGCGAGGTCTGGGCATGACGCTGGCCGCGGGCGTGTATCCCGGTGCATTCCTCCGGGAGTCCACGATGGGCGACGTCCGGCTGGGCGTCGACGGCTTCACGGGCGGCCTGCCCTTCACGGGGCGCGACAACCTCCGGCTCACCGCGGTGGCCCGGTTCCTCCCGGGAGCGCCGTCCGGGCTCCTCCAGGTCGGCGGATTGAGGGCAGGACAAATCTGGTACACCAACCGCGACAGCCAGCAGACCGCGCCCCTGCCCTTGCAACTGCAGCCGGGCATCGCCTTCAGCGAGTACCTCCGCGGCTACGAGGACCTGGAGATTCGCGCCCGCAACGCGCTCATCGGCTCCGCGACGTACCAGTACCGCGTCCCCATCGACTACGGCTGGGCGTCCACGCTGTGGCTCTTCCCGTCGCTATTCGTGCGCGACGTCGGCTTCGAGGCCTTCGGCTCAATGGCTCGCACCGACAACCGCGCCAACCACGCGGCCGTGGGGGCGTCGACGCACCTGAACCTCACCTTCGGCCAGGCCGTGCCGGTGTCCCTCTTCTACCAGTACGCCTACCGGTTCGAGCAGGGACTGGACCACCTGCACCTCATCGGCTTCGGCCTGTGACGGACGGCGGCGCTACGGCGCCCGCGTCAGGCCATAGAGGCCGTGCTCGCGCGCATAGGAAATGGCGCGCGCGGGCACCAGGTCCGACGGGGCCTCGCCGCGCGCGAGCAGGTCGCGAATCAGCGACGACGACACCTCCGCCAGCGGCGGCCCCAGCGTGTTCGGCGCCGGGTAGCCCGCGCGGTTGAGCACCATCACCCGCGACAGCTCCTCGATGCGGTGGAAGTCCTTCCAATGCGGAAGGTCGCGCAGGATGTCGCTGCCTATGATGATGGACCAGTGGACGTCCGGATGCCGCGCCACCAGCAGCGTCAGCGTGTCCACGGTGCGGCCGGAGAGGCCCGGCTCCTGCTCAATCCGGCTCGTCTTCAGCCAGCCGGACGTCTCCGCGCACAGCGCCTCGCACATGGCGACGCGATGCTCGAAGGGCTCCATCTGCTTGCCGAACGGGTGCTGCCAGGACGGCATCAGCCACACCTCGTCCACGTCCTGGGTGGCGTGGACGTAGGTGGCGGCCATGAGATGCCCCACGTGGGGCGGATTGAACGAGCCTCCGAGGAGCGCGACCTGCACGGCGGGCCTCACGTCACTTGAGGGACAGCTTCGGGGACTTCTTCTCCAGGACGATGACCTGGGGCTCCAATATCGGGTGCCCGTCCAGGCGGAACGCGGAGAAGCGCAGGTTCCGGTCCACCTTCTCCAGCAGCGCGCACGTCTGCTCGGCGGCGCCCACCAGCCGTCCCGGCGTCAGGAAGTAGCGCGGGCCAATCTGCACCACCTTGGGGTCCGGCTCCTTGCCGTGGACGAAGAGCAGCGCGTTGAGCAGGTCATCCCGTGTCAGGTCGTTCTTGTCGTGCACCACGCAGCACAGCGTGTCCCCCATCAAGTCCATGACCTTGTTGTTGATGGAGGGGTCTCTGTACTGGAGCGACTCGCGCTCGGGCACGCGGATGAAGCGCTCCATGACGAGCCGGCGGTCGTCCTCCGACGCCACGTCCGCCGGAGCCTCCGCGCGCGACGGCGTGCGAGGCAGCGCGTCCTGGCTGCCCAGCCAGTTCGTCACGTCCGCCAGGAAGTCCGCGTCCGAGTACTCACGCCCGCCCCGGCTCTTCTGCCGGCGCCACAGCACCCACTCATCCAGGTCCGTGTAGCGCGCGCCCGCGAAGAGAAAACGCCGCGCCCCCTTGGAGCGCAGCAGCTCGTAGGCCGCGTCGAAGGCTTCGAGGTCCCCATGGCTGTCAGAGAAGACGCCGATCACGCCTCAAGCGTATAGCAGGTAGGACGTCCTGTGACGTGCGAACGTTTCCGTCTGAGCGGAGAACCCCTCCAGCAACCGCTCCAGCGGCCACCCCGCCTCGATGCCTCGGCGCACCTGGTCCGTCCCGCAGAGCAGGTCGAAGGCGGGCACGTCCTCGACGAACTCGTACGCGTCCGCGCGCCAGCCGAACGCGCCCGGGCCAATGTCATGCAACGCCTGGAAGATGGCGACGCCGGTGCGCAGGGGCTGGAAGGCCTGCCGGTCCGTCACGTGGATGAAGGCGCCGTTGCAGGACTGGCCCGTGTACTTGTCGAACGTCGGCGTGAAGCCCACGGCTCGGAAGGCGACCCCGGGCAGGTCCTCCTTGGCCAGCCGCGCCAGCAACTGGTCCGTATCCACCCACGGCGCACCGAATTGCTCGAAGGGGCGGCAGGTGCCACGCCCCTCCGAGACGTTGGTGCCCTCGCCCAGGCACATGCCCGGGTACACCAGCGCGGTGTCGGCGGTGGGCATGTTCGGCGACGGCGAGAGGAAGGGCAGCCCCGTCTCCGACCAGAACTGGCCGCGGCGCCAGCCCTCGCACGGCACCACCGTCAGCTCACAGCCGAAGCCCTCCTGGGCGTTGAAGAGGCGGGCCAGCTCCCCCGCCGTCATGCCGTGGCGGTTGGGCAGCGCGTACAGGCCCACGAAGGAGCGGAAGCCCTCCCCCACCAGGTTGCCTTCCATCGCCACGCCGTTGAGCGGGTTCGGCCGGTCCAGCACGTAGAAGGGCACGCGGGCCGCCGCCGCGGCCTTCATGGCCAGCGCCATGGTGTAGACGTAGGTGTAGTAGCGGCTGCCCACGTCCTGGATGTCGAAGACGAGCGCGTCCAGCCCCTGGAGCGACTCCTGCCGGGGCGACAGCGACTCGAAGGTGGAGCCGTAGAGGCTGTACACCGGCACGCCAGTGCGGCGGTCCTTCGCCTCGTCCACGGCGACCATGTACTGCGCCTCACCGCGGATGCCGTGCTCCGGACCGAAGAGCGCCGCCAGCGTGACGCCGTCCGCGCCCGACAGCAGGTCCGCCAGGTGGCGGAAGCGAGCATCCACGCTGGTGGGATTCACGATGGCGCCCACGCGCTTGCCCTTCAACGCGGAGAAGCCCTGCTCCACCCACACGTCCAGTCCCGTCTTCACCTTCGTCACGGCCGTCCCTTCCTCAGCCAGCCCCGAGAGCCGGCGCATCAACGCCCCTTGAAGCCCTTGAGCGCGCTCTCCGCGGCCTGCTTCGAGTCGCACTTGGACAAGCCGAACAGGCCCGTCCGCGCCCCGTCATCCGGTCCGCCGTCGGACTGCAGGTCCTCCAGCGCGCTCACCGCCCGCTTCAACTGGAGCCGGCCCACCGTGGACGCGGCATCCGAGCGCACGTCACACCGCGCATGCGAAAGCAGCTCGATGAGGCGGTCCTCCGCGGCGCGGCTGCCGGCCTTCACGGCCGTGGCGTAGACCTTCAGCGCGTCATCGGGCTTGCCCGTCGCTTCCGTCAGGCGGCCCAGCAGGAAGTTGCGCCGCCCGGAGTCCTCCTCCTTCATGATGAGCGTCCGGACGTCCTTGGCCAGCGCGGTCCGCTCCTCCTCCGGAGCCCGCTCCACCGCCTTGATGGCGCGCACCGTCTCGTCGCCGCTGAACGCCAGCATCGCCACACCCGCGAGCACGACGGCCGCGCCCACGCCCACCAGCGCGCGGTGCTTCAAGACCCGCGGCGGAAGCGCCGCCATGCCGCGCGAGAAGAGCGAACCGCTCACCGTGCGCGCCTGCCGTCCCAGCTCCGCTGCCTGATGCCCCAGCACCGTGGCCCCCGCGGCCGCGCGCTGACTGATGACCGCTGCGCCCGCCGCCGCGCGCTGGCCCAGCACGGACAGGTCCACCGGCGCCCCCGGTGACGAAGCCTCCGCCACGCGGGACAGGGCCAGGTTCCCGAAGGGCGGCGCTGATTCGGCGCCTGGCGCCTCGGCGATGGCGCTGGCGGAGGGGGCCTCCACGCGGTACGGCGCCCGGGGCACGTGGAAGACGCGAATCTTCCCCGGGATGCCCTTCAGCTCGAAGGCGCCCACTTCCTTCGAAGGCACCTCCGCCTTGTTCATCGACAGGTAGACGGCCTCGGTGAAGTACACCTCGCCCGCCTCGGCGATGCCCTCCACCCGGGCGGCGATGTTGACGGGCTCGCCGAAGATGTCGTTCCCGTCCAGCCGCACCTCGCCCACGTTGATGGCCACGCGGACGTGAAGCTGCTCGAGCACCTCCACCGTCCGGTTGTGGTGCCACAGCCGGTCCTGGATGGCGATGCCGCTGAGCACCGCCTGGGTGGGCGATTCGAACGTGACGAGGTACGCGTCACCGATGGACTTCACGATGCGCCCGCCAAACGCCTTGAACAGCGGCGCCAGCAGGGCTTCGTGGACCTGGAGCAGGCGCTGGTTCTCCTCCAGCGTCTGCCGGCTGGTCCGCTCGGTGAAGCCCTTGATGTCGGTGAAGACGATGGCGAGGTTGGCGGTCTTCAAAGCCCGCGCAGTGTATGCGCCACCGTCGAGGGTGCAATCGCAACCGCGTACCGCATGACTGCTCGCTGTCAGCGACGAGATGGTTTGAGGTCGCGCATGCGCCGCTTCGGAGGGGCCTCCAGCGACGCGCGGACCCGCGCCGCGAGCTGAGGCCGCCCCGTGCGCGTGTAGAAGTCGGCGAGCCGCCGGAGGACCAGCGGGCTGGCTGGTTGCACGCCGCGCGCCGCCAGCAGCTCCTTCTCCGCGTCCAGCAGGCGCTCCTGCTGCTCCAGCACCTCCGCCAGTTGGAGGCGCACCTGCACCCACTCCGGCTTCAGCCGTGACAGGTAGCGCAGGTGCAGCTCCGACTTGAGCAAGTCGCCCAGGTCCAGCCAGAGCGTCCCGAGCCGGAAACGGGCCTCCTCATAGGACGCGCGCAGTTGGACGGCCCGCTCATACGCCTGGACGGCCTGCCGACGGTCATCCCGCTCTTCCCACAACAATCCCCGCAGGTACCAGGCGCGGGGATGATGGGGAGCCTGCTGAAGCGCGGCGTTCAGGTGGGACTCCGCCTGCTCCAGCGCGCCTCCCGTCTTCAACAGGAGCCGGGCCAGCTCCAACCGGGGCAGCTCCCACGCGGGTTGGGCCCGGACCAGGGCCTCCAACGCGGCCAGGGCGCCCGCGTCATTCCCATCCGCTTCCAGGGCCAGGGCCTCCGGGAGCGAAACCACCGTCCGTGACGAGGCCGGTGTCAGGGCGGAAGGCTCCGCTGCGTCGGTCGCGCCCGCCAGCAAAGCCGTCAGAATGACCCACCTCATGTGCGGCTGATAGCAGAGCCGACCCGGGCGCCTCAATAGATCCTCTTGACGGCCAAACGGCCGCGCATGAAACCCATGACCGTGCAGATATCGCAAAGAACGCTGGAAGACCTGGGCTTCGCGGATGTGCTCCGCGCGTTGGCGCACCGCTGCAGGACGGAGCCTGGCAGGGAGCGGGTGCTCGCCCGGCCCTTCCTGGACACCCCCGAGGCCGTGGCGGAGGCCCTCGCGCTCGTCACGGAGACGCGCGCGTTGTCCCAGGAGCAGTTCTCCCTCCCCCTGGGGGGCGTGACGGACCTGCGCACGCCCATGGGCCATGCGGCCAAGGGCGGCATGCTGGAGCCCCGCCAGCTCATCGACTCGGCGCAGCTCCTGTTCGCCTTCGTCCGCACCCGCGAGGCGCTGGACGAACGCAGAGCCCGCGTCCCCCGGCTGGTGGAGATTGCCCGCCGGCTGCCCTCGCTGGAGCCGCTGGCACGCCGCATCGACCAGTGTTTCGAACCGGACGGTGAGATCTCCGACCGCGCCAGCCCGGAGCTGCGCGAGGCCCGGGACCGGGCGCGCGGGCTCCACCGCCGCATCAAGTCGCGGCTCGACGAGCTGCTCCACGACGAGGCCTTCCTCCCCAAGCTGCGCGAGAACTACTACACGCTCCGCAACGGGCGTTACGTGGTGCCAGTGGTGGCCAACTACCGCTCGGAGGTGGACGGCATCGTCCACAACGCCAGCCAGACGGGCCAGACGCTCTTCATGGAGCCCCAGGCCATGGTGGGCCTGGGCAACGACCTCGCCATCGCCCAGTCGGAGGTGACCGAGGAGGAGCGCAAGGTGCTCCAGGCCCTGAGCGACCAGCTCGGCCGGGAGTCGGAGCGCATCCTGGAGGGCCTGGACGCCGTGGCGGAGCTGGACGAGGCCGAGGCCGTGGCCCTCCTCGCCGCGGACCTGGCCGCCAGCACGCCGACCTTCGAGAACGTCACCGACATGCAGTTGCGGCAGCTGCGCCACCCGCGCCTGGTGCTCAAGGGCGCCGAGGTGGTGGCCAACGACGTGACGCTCACGGGCGACGCGAAGGCCCTGGTCGTCTCCGGCCCCAACGCGGGCGGCAAGACGGTGACGCTGACAGGCGTGGGCCTCTGCGCGCTGATGCTCCGCGCCGGCCTGCCGATTCCGGTGGCGGAAGGCTCCCGGATGCCGCTGTACCGCTCCGTCCACTCCACCGTGGGTGACGCGCAGAACCTGGAGCAGGGCCTGTCCACGTTCAGCGCGCACGTGGTGATGCTGCGCGACATCATCGGCGCCGTGGGCGAGGGCTCGCTGGTCCTCATCGACGAAATCGCCGCGGACACCGACCCCCGCGAGGGCGCGGCCATCGCCATCGCCGTGCTGGAGGAGCTGATGTCCAAGGGCGTGGTGGTGCTCGTCACCACGCACCTGGAGGAGCTCAAGGCGCTGGCGCACATGGACCCGCGCTTCCTCAACGCGCGCGTGGGCTTCGACTCGAAGCGCATGGCCCCCACCTACCGGCTCCAGATTGGCGCCGCGGGCCAGTCGTCGGCCATCGAGATGGCGGCGCGCGTGGGCCTGCCCCAGAGCGTGTGCGAGCGCGCCCGGGAGCTGTCCGTCAACGCGGGCGGTCCGCTCACCAAGGCGCTGGCGGCGGCCGAGGAGGAGCGGCGCAAGCTCTACGAAGAGCTGGAGCGCGCCCGCGTGGCGGCCCAGGAGGCCGAGGCGCTCCGGGCCGACCTGGAGAAGCAGAAGCAGACCTTCGAGCGCGAGCGCCGCGCCCGGATGATGCAATTCAACGACGACGTGCACGCGGCCAGCGAGCACGCGGCGGCGGAGGTGCAGAAGCTGCTGACGAAGCTGCGCGCCGAGCAGAACGAGAAGGCCCTCTCCGAGGCCCGGCAGCAGCTCCAGCAGCGCGCGGACGAAGCGCAGAAGCGCGCCCTGGCCGCCAAGGCGGAGCTGTTCCAGGTGGAGGCCCCCGGCCCGGCCAACCTGAAGGTGGGCGCATGGGTGCACCACTCGGGGCTGAGCCGCGATGTGGAAATCCTGGAGCTGGCGGACAGCCACGCGGTGGTGTCCGCGGGTGGCGCGCTGAAGATGCGCGTGCCCACCACGGAGCTGTCAGGCGCGCGCACGCGCAAGCCGCAGCAGGCGAAGTTCCCGGAGCGTCAGAAGCAGGACGCGGCGCTCAAGCGCGCGGCCACCGCGGCCCCCGCCGAGGTGGAGGCCACGAACTTCCGCTGCGACGTGCGGGGCATGCGCGCGGACGACGCGCTGGCGGAGCTGGAGTCCTTCCTGGACCGGGGCATGCGCAGCGGCGAAGAAGCCGCGCTCGTCATCCACGGCCATGGCACGGGGGCCCTCAAGCAGGCCATCCGTGACTACCTGTCCGCGTCGCCGTACATCCGCATGTACCGGCCGGGTGAGGGCCACGAAGGCGGCGACGGGGTGACCGTGATCGCCCTTCGCGCCTGAGCGCACCCGCGATA
The DNA here is from genome assembly GCF_013372585.1 of Myxococcus sp. AM010. Taxonomy (NCBI): domain Bacteria; kingdom Pseudomonadati; phylum Myxococcota; class Myxococcia; order Myxococcales; family Myxococcaceae; genus Myxococcus; species Myxococcus sp. AM010. The sequence continues at coordinate 48,057 of NZ_JABXEO010000001.1, forward strand.
CGGACTGAAGCATCCTGGGCTGGAGGTGGCTGGAGACGGCCGCCTCCGGCCCTTCGCCTTTCAGGCCGTCACCATGGCGTTGGACACGCTCAGGACACGCGCTGGTGCTCCGCGAGCACGTCGTCCAGGGCCTGGGCCTGCAGCTTCACGTCGGGATTCGAGTCCGCCAGGGCCTTCGCGGTGTGAACGCGAGCCCGCGCGGCGTCCGTTTTCGCCAGGGCCATGGCCATGAAGAGGTGCGCCCGCGTGTCCTCGGGGTGGGCCGCCAGCACGGGCGTGAGGACCTGCACCGCCCGTGCGTCCTCCTCCCGCTCCAGCAGCGCCATGGCCAGGTCATGCGCCGGGCCCGGCTCCGAAGGCGCCCGAGCATGGGCGTGCTCCAGGAGCTCCACGGAGCGTGCGCGCTCGCCCGCCTGATCCAACACCCGAGACAATCCGTGCATCACCGCCACGTCGCCGGGGGACTTGCGCAGCGCCTCTTCCAGCAGACGGCGGGCTTCGGCCACATCCCCCGCGTCCAACCGGGCCATTCCGTCGCGATAAAGGTCCGTTCCCACTGAGCTCTCCTGGCACCACGCGGTGCGTCGGTCATTTCCACGCAACTTCAAGTCTACAAACTGCGACAAACCGAGAGGAAGCTTTCCCCCGGACCACATCATGCTCGTTCGCAACGCCCCCGTCTCGGCCCGCCGCCCGGCGAACTCCTCCTCGGAGTCGCCCGCCGCGGAAAAGCCCAACGCCGCCGCTGTCCCCGCGGCCATCCACCAGAAGGACTCGTTCAGCAACACGGCGACGGCGCTCCAGGCCACGGCGAAGGTGGGCGCGGCGCCCGCAGGCGACCACGGCAAGCTGATGATGGAGTACCTGACCGGCGCCCGCCCTCCTCCGGCGGACTTCGAGAAGGTCATCGGCTACAAGCCCTACGCCATCCAGACGCCGCACGGCCAGCGGATGCAGGACCCGCTGGGCTACGCCTCCGTCCCGCTGAAGATTGGCCCGGACAAGGAGTTCGACCCCGCGGCCAAGACGCACGACTACGGCTACGACCTGCTGCGCTACTTCGACAAGAAGGGCACACCGCTCGGCCCGGATGCGCGCAAGGCCGCCGACGCCCTCTTCCGCAAGGACATGTTCGACTACGCGAACGACCAGAAGGGCTTCCTGGACCGCGTGAAGTACCGCTCCTGGGCGCAGATCTACGCCACCGCGGTGGAGCTGAACTCGAAGCGGCAGGGCAACGGCCCTCCGTGAACCCCGCATAGGGTTGCCGGGGCACTCGCGGCGCGGAGACGCTTCTCCGCGCCGCTCGACGCGCTCAGGGCGACTCGTAGCGCCGCAGCTTGTCGTACAGCGTCCTCAAGCCAATCCCCAGCCGCTGAGCGGCGCGCTTGCGGTTCCCCGCCTCGTCCGCGATGGCCTGCTCAATGGCCCGTCGCTCCAGCTCCTCCAGCGTCAGGCCGGGGAGCCGGCCCCCCTCCGGGACGGGCGCGTCCACCACGGGCCCCGCCGCGCCCGTCGGATCCAGCCACAGGTGCCCAGGCTCCACCAATGGCCCATCCGCGAGGATGGCGGCCCGCTCGAGCGCGTTGCGCAGCTCGCGGACATTGCCGGGCCAGGTGAACGCCTCCAGCCGCGCCACGGCTTCGGGTGACAGGCGCAGCCCCGGGCGCCCCAGCTCGTCGCCGATGCGGCGCAGCAGCAGCTCCGCCAGCGGCCGAAGGTCCTCGCGCCGCTCACGCAGGGACGGCAGCCGGATGGGGAACACGGCCAGCCGGTGGTAGAGGTCCTCACGGAACTCACCGCGCGCCATCATCCCCTTGAGGTCGCGGTTGGTGGCCGCCACCCAGCGCACGTCGGCCTCCAGGGTCCGCGTGCCGCCCACGCGCTCGAAGCGGCGCTCCTGGAGGACGCGCAGCAGCTTGGCCTGGAGCTCGGCCTTCAGCTCGCCGACCTCGTCGAGGAAGAAGGTGCCGCCCTGCGCCAGCTCGATGCGGCCGCGCCGCTGGGCCACCGCGCCGGTGAACGCCCCCTTCTCGTGGCCGAAGAGCTCGCTCTCCAGGAGCGTCTCCGTCAGCGCCGCGCAGTTGACGGCCACGAAGGGCCCATCCGCGCGCTCGCTCCACTGGTGCAGGGCCCGCGCCGTCACCTCCTTGCCGGTGCCGCTCTCCCCCACCAGCAGCACCGTGGCCTGCGTGGGCGACACCTTCCGCAATGCCTCCACCACCGGGTGCATGGCGGGAGCGCCCCAGCTCAGCTCCACCGCGCCCGCGGACTGCCGCGCCTCCGTCTTCCAGTTGAGCAGCGCGCGCCGCTCCAGGGCCCGCGCCACCGTCAGGCGCAGCTCGGCGGGGCTGCCCACTGGCTTGAGCAGATAGTCGAAGGCGCCCGCCTTCATCGCCGCCACGGCGCTCTCCACCGTGCCCACGGCGGTGAGCACCACCACCTCCACGTCGGGCTGCTCCTCGCGCACCTTGCGCAGCAGCGTCAGCCCGTCCATCCCAGGCATCCGCAGGTCCGTGAGCAACAGGTCCACGCCCTGCCGCGCCATCAGCCTCGCGGCCTCTTCGCCATCGGCGGCCATCGTCACCGAGTGCCCTTCGTACTCCAGCGCCTCGGCGAGGAACGAGCGCACGCCCTCTTCGTCATCCGCCACCAGGATTCGCGCCATGGTTCAGGCTCCTCTCGCGGGCACGGTGAGGCGGAACTCCGCGCCACCGCCGGCATGGCTCCGCGCGCTCACCGTGCCGCCATGCAGCTCGACGATGCGGCGGGTGATGGCCAGCCCCAGGCCCACGCCGCGAACGCGGCCCGTGATGAAGGGCTCGAAGATGCGCTCCTCCTCCCCCGCCGCGATGCCGGGCCCATGGTCCTTCACCGTGAACACCAGGGACGTGTCCCGCCGCTCCACGGTCGCCTCCACGCGCTGGCCTTCGGGGCTGGCCTGGACGGCGTTGCGCAGCACGTTCTCCAGCGCCTGCTGCAGCCGGCCCGCGTCCAGGGGCCAGGGCGTGCGGTCCGGCAGGTAGTGCGCCTCCACGCGCGTCGCGCCGGTGCTCTCCACCGCCGCGCGGAGCACGTCATTGGGGTCCGCCTCCACGCGGCGCAGCTCACCGCTGGCCACGAAGCCCAGCAGGTCGTTCATCAACTGCTCCAGCCGGACGGCCTCCGACACCACCCGGTCCGCCTTGGGCGCCAGGACGGCGTCACGCTCCACCCGCTCGGCGAGCAGCTGCGCGTGGCCCTTGAGCGAGGCCAGGGGATTGCGCAGCTCGTGCGCCAGCACCGCGGACATGGTGCCCAGGGCCGCCAGCCGCCGGCCGCGCTCCAGCTCCTCCGACAGCGCCTCGCGCTGCGCCAACAAGCGGGAGAAGGCGAAGGCCAACACCAGGATGCCCACGCACGAGGCCACCGCCACGCCCAGCAGACGCCGCGAGCGCGACTCCAGCTCCAGGGCGGTGAGCGGCGCGAACTCGTAGACCATGCGCAGGTGCTTGCGCGGCTCCTGCGACGCCCCCTGCTCCGACAAGGCCCGCACCTCCTGCTGCGTCAGGGGGCCGTACGCGGGCCGAGGACGCCGGATGCGGTGGACCAGGCGCGCGCGCGCCCCTTCGACCACCAGCGGCGCGCCCTCCTGGAACAGGAGCCGCCCCAGCTTGCCCTCCCCGGCCGACGCCAGCACCCGGTCGTCCTCCATGACGGCCACGTAGCGCAGGCCGCCCTCCATGTGGGACGCCAGGAAGGCGTTCAGCGCGGACAGGTCCGGCAGTCCCTCCGCGTCGCGGAAGGCCTCGAAGCCGGCCACCATGATGACGTTGGCCATGCCCCGAGCCACCAAGGCGGACGACTCCATGGCCGTGTTCCGGATGAACAGCGCCGCGGACATCAGCACCGCGCACATGAGCACCGCCGCCACCCAGGGCGCTCGAGGCCCAAGCGGACGCCACCAGCGAGCGCCGCTCATCGCCGTCCTCCGCCGCGGGGACTCCAACTCCATCGCACACCTCCACAGGCTGCGAACTCTGCATGCGGAGTGCGGAATCCGCACCCTCTTCTGTCGGCGCCGCGCGCCTCGGGAGCCGTCGGTCGTCCGAGCATGAGCGGGGGCATGGGGCGTTCTCCTGGGGGTGGAGGGCGGCCACGTGGCCGCTGGCAGGGCGGAGGAGCAGGCGCGGAACCTCGGCGCGTCCACCTGTCGCCTTCGCCCTGTGCAAGCACGGGGCCCAGGCCCGCTGTACAGGCGCGCGCGCGTGGGCCCCAGGGAGCCCCCGAGGCGTGCATGCGAGAATGGCCGCCACCGCATGCGGAATCCGCACTCGCGCTGCGGTTCCCGCAGTCCCGGCGCCACTTTCCTTCCACATTTCCAGGGGTTGGACCATGGCAAGGCACATGCAGTGGTCCGGCTTGCGATGAAAAACGCACAGACACCGTGGTGGAAGCGGCAACCCTACCGGATGACGGCCCTGGCCCTGGGCTTCCTCGGGCTGGTGACGGCGCCCGGCGTGGGTCTGGCCCAGGCGACAACGACGATGACGACGGTCTCCCTGGAGGAGGCCATCGCCCGGGCGCTGAAGACGAGCCCCCAGGTGGCGCAAGCCGCCGGCGCCGTCACGACGACAGGGGCCGCCGAGCGCAGCGCGTTTGGTGCCTACCTGCCCAACCTGTCCGCGAACGCGAACGGCTCGCTGGCCAGCAGCCAGCGCCTGGACCCCAACACGGGCGTGGTGTTCAACGCGCCCAGCGACACGTACAGCGCCGGCTTGTCGGCCTCATGGAACGTCTTCACCGGTGGCCAGCGCGGCGCCACCAGCAAGCAGGCCCAGGCGCGCTCCAGCGCCGCCCGGGCTGGACTGATTGCGCAGCGCGCGTCCGCGGTGCTCGACGTGGAGCGCTCCTACTATGAAGTCCTCCGCGCCGGGGGCCTGGAAGAGGTCGCCGTGTCCCGCATCGAGCGCGCGAAGCAGAACGCGGAGGCCGCGGATCGTCGACTGGCGGTGGGCTCGGCGACGCGCTCCGACGTGCTGCGAGCGAAGTACGACCTCACCTCCGCGCAGGAGGCGCTGCTCTCCGCGCAGACCCAGCACGCCGCGGCAGCCCTGTCGCTGGGCCGGCTCATCGGCGAGGACGGTCCGGTGGACGCCCAGCCGCTGGAGCTCCAGGACGTGTCCACCTTCGCGCTCACCGACGAGGCGCTGACGGACGAAATCACCGCCCAGGCGCCGTCCATCCAGGCCGCGGAGGCGGACCTGCGGGCGGCCGAAGCCAGCGTGAAGGTGGCCCGGTCGTCCTACCTGCCCACGGTGCGGCTGTCCGGCGGGTATGACTGGTTCAATGACGAGCCCGCCTTCAACGGCGGCCGCACGAGCTGGTCGGTCCGGATGGGCCTGTCCTACCCCATTTTCGATGGCTTCGTTCGCGAGGAGCGCGTGGTGAATGCGCGGACGCAGGCGTCGGTGGCCCAGGCCACGCTGTCGGATACCCGGCGCGTGCTGCGCTCGAGCGTGGGCACGTCCCTGAACCAGCTCAAGCTGGCGTCGAACCGCATCGCCCTGGCCACCGAGTCCGTCGCGGTGGCCCAGGAGGACCTGAAGGTGCAGCAGGAGCGCTACAAGCTGGGCGCGACCACCATCATCGAGCTGCTGACGTCCCAGGAGAACCTGGTGACGGCGGAGATCAACCTGGTGGCCTCACGCTTCGACTATCGGATTGCGCGCGCGGAGCTGGAAGCGCTCGCGGGGAGGCCGCTGTGAGCACGTCCACTGATACCCAGCAGCAGGCGGGCGCGGGCCCGGCGCGGGACATCTCCGACGTCGTCATCCGCGTGGAGGGCCTGCGCAAGGACTACACGATGGGCTCCGAGGTGGTGCGCGCGCTGCGCGGCGTGGACCTCACCATCCGCCGCAACGAATACGTGGCCGTCATGGGTCCGTCCGGCTCCGGCAAGTCCACCTTCATGAACCTCATCGGCTGCCTGGACGTCCCCAGCGACGGCCAGTACTGGCTCAACGGCCAGCCGGTGGCGGGCATGTCGGAGAACGCGCTGGCCCGCATCCGCAACCGCGAGCTGGGCTTCGTGTTCCAGAGCTTCAACCTGCTGCCCCGCGCCTCCGCGCTGGACAACGTGGCCCTGCCGCTCATCTACGCGCGCATGCCCAGGAAGGAGCGGCGCGAGCGCGCGGCGGCGATGCTGGACAAGGTGGGCCTGGGCGCGCGGATGGACCACCGGCCCAACGAGCTGTCCGGCGGTCAGCGTCAGCGCGTGGCCATTGCCCGCGCGCTGGTGACGCAGCCCGCCCTGCTGCTGGCGGACGAGCCCACGGGCGCGCTGGATAGCCGCACGGGCGAGGAGATCATGGCCCTCTTCGGCGAGCTGCACGGCCAGGGGCAGACGCTGATGATCGTCACCCACGAGGCGGACATCGCGGCGCATGCGCGGCGGGTGCTGTTCCTGAAGGACGGCGTCATCGAGCGGGACGAGCGGAATCGGGACTGAATTTTCGCCACGCTCGCTGCGTGGGACAGGGAACGGGAGGTCGTCGTGAGCAAGACGAAGAAGTGGATCATCTCAGGCAGCGCGGCGCTTCTCCTCGGCGCGGGGGTGTATGTCACCCAGCGCGGCGAGGAGCCCCAGACGAACCAGCGCTCGGCGGCGGTGGCCGTGGTGGAGCGCAGGGACATGGAAGTGGTGGCCGAGTCCGCGGGCCTGGTGGAGCCGCTGCGCGTCGTGGAGGTGAAGTCCCAGGCCTCCGGTGAAGTGCTGAAGGTCCACTACGACACGGGCGACACCGTGGCCAAGGGCACGCTGCTGGCGGAGATCGAGCCGCGCGACGTGCAGAACGCGCTGGCGCAGGCCCAGGCCGACCTGGAGTCCGCGCGGGTGCGGCTGAACACGACGGAGGCCCAGCGCCAGCGCATGGAGACGCTGCGCAAGGACGGCTACGTCACGCAGCAGGAATACGAGACGGCCGTGGACGCGTCCGCGACGGCGCGGGCCACCAAGGTGCGGGCGGAGACGAACCTCCAGCTGGCGCGTGAGCGCAGCCGGGACGTCACCATCATCGCGCGCAGCCCCGGAACCATCCTGGAGCGGACCATCCAGCCGGGCGTCATCATCGCCTCCGCCACCAACAACGTGTCCGGTGGCACCGCGCTGTTCAAGATGGCGGACCTGTCGGTGATGCAGGTGCGCGCCAAGGTGGATGAGACGGACGTCGGGCAGATCAAGCCCGGCCAGAGGGCGCGCGTCACCATGGAGGCCTACCCGGGCCGCACCTTCATCGGCGAGGTGGTGAAGATTGAGCCGCAGGCCCTGGTGGAGCAGAACGTCACCCTCTTCCCGGTGCTGGTGCGGATGGACAACCCGGACGGCCTGCTGCGGCCGGGCATGAACGCGGAGGTGGCCATTGAAATCTCCCGCCGGCGCAACGCCCTCACCGTGCCCAACAGCGCGGTGGTGGGCGTGCGGGATGCCCGGACCGCGGCCGCCGCGGTGGGTGTCTCCGAAGAAGCGCTGCGCGCGGTGATGCGGCCGCCGGGAGCTCCGAGCACCCCGGGCGCGCCGTCCGGAGCGACGACGGTGTCGGCCGTGGGAGAGGCCGGCGTGGGCGCCACCGCCGCGGTGGGAAGCGGCACCGGGCCGGGCGCGGTGCCCGCCAGGGGCCAGGGTGGCATGGGGGAAGGCCAGGGCGGCGGAGGCCAGGGCCGCGCGGGCCGCCGGGCTCGCGAGGAGGTCCAGGGCGCGACGGACACGCGGCAGGGCGTCGTCTTCGTGCAGGGCCCCACCGGCCCGCAGCCCCGGCGCGTCACCCTGGGGCTGAGCGACTGGGAGAGCACGGAGGTGGTGAGTGGCCTGGACGAGGGCGAGGAGGTGGTGCTCATCACGGTGGCGAAGCTCCAGCAGCAGCAGCAGCAGAGCACCGAGCGGATGCGCCAGAGGACGAGCGGCGTGATTCCCGGCGCGGGTGGTGGCCCGCGCGGACGGCCCTAACCCCCACGCCAACGAGGAGGACACGTCATGGGTGAAATCATCCGGGTCGCATTCGATGCGGTCCTCGCCAACAAGCTGCGGTCGCTGCTGACCATGCTGGGCATCGTCATCGGCATCGCGGCCGTCATCACCATGGTCGCGCTGGGCGAAGGAGCGCAGCGCTCGGTGGCCCAGCGGCTCCAGGGGCTGGGCACCAACGTCCTCACGGTGCGCCCGGGTCAGGCCTTCACGGGCGGCATGATTCGCGCCCAGGCGTCGATGACCATCGACGACGCGGAGGCCCTTCGGGAGAACGCGCGCCACATCCAGGCCGTGGCGCCGGAGATCGAGTCGCGCTTCCAGGTGGAGCACGGCGCGAAGAACGCGAACCTGTCCGTCGTGGGCACCTGGCCGGACTACTTCCGCGTCAACCAGGGGGAGATGACGACTGGCCGGCTCTTCACGGACGCGGAGGACAAGGGCCGCCGCCGGGTGGTGGTGCTGGGCGCGCTGGCGGGCGCGCAGCTGGGCCTGACGGACACCGCGTCCCTGGTGGGCGAGTCCATCCGCATCCGGGGCATTCCCTTCGAGGTCATTGGCGTGCTGGCCGAAAAAGGCGCGCAGGGCTTCAACAACCCGGATGAGAGCCTCTACATCCCGCTGTCGACCGCGCAGTTCCGTGTCATGGGCAGCGACCGCATCCGCTCCATCGCCGTGCAGGCCGTGAGCGAGACGTCCATGGACGACGCGATGGCGGAGATAGACCAGAAGCTCCGGCGGGAGCACCGGCTGCGCCCGGAGCAGCCCGCGGACTTCAACATCCGCGACCAGGCCTCGCTGCTCAACACCATGCAGGAGACGACGCAGACGTTCTCCCTGCTGCTGGCCGGCATCGCCGCCATCTCCCTGCTGGTGGGAGGCATTGGCATCATGAACATCATGCTGGTGTCGGTGACGGAGCGGACGCGCGAGATCGGTCTACGCAAGGCGCTGGGCGCCACCGGCATGGACATCATGCTCCAGTTCCTCGTGGAGTCGCTGGTGCTGTGCCTGGCCGGAGGGACGCTGGGCCTCATGCTGGGCATTGGCGGCGCGGCGATGCTCCAGCGCATGGCGGGCTGGACGGTGGTGGTGGCGCCCGAGGCCATCATCGTGGCCATCGCCTTCTCCGCGACAGTGGGCGTGTTCTTCGGCATCTGGCCGGCGCGGCGCGCGGCGAGCCTCGCGCCCATCGAGTCGCTCCGCTACGAGTAGCCGGGGACGTGGCGGCTTCGGGCGCCTGTCCGTCTGCCGAGGAGGCGGCGGGCACGGCGCCCGGTCCCGCTTCAAGCCCTCCCCTTCCGGGCCAGGACTGCACAGGGTGCACATGGTTGCGGGCCTGACTCAAGGAGGGACGACATGGCGGATGGCAAGCGAATCGCGTGTATCGTGGGCAGTGGCTTCGAGGACTCCGAGCTGCGAGTTCCCTACGACAAGCTGCGCCAGGAGGGCCACGAGGTGGTCCTCATCGGGAAGAAGGCCGGCGAGGAAGTCGCGGGCAAGCAAGGCAGGGAGAAGTTCCGCGTGGAGCGGAGCATCGACGACGTCCAGGTGCAGGACTTCGACATGCTGCTCATCCCCGGCGGGCACTCGCCCGACAACCTCCGGGCCGACGAGCGCTTCGTCCAGTTCGTGAAGGCGTTCGACGACCGCGGCAAGCTCATCGCGGCGGTGTGCCACGGGCCCCAGCTCTTCATCTCCGCGGACATCCTGGATGGACGGACGCTCACCGCGTGGACGACGATTCAGCATGACCTGCGCCGCATCCCCAATGTCCAGGTGAAGGACGAGGCGGTGGTGCGGGACGCCAATTGGATCACCAGCCGCAAGCCGGACGACCTCGAGGACTTCAGCCGCGCCATCATCGAGGACCTGAAGGCCGCGGGCACCCGAGGTGAGCGCGAAGCCCGCACCTGACTTGGCGTCCTACTTCCGGCCGCTGAGAATGTGCTGGAGGAGCTGGCGTGAGATTCGGAGCAGCTTCGCGGCCCCGCGCACGCTCCCGTCGGACTTCGCCAGGGCCTCGTCCACCAATGTGTCGCGGACGAGGCTCTCGAAGCCGTGCAGCGGCACCCGTCCCGCGCTCGCCCGGAGCGCGGTGACCAGGTCGGGGGGGCGCGCCAACGTCTCCAACCAGACGGCCTCCAGCCGCGCGAGGTCCAGCGGCTTGGGAAGGAAGGCACGCACGCCCGCCTGCGCCAGTTGGAAGGCCTGCTCCGCCGTCGCCGTCCCGCTGATGGCGATGACGTGCGGCAGCGGCTCCAACCCACACAGCGGCGCCAGCAGCTCGATGCTCTCCCCATCCGGAAGGCTGACATCCAGGATGACGGCGTCGGGCGCGTCATGCTGGAGGACCTGACGTGCCGCGGCGAGCGAAGCCGCATGGGTGCACCGCTCGACGCGAGCGCGCAGCGCCTCCTCGATCGCACGCGCCAGACGCGAGGCGTCCTCGACGACCAGGAGATGTCGGACCCGCCCCACCCATGGCAACCTACCATGAATGTCTTTGAGTCCTCGACCGCCGGCGCTGGAGCAGATGGCGCAGCGGGTCCTGTCCGACGCTTCGAACGTGGGCGAAGCGCTGGTCAGCGGGGTCCGGATGGTCTTCTGTGCCCTCATCCTGGCGCGCTTCCTGGCGCTGGGTGGAGCCCACGCCGAGGGCGGCGCCGCGGCGGCCTGGCTCCAGCTTCCCCTGCTGCTGGGCAGCATCGCGGTGTCGGCGCTGGCGCTGTGGGCGGCCCGGCGGCGGATGTTTGGCGCGAAGCTGCTCGTGGCCTCCACGGTGCTGGACGCCGTCTTCGCCCATGCGTCCCTCCTCTCCACGGTGCTCTGGCATGGCCCTCACTACACCGGGCTGCTGCGAATGCCGGACCCCGCGGCGGCCATCGCGGTGGCCTTCATCACCGCGCTGCGGCTGTCGCCCGCGGCCGCGTGGATTGGGACGACGGCCAACCTCCTGTTGATGGGGGGCCTGACGGCGCTCGACCTCCACGTCAATGCCGGGAAGGCCACCTATGGGGCGAAGGAGCTGCTGCTCCTGTTCATCTTCATCGGCAGCGCGGGCATCGTCGCCTCGGTGATTTGTGGCATCGCACGGCGGCTGGTCCTCGATGCCGGGACGGCGAGCGCCCACATCGAGCGTGCGCGCACGAACCTGCGCGCGCTGCTGCGCGAACACCATGACGTGCGCACGTTGCTGTCCGCGGCGAGGCTGCGCGCCGACCTCCTCCTCCGCGAGCCCATGGGCGCCAGCGCGCCCGGCCATGCGAGCGCCCTGGTCCAGGACCTGGGTGAGCTGACCCGCTTCATCGAGAGCGTGAAGACCCGGACGCTGGGCGAGCTGACCGTGATTGAAGACGCGACGGCGGTGAACGTGAGCGCCACGCTGCGCCGCGCCATGGAGGTCGTCCAGACGAGGTTCTCCCGGGTCCGGTTCGAACTGGAAGGAGCAGCGGGCCTGGGGCGTGCCGCCAACGACGTCTGCGTCCGCGTTGTCGGCGGAGAGCGCGGGTTCACGCACGTGGTCACCAACCTGTTCGTGAACGCCTGTGAAGGCGATGGCCGGCAAGGCGCGCGCACGGTGCGAATCAGCGTGGCGCCAAACCCGGCGCTGCACCGCGTCCTGCTCAGCGTGAGCGATGACGGGCCGGGCTTCCAGCCAGGGCTGCTGGAGGGGGAGCGCCCCCGAGGCGGCACGACCAAGCCAGAGGGGTCTGGGCTGGGCATGCTCCTGGTGAGCGGGCTCGTCGAGGCAAGCGGCGGCACCTTGCGCGCCTGCAACCCGCCCGAGGGAGGCGCACGGGTCGAAGTCACGCTGCCGTCCAGCGGGTAGCTCCGCGGGCCCCTTCCCGCTCTCCCGCGGCGGGCCCCACCTCGCAGCCAGGCGCAACGGACGGCCGGCGCAACCGCCAGACGTGAGCGAGCCCCAGTCCCAGGTTCGCCACCAGCCACAAGGCCATGGGCCCGCGGTTGTCCTGGTCGAATGAGGGCAAGAGCTTGAGCACCACCGCGAGCAGCGAGCCCGCCACGAGCAGCCAGACGCATCCGCGTGCCCAGCGCTCCGCGCGCCCGCTGCCGGACATCATGAGGATGCCCAGCGGAAGCAACCCGAAGGCAAGCGGATTGGCCAGCAACAGGTTCTCGTTGCGCTGCATGACGTCGAGCCTGGAGAACAGCATCAAACCACCCAGCGCCACGCCCGCCGCGCCGAGCGTGAGCCCGAACACGGCGTGATAGAGGCCGAAGAGCACCTGGAACACCCGGTGCGTGCCGCGCCCGCGCAGGACCGCGAGGATGACGGCCAGGGCCGCGCCGCCAACGCCAGGTCCCCAGGCGGCGGCCCCCTCCCAGCCGGCGCCGACAGGGGTGGCCCCGTCAATGGACGGGGACGCCCCCCCCTCGCGCTTCACCAACGGGATGCGCCTGCCGGAGCCATCCACATAGGACACCCCCATGAGCAACCTGGCGAGCTCCCGAGGAAGGAAGGCCGCCTCCCATTGGGTCGCGGGCGCGTCCACGGCGTCGTTCAGCCATGACATCAGGAGCAGCTCCGTAACCGGCTGCGTCTGGACGTATCGCCGGAGGAGCGCTCGCTGGGTGGCGCGCGCCGGCTCCGTGAGCGCATCCCGGAGCGCGCCACCCAATGCTTCATCAAGGACATCCCGCACACGCGTCGCACAGTTGTCCCTGAGTGGGTGATAGGCATATTCACGCGAGGCGGGCTGGACATCACGCTCCAGCCGCGCCAGGAGCCGCTGACGCTGCGCCACCGTGAGCGACAGGTCTTGCACGTCAATGGACCGCGCCAGCGCGCGATACAGCAGGAAGGTCCGCTCCACGGACAGGCGCGCCGCCCAGAACGTCGGCTGGCCCAGGAGGAAGCGGACCGGCCCCCCATTCGCGATGGACGTCGTGCCATAGCTGTAGAGGAGACCTGTCTTCAGGCGCGTGTCCTCGACCCACAGCGCGCTGTGGCCGAAGCGCTGGTGCAGGTCCGCGCCGGGGCCAATGGTCACCAGCCGGATGCGCAGGGACTCTGGATGCCCGCCAAAGCCCTCGGGTGGGAGCGCGGCGAACGCCGCCGCGCGGAACAGGGCCACGACCAGGATGAGCACCGCGTGTCTCGCCATCCCAGCGCAATGCCCCACGGCCGCGGGGTCCGGGCAGTGCAAAAACTTTGGCAGTGTTCACGCGAAGCCCGTCAAGGCAGGGTCCCTATCGGCTCGCGGGCCTCGTGCACCGAGTCAATGACACACACCCATCTCCGAATTGGCATGGAGAAGTCCCACATGAACACGACCCACACGCCGAACATGTACTCCAAGCGCTTCGCGGCGGCCTTCACGGCAACCCTGGCCGTCGCCCTGCTCGTCATGACACCTGGCAAGGCCCACGCCGTGGATGGTGACCGGCAGGTGACGCACCTTCGTGTCCGCATCGTCACCGGAAGCGACGACCTGCGCCAGGCGAGCAACGCCTTCGCCGAGTTCAGCTACACGGCGCTCAATGGCAACCACGTCTCCATCAGCCAGAACCTGAACAACGGCGTCAGCTGGCCCAACGGGTCGACGCGCACCGTGGAAGTCGAGCTCCCCGCGCTCGTCCTCTACAGCAACATGCGCGAGTTCGCGATCCGGTTTCAGTCCGGACAGTCAAACCCCTTTGATACCGGTGATAACTGGAACCTGAACGACATCCGGGTCACCGCCATCCTGGACGACGGGACGGAGACCCTCGTCGTGCAGGACTCGGGCAACCCCTACTACCGCTTCAAGAGTGACGTGAACACCCGGCGAGCCTGGGTGCTCTGAGGTCGCCGTGGGGACGGCTCGGTCGCGCCGAGCGGTCCCCCGCTCGAAGGCCTCCACATCCTGGTCGTCCGCTCCTCCACCCAGGCGCCCCGCCTGCCGTGGGCCGAGCCGTGGTACCGTGTGGCTTCTCCCGCGCTCCTTCATCCCTACCGGTGCGACTCTTCTCCTTTTCGATGCTCATCGGGCTCGGCGCGGTGCTGGGCCATCTGTATCTGTACTGTCGGCTGGTCCGGCCCCTGCTGCCTGGCCGCCTGCCTCGGCGGCTGGCGCTGGCCGTGCTCGTCGTGATGACGGGCGTGATGGGGAACCGGCGCACCGTGCTGGGCCTGCTTCCGGAGAGCGCCCAAGGGCTGCTCACCATGGCGGTGTACACGTGGATGGGCGTGGCGCTCTGCCTCGTCACCGCCCTGCTCCTGACGGACGTGGGCCAGGGACTCGCGGCCCTGACAAAGCGGCTGCGGCCCCACGCCTCGCCCGCGCCTGACACGCCCGTGCCCAGCACCACCGTGGACGAAGACCGGCGGCGCTTCCTGGGGCAGGCCGTGGCGGGAAGCGCCTTCGTCGCGGGCGGCGGATTGGCCACCTTTGGCGGCTGGCGTGCCTTCTCACCGCCGCTCGTCACCGAGCTGGCCGTGAAGATTCCCAAGCTGCCCAGGGCGCTGGACGGGCTCACCATCGTGCAGCTCACCGACATCCACGTGGGCCACTTCATCCAGCGCCGCTACATGGACGCCCTGGTCCAGCAGGCCAATTCGCTGCGCCCGGACCTGTTCGCCATCACCGGAGACCTGGTGGACGGTGGCGTGGCTTCGCTCGGCGGCCACGTCGCCGCGCTCGCCGCGCTGAAGTCCCGCTACGGCAGCTTCTTCGTCACCGGCAACCACGACTACTCCTCCGGCGACGAGGAGTGGTCCGCGTTCCTGGAGTCACTCGGCATCGAGGTGCTGCGCAACCGGCACGTCCCCATCGGTGACAAGGGCGCCTCTTTCGACCTGGTGGGCGTGGACGACTGGAGCGGCGGCCGACGGCGCAACAAGAAGGGCTACGACCTGGACCAGGCGCTCGCGGGGCGGAGTCCCGACCGCGCCGCGGTGCTGCTGGCGCACCAGCCGGCGAACTTCAAGGTGGCGGCCGAACGCGGCGTGGACCTGCAGCTTTCGGGGCACACCCACGGTGGACAGCTCATGCCCATGACCATGCTGATTGGTCTGGCGTGGGAGCACTCCGCGGGGCTGTACGCGCACGGTGACTCGAACATCTACGTCAGCCGAGGCTGCGGCTTCTGGGGACCGCCCATGCGCGTCGGCAGCCCGCCGGAGCTGGTGAAGCTCGTGCTGACGGCATGACGCACTGGGACATCCGGTGCGCGGCCTGCCTGCTCACCAGGGAGCAGGCCAGCGGGCGAAGGGCCCCGGCGGCTCGACTTCGGGTATGCTCCCCGCAAAATCAGGACCCGTGAGGGTGGGTCCTCCAAAAATCTTGAGAGGCACACATATGAAGCGCCTGGGAAAAGTCGGTCTGCTGGTCGGAGCGCTCGCGCTGGGTGGTGCCGTCGTCGGGTGTAAGGCCGAGGACGACACCGCGAAGAAGCACCGCATCGCCGGCAGCAACCACCTGAGCAAGAAGGAGTTCAAGGAAGCCGCCGCGGCCTACGCGCTGTCGCTCCAGGCGGACCCCAAGCAGGAGAAGGTCTGGGAGAAGAAGGCCTTCGCCCACATGCAGCTGGGACAGATGAACGAGGCCTCCGAGGCCGTCCTGAAGATGGGCGAGTTCAAGACGACGCCCGCGGAGAAGGCGGAGATCTACCGGACGCTGGCCAGCATGCACATGACCGGCGGCACCACCGAGGAGGCCGAGAAGTACTTCAACGAGGCCCTCAAGCTGGAGCCGAAGGACGAGGCGTCGCTCGGGTGGATCGCGGAGATCTACGCGCAGCGCGGCGGCGCCCGCTCCATGGGTGCGCCCATCATCAAGGAGTCCCTGGAGAAGTCGCTCAGCTATTACGACCAGGTCCTCGCCCTCAACCCCAACTCCGCCAACACCTATCTCAACAAGCGCGTGGTGATGGGCCGGCTGATGGAGTTCGAGCGGCAGCAGAAGGAGATGGCGCTCTCCGAGGTGACTGAGAACGCGAAGAACAAGGAAGTCGTCGCCGAAGCGACCGCCCGCGCCGAGGAGCACCAGAAGCGCATGGACGAGTACCAGGCGCAGTTCGCGGAGATGACGAAGAAGTTCGGTGAGGCACAGAAGGCCGCGAAGGCGGCGGCGCCCGCGCCGTAACCCTCCGCGACCTTCTGGACAGTCCACAGGGGCCTGGGACCGCGAGCCGGTTCCGGGCCCTTCGTGTTTCAGCCTATGGCGGCCCGCTGACTTTTTGGCCCGCGGTCCAGGGCTCGCTGACCTAACCTGCGCCGCCTCAACGATTCGAGGAGAAGAACCATGGACGTCCGCGCAGCGGTAGCGCTCGAGGCAGGCAAGCCCTTGAGCATTGAAACGGTGCAGCTCGAAGGCCCCAAGGCGGGCGAAGTGCTCGTCGAGCTGAAGGCCACCGGCCTCTGCCACACGGACGACTTCACGATGTCCGGGCAGGATCCGGAGGGGCTGTTCCCCGCCATCATGGGCCACGAGGGCGCCGGCATCATCGTGGACGTGGGGCCGGGCGTCACGTCGGTGAAGAAGGGCGACCACGTCATCCCGCTCTACACGCCCGAGTGCCGCCAGTGTAAGTCGTGCCTCTCCCAGAAGACGAACCTGTGCACGGCCATCCGCGCCACACAGGGCAAGGGCCTGATGCCGGACGGCACCAGCCGCTTCAGCCTGCACGGCAAGCCGGTGCACCACTACATGGGCACGTCCACCTTCGCGCAGTTCACGGTGCTGCCGGAGATCGCCGTCGCGAAGATTCGCGAGGACGCCCCCTTCGACAAGGTCTGCTACATCGGCTGCGGCGTGACGACGGGCATTGGCGCCGTCGTGTACACGGCGAAGGTGGAGGCCGGCGCCAAGGTGGTGGTGTTCGGTCTGGGTGGCATCGGCCTGAACGTGGTGCAGGCGGCCCGCATGGTGGGCGCCGACATGATTGTCGGCGTGGACATCAACAACGGCCGCAAGGCGATGGCGGAGAAGTTCGGCCTCACGCACTTCGTCAACCCGAAGGAGATTGGCGAGGACCTGGTGCCGTACCTCGTCAACCTCACGGGCGGCGGCGCGGACTACAGCTTCGAGTGCATTGGCAACGTGAACACCATGCGCCAGGCGCTGGAGTGCTGCCACCGCGGCTGGGGTGAGAGCATCATCATCGGCGTGGCCGGCGCGGGGCAGGAGATCCGCACCCGTCCGTTCCAGCTCGTCACCGGGCGCGTGTGGAAGGGCAGCGCCTTCGGCGGCGCGCGTGGCCGCACGGACGTGCCGCAGATCGTCGACTGGTACATGAACGGGAAGATCAACGTCGACGACCTCATCACCCACACGCTGAAGCTCGAGGACATCAACAAGGGCTTCGACCTGATGCACCGCGGAGAGTCCATCCGCAGCGTGGTGAAGTACTCATGACGGCGGCCCCCACCCTGCTGAGCGAGCACCGCTCCCATGGGGGCACCGTCGGCTTCTACCGGCATGCCTCCGAGGCGTGCGGCGGCGACATGCGCTTCGGCATCTTCGCTCCGCCCCAGGCGCGGGAGCGGAAGGTGCCGGTGCTCTACTACCTCGCCGGCCTCACGTGCACCGAGGAGACCTTCCTCATCAAGGGCGGCGCCCAGCGCGTGGCCGCGGAGCTGGGGCTGATGCTGGTGGCACCGGACACCAGTCCGCGTGGCGCGGGCTATGCGGGCGAGGAGGCGTCGTGGGACTTCGGCGTGGGTGCGGGCTTCTATCTGGATGCCACGCAGCAGCCGTGGTCGGCGCGCTACCGCATGGGGACGTACATCACCCGGGAGCTGCCGGCGCTCATCGCCGCGCACTTCCCCGCCCAGGCGGACCGTGAGGGCATCTTCGGTCACTCCATGGGCGGCCACGGCGCGTTGGTGACGGCGCTGCGCAACCCGGGGCGCTACCGCTCCGTGTCCGCGTTCGCGCCCATCGCCGCGCCCATGCGCGTGCCCTGGGGCCAGAAGGCCTTCACCGGCTACCTGGGCGACAACCAGGAGGCGTGGCGGGACTACGACGCCACGGAGCTGCTGCGGTCCAGCAAGGTCCGCCTGCCGCCGCTGCTGGTGGACCAGGGAACGACGGACAAGTTCCTCGCGGAACAGCTCCGGCCGGAGCTGCTGCGCGAGGCCTGCGACGCGGTGGGCCAGCCCCTCACGCTGCGCATCCAGGAAGGATACGACCATGGCTACTACTTCGTCTCCACCTTCATGGAGGACCACCTCCGGCATCACGCCGCGCTGCTGAACGCGTAGGCGAAACGCCAGTCCTTCACGTGAGCCCCGTGCGCGCGGTGACGGCGCATGTCCACTGTCGCCACGGGGCCCACGCCGTCGCCGAGGAGGACCGCGCTGGCGGCTCGACGCTTCGCCGCGCGACGCCCGGCTCAGCGCCGCCGTCTGCCTCCGCCCGCGAGCACCATCAGGATTCCGCCCACCAACGCCGCGCCGCCACCCGCCAGATACAGCGTGGTGCGGTCGGTGTTCCGGCCGGTGAACAACTCCGTGGCCCGCTCCGCGAGCGAGTCCCGGGCCTTGAGCCCAGACCAGAGCAAAACGGCGCCCGCGATGGCGAGCATGACACCCAGCAACCGGACGACGCTCACGTTGCCTCCTGAAGTCGCGGGCCCCATGAAGGTGAGGCCCGCGTCGCTCTCAGCGCTTCTTGCGCCCCGAAGGCGCCTTCTTCTTCGCGGCGGTCCCCGAAGCCTTCGCTGACTTCGTGGCACGTACCACGGACGGCTTCGCGGCCTTCTTCGACGGCGCCTTCGCCTTGGGCTTGGACGCGGCCGCCTTGGTGGCTTTCGCGGACCGAGCGGGCACGGCCTTCTTCGCCTTGGCCGTGGCCTTCTTGGGCTTCTCGGGCTTCTTGGCCTTCTTGGCGGTGGCTTTCCTGACGCTTCCAGCCGGGCTCTTCTTCCGCGCCGGGGGCCGCGCCGCCTTCACCACGGTCTTCTTCCGCGTCGCCTTGCGCTTCGGCGCATCAACGTCCACAGGCGCGGCCCGGACGGGCTCCGGCGTCGCCTGCAGGGGCGCCGCCGTCACGGGCTTGTCGTGGGCCCGCTCGGGCGCTTCGACGGGCGGCTCGGGCTGAGCAGGGCGCGGGGGCTCCATCGAGAAGACCATGTCGTCCTCGGACTCGCTCCTGGGCTTGGGCGCGGGGAACCGGGGTCCCGGTCCGCCCTGCGGCTTCTGCTTCTGGAACGACCGTCCATGGGAGGCGCCGCGGGTTTCGGACCCAGGCTGACGCTGGGACGCCAACGCGCGGATCCGGTCGAAACCCGGGTGCGGAGACCGGGCGGCGTCATCCCCTGTCGGCACTTCCCACGGCGCGGGCGGCGCTTCGGGCGGAAGCGGTTCGGCCGTTTCGGCGGACACAGGCGCCGGCGCCTGTGGCTCCGGGCGGATGAACGTCCTGCGCTTGGGCCACGCGGGCGATTCAGAACGGGGAGGCTCCTGTCCTTCCGGTGCCCTGGGCGGGAACCGAGGCTCCTTCCGGTGCGGTGCGGCCTCCTCACGACGGCCCTCGCGGGAGAAGCGCCCACGTGGACGTCCCGCGCCGGTCTCCTCGCGAGGCGCCTGGGACGCGGGCGCGCCCCGGCTCTCGGAGGCTTCGCGTTCGCGGCGGCCCGGGCGCCCTGCCCGCTCCCGCCGCTCATCCCGCTCGCGGTGCGGCGGCGCCTCGGCCGTCCACGCCCGGCGCCGGTGCGGCTGCTGGCCCCGCGCCTCGACACGGGGCAGCAGCGCCTCGCCCTCGAACTGGAGCGCCTCGAAGTCGAGCTTCTTCGCCGTCACGTTCACGGACGTCAGCCGCACCCGCAGCTTCTGTCCCACGCGCACCCGGCGGCCATTCGCGTACACCAGGGAGTGCGTCAGCTTGTCCAGCTTCGCCCCCGGCCCCAGCGTCTCCGCCTTCACCAGGCCTTCGACGTGCACCTCGTCCAGCTCGACGAAGAAGCCGAAGTCGGTGATGGCCGCCACGGTGGCGGCGAACTCCTCGCCCACGCGGTCCTTCATCAGCAGGCACGCGTAGAAGGACACCACCTCCCGCTCGACCTGCATCGCCGCGCGCTCGCGCTCGGAGCACTGCGCGGACATGTCCTCGAGCTGGTCCTCCTCGCGCTCCAGCATCGACGGGGTCGGCTTGCGCCCCTTCCGCGCCCAGTGGGCCTTGAGCAGCCGGTGCACCAGCAGGTCCGGGTAGCGGCGGATGGGCGACGTGAAGTGCAGGTAGTGCTCGGCGGCCAGGCCGTAGTGGCCCACGCGCGACGACGTGTACACGGCCTGCATCATGGAGCGCAGCAGGAGCTGGTTCAGCGCCCGCTGCTCAGGGTGGCCCTGGAGCTGGCTGACGAAGGCATCCAGCTCCTTCGACGACACGCCGTCCTCGACGCGCATCTTGAAGCCATAGGCCTCCGCCAGCGCGGCGAAGGTGGCCAGCTTCTCCGGGTCCGGCTCTCCGTGGAACCGGTACACCGTGGGCAGGCCCTCGTCCTGGAAGAAGGTCGCCACCGCCTCGTTGGCGGCGAGCATGCATTCCTCGATGAGCCGGTGGCTGTCCTTGCGCTCGCGCTTGTCCATGCGCGCGGGCAGGCCTTCCTCGTCCAGCACCACCTTGTGCTCGGGCAGGTCGAAGTCGATGGCGCCGCGCGCCTTGCGCATCTTCATCAGCGCGCGGGCCAGCGACATCAGCCGCTCGAAGTGGGGCTTGTGCGCGTTGCGGTGCGGCACGTCCTTGCCGTCGAGGACGTCCTGCACCTCGTTGTACGTGCACCGCGCCACGCTGCGCATCACCGCTGGGTACAAGTCGTAGGAGCGGCGGTGGCCCCGGCGGTCGAACGTCAGGTCTGCCACCATGCACAGCCGGTCCTCGTCCGGGCGCAGGGAGCAGATGCCGTTGCTCAGCCGCTCCGGCAGCATGGGCAGCACGCGGTCCGGCAGGTACACGGACGTGGCGCGCCGCAGCGCCTCCGCGTTGAGCGCGCTGCCTTCCCACACGTAGTGCGTCACGTCCGCGATGGCCACCACCAGCCGCCACCCGTCCGCGCCGTCCTCCACGTAGACAGCGTCGTCGAAGTCGCGCGCGTCCTCACCGTCGATGGTGATGAGGGGCATGGCGCGCAGGTCGCGCCGGTGCTCGCCGCGGGCCTCTGCCTCCGACACCGTCACCGCGTAGCGGTCCGCCTCGCCCATGACCTCCGGCGGGAACTCGTCGGAGAACCCCTGCGAGTAGGCGACGCCCAGCACCTCGGCGCTCGGCGTGCCGGGCTTGCCCAGGGAGCCGGCCACCTCGCCGTGCAGCCCCCGGTCCGGGTCCAACATCTGGGCACCGATGCCCAGCTGGACCTTCACCAGGTCCCCCTCGCGCGCCATCTGCGTCAGCGGCACGCGGATGGGGCCGGGCAGGCTCGAATCCGTGGGGTACACCACGGCGTAGCGGCCCTTCACGACGTAGGTGCCCACCGCCAGCTCGCGACGGCGCTGCACCACCCGGATGATCCGGCCCTCCAGGCGCGGAGGCCGCCCCGAGACAGCCACCACCACCCGATCATTGTCGAGCGCGCGCTGGGCCTCGTGCGGCGGCAGGAAGACGTTGTCCCCTCCCTCCGCCGACAGCGGATGCACGAAGCCGAAGCCATCCCGGTGGACATGGAGGATGCCTTCCAGCAGGCCATCACCTTCGGCCTCGCTGAAGCTGCCCCGGCGGCCGGGCCCCTGCGCCCGCTCCTGCCGGAAGCCCCCTCCGTGCTTCGAGGCGCCCCGGCGCTCACTCCCCGGGCCCCGCTCCTGCCAGCCCGCGCGCTTGCCGCGCGCCCCCGGCTCAGGCCGGCGGCCCGCGAAGCCGCCAGGGCCCGCCGCACGCGGTCCTGCCTGCCGTGGCCCTCGATTCGGACCGCCTTCGCGGGGCCCTTCCGCGCCGCGCTGACGCCACGCCTCGGGAGCGCCTTGCTCCTTTGCACGCACGTCGGCCTCGCGCCGTGACGGATGCCGGGGCACGAAGCGCTTGCCGTCCTTGAGGATGTCGCCCTGACGGACGAGCTCGCGCAGGGTGCGCTTGAGCTCCGTCTGTTGCCCAGGGTGCAGGCCCGCGAGCCGGAGAAGCTCCTTGATGCCCAGCGGGTGGTCTGCGTCAGAGAGAAGCTGCTTGAGGTGTTCTGGAGAAAGGCTCACGGTGGGGTCGCGGCTCGGCCGCTACGGGAACGGGTAAGCCCGAAGCGGCCGAACGGGAACCCCCCGGCGACCGGCCGCCCCTCGGAACCTGCTCCGGGCGGGGCGGCGACCCTCAGGGCTTGACCGTGACGTTGATTTTGAAGGAGCGGTCCACCAGGCCAGGCGACAGCGCCTTGGCCAGGAAGAACTCCACCTCGAAGGTGCCCGGGTTGCGAGGGGTGAAGAAGAACTCGCGGGTGCCGGCACCGTCCTCGGGCGCGGGCTCGAAGTTGGCTTCGCGCAGGCCCACGCGCTTGGCCACCGTGGGCTCGATGGCCCAGGTGAAGCCGGGATGTTCGGGCAGGCGCACGGTGAGGCCGTGGTTGAGCCGCACGTCCACGGACGCGGGAACCTCTCCCTCGATGTGCACCAGCTCCATCTCATCGCGGGACACGGCGCGCGCTTCGGACGGCCGCGGCTCCACGTTCTCCGCGTGGATGCGGCCACCCCAGCCGGACGTCTTGTCGACGACGCCCTGCACCTGGAGCGTGTGCCCCACGTGCTTGCGCAGGGCCTTGGTGGCGAACTTGCCCTCGATGATGAATGACACCTGCTGGCGCGTGCCGCCGTTGGACACGACGAGAACGAACTCCTCGCCCGTCATCTCCAGGTTGCCACGCACGCCCGCGAAGCCCTTGATGCCCGCGCCCATGCCGGCCGCCGTCACCATGGAGACCTCGCCGGGTGACAGGTAGCGCAGCCGCGCTTCCGTCTCCACCGGGGTGGCTTCCACCACCTCCGCGTCTGGCTTCTTGGCCGAGTACTTGCGCACGTCCACCACGCCAGCGTGGTTGGTCGTCTTGCGGATCAGCCCGCTGACGGAGACCTTGTGGTCCAGGTAGGCCGGGAGCACTTCCTGATCCGGGCCCTGGAGGAGGAAGGTCAGCTCGCGCTTGTCGCGCCCGACGACCACCAGGTGCGGCATGTCGTTGGTGACCACCAAGCGACCCTTGAGGCTGCCCTCGCCCGTGACGCCGCGGCCTTCGCCGGCCGTCAGAAGCTGCTCCATCTCACGCTTGGTGAGCGGCTCGCCCGGGGGTGGGAGCTTGGTGGCGCGAGGACGGGGCCTCTCCACTGGCGGGGCGGCGGGCACCGCGCTCGCCTTCCCCGTCTTGGCACCCGCGGCGGACTTCGCCGCGGGAGACGCCTTCGCGGGAGACGCCTTCGCCGGAGGTGCCTTCGCAGGAGGTGCCTTCGGGGCCTTCGCGGCTGGTGGCGCCGCCTTGGCGGCCGAGGCCGTCTTCCCGGCGGGCGCGGCCTTCTTCGCGGTGGCCTTCTCCTGCACGGCCTTCTTCGCCGCGCTCTTGGCCCCCTTCGTTACGTCCGATGCCGCTTTCGCCAATTTCGTCGCCGCCTTCGCCGCCCGCTTGGAGGCGTTCTTGATCAGATCCAGCCGGGCAGCGGAGTCCTTCTTCGCAGCGGGCTTTGCGCCAGCCTTGCCAGCGGGAGTCGTCTTCTTGGCCCCGGACTTGGGCTTGGCCATCGACGCAGTCTCCTTTAGAGTTCCCGTGTCCTTTCAACGGGTTGGCGGACCTACCCAGAGGGCAGGCAAGCCTCGCGATCACCGCTGCTTGTAACGATGATCAGGTAGACTGTCAAACTAACACTTGATTATCTCACGGACTTTGTTCGCGAACGCATCGAAGCCACAGGGCCACGGCATGGCTATAAGCCGGGCATGAACGACTCCGCCACATTGCTGCCGGAAGAAGAAGCCCGGTCGCGGATCCTGGCCCTGTGCGCGCCCCTTCCCAGCGAATGGCTGCCGCTGGATGACGCCCTGGGGCGAGTGCTCGCCGAGGACGTGACGGCGCAGCGTACGCTCCCTCCCTGGGACAACTCAGCCATGGACGGCTACGCGGTGAGCAGCGCGGACCTGGCGGGTCCCCTGCCCGTCCGGCTCGACGTCGGGGAGACCCTCTACGCGGGCGCGGTGGGCCATCAGGCGCTGCTCCCCGGGGTGTGCGCCCGCATCATGACGGGCGCTCCCCTCCCCGCGGGCGCGGATGCGGTGGTGATGCGGGAGCGGACGCGGCCCGTGGGCCAGGGCGGCGCGGATCAGGTCGACGTGCTCGAAGCGGTGGGGCCGGGACAGTTCGTGCGGCCCCGGGGCGAGGACGCTCGGGAGGGGCAGCTGCTGCTGGCATGCGGCACGCCGCTGGGCATCCCCGAGCTGGGCCTCCTCTGGGCCCAGAGCCGGCAGATCGTGCCCGTGTCGCGCGCACCGCGAGTGGCCATCCTCTCCACTGGCGACGAGCTGTGCCACGCGGACGAGCCACCCAACGGCCGCATCGTGGACACCAACGCGCCGTCGCTGGCGCTGGCGGTCCGCCGCGCGGGCGGCCTTCCCACGCGGCTGGGCATCGCCCGGGATACGCGCGACGCCGTGCTGGCCGCCCTCTCCCGGCTGGACGGGTTCGACGTGGTCATCACCAGCGCGGGGGTGTCCGTGGGCGAGCGCGACTACGTGAAGGAAGTGCTGGCCGCGCTGGGCGTGGAGCAGCACTTCTGGCGCGTCGCCATCAAGCCGGGAAAGCCGCTGGTGGTGGGCCGTCGTGGCGACACGCTCTTCTTCGGGCTCCCGGGCAATCCCACGTCTTCCCTGGTGACGTTCGAGCTCTTCGTGCGCCCGGCCCTGCGCAAGCTGATGGGGCATGCGCAGGTGGGGCCCGGACGCGTGGCCGGACGCCTGGAAGGCAAGCTGTCCAAGCCCTCCGGTCTGGCGCATTTCGTCCGCGTCACGGCTGCCTGGCGAGAAGGCAACCTGTGGGCCCGTCCTCTGGCGACACAAACGTCCGGTGCCCTGCGTTCTGCCGCGGCGGCCACCCATCTGCTGCACTTCCCCCGGGAAGCCAGCAGCTTGACGGATGGGGACGCGGTAGAACTGCTTCCGCTCTCATGGGTGGCCTGAGGAACGAAGGACGCCGTGGAGCATCCTCGTAGGGGCTCGTGTTCGAAAGTTCGAGCCCGCCTTGACTTGAGAACCTGAGGACTCCAAACAGGGGCCCGCATCTGGAGAGGACTCGACATGTCGGACACACGCTCACCTCAGGTCCTTCCGACCCGCAAGCCCACGCAGCACCTGGAGCGGTTCTCGGAGGCGGACATCCCCACCGAGCGCGGCTCGCTGCGGACCATCGTCTTCCGGGACAGGCGCAACGGGCGGGAGCACGTCGCGCTCGTCGTCGGACAGGTTTCAGGACACGAGGGTGTCCCGGTGCGCATCCACTCCGAGTGCCTCACGAGCGAGGTCTTCGGCAGCCTGAAGTGCGACTGCCGCCAGCAGCTGGACCGCTCGCTCGACTTCATCACCCAGTCGGGACAGGGCGTCGTGCTGTACCTGCGGCAGGAGGGGCGCGGCATCGGCCTGGGCAACAAGATCAAGGCCTACGCGCTGCAGTCCAAGGGACTGGACACCTACGAAGCCAACCGGCAGTTGGGGTTCGCGGACGACCTGCGCACCTATGACATCGCGGCGGAGATGCTGCGGAGCCTGGATGTGCGCTCGGTGGACCTGATGACCAACAATCCGCTGAAGATCGCGGGCATGGTCGAAGAAGGCATTCCCGTCCGGCGTCGAATCCCTTCCCGGACCGAGCACAATCCGCATAACGTCGACTACCTGAGGACGAAGCGCGAGCGTACGGGGCACCTGATTGAGCTCTTCGCCGAGGACGACGACACGGAAGCCAAAGCCGGCTGAGAAGCCCCCCGCGCGGCGGCGGAACACCGTCACGCGCAACCAGGCCCGCGTGCCCTTCGAGGTGCGCTTCTGGGGTGTGCGCGGCTCCATTCCTTCACCGGGCGCGCACACGAAGCGCTACGGCGGCAACACCCCCTGCGTGGAGGTCCGCTGCGGGGACGAGCTGCTCATCTTCGACCTGGGCACCGGCGCGCGCGCGCTGGGGAATGCGCTGGTGGCGAAGAAGAAGCCGGTGAAGGGCTCCATCTTCATCTCGCACTACCACTATGACCACCTGCAGGGCCTGCCCTTCTTCGGGCCCATGTTCCTGCCCACGAGCGCCCTGACTGTCTACGGCCCGGCGCGGCATGGGCAGTCGGTGAAGCAGCTCCTCAGCGGGCAGATGGTGCCGCCGTACTTCCCGGTGACGGCGGACGGCGTGTTCCGGGCGCAGCTCACGTACACGGACCTGGCCGCCACGCAGACGCTGCGGCTGGGCCCGGCGACGGTGCACACCATCGAGCTGAACCACCCGGGTGGCAACATGGGCTACCGCGTCGAGTGCCAGGGCCGCTCGGTGGTGTACGCCACCGACCTGGAGCATGGCAGCGACATGGACGCGGCCTTCTACGCGTTCGCCCAGGACGCGGACGTCCTCATCTACGACGCCATGTACACCGAGGACGAGTACCACGGCCGCACCGGGCCGGCGCGCACCGGCTGGGGCCACTCCACCTGGCAGGCCGCGGTGCACGCGGCGGACAAGGCCGAGGTGAAGAAGCTGGTGCTCTTCCACCACGACCCGTCACGCGATGACGCGGGCATGGACCGGCTGCTGCGTCAGGTGCGCAAGCACCGCCCCGACGCCATCGCCGCTCGCGAGTCCCTGGTCATCAAGCTGTAGCGCGCTTCACCGTCTCCCGCAGGCCCCGGAAGGGCAACCGCTCCAAGGCCGTGGGGACGTCGACCCACTCGAAGGCGTCGTGCTCGGCGCTCAGGCGCACGTCCGCGCCCGGCGACACGTGGGCGGCGAAGCCGTTCTCCTCCACGAGTCGAGGTGGCAGCACCTCCCCCAGGGCGAAGGCGTGGCGGTAGTCCAGGTCCACCAGCGGCACGCGGAGGCCTGTCTCCTCCTCCAGCTCCCGCGCGGCGGCCCGCGCGGGCGATTCACCCGCTTCGAGCCTCCCCGTGAGGACCTGCCAGAAGCCCCCCCGCTCAGGGCGCCGGCGCACGAGCAGCACCCGCGCTTCGGGGCCACGGCCCTTCACCACCGCGATGCTCACCGTCCGCAGCGGTGGCGGCGCGTCCAAGCGCTCGCTGTCAAACACGGTGCAGAAGCTACTGGCGATGGCCTCCTCCACCTCCGTCATGGGAAGTGCGCGGCCCAGCTCGCGCTGCATGGACGTGACGCCCGCTTCGCGGATGCCACACGGGACGATGAGCTGGAAGTGGTCCAGGTTCGTGTTCACGTTGAGCGCGAAGCCGTGCGTGGTGAGCCAGCGCGACAGGTGCACGCCAATGGCTGCGATTTTTCGCGCGTCCGCGGCGCCCTCCTCGCCAATCCAGACACCGGGCCACTTGGGGATGGGGCCCGCGGTGATGCCCCACTGGGCCAGCACCTGCATGACGGCGCGTTCCACGTCGCGCACGTAGCGGCGCACGTCGTGCCGGCCCTCCGGCAGCAGGAAGATGGGGTAGCCCACCAGTTGGCCGGGGCCATGGTAGGTGACGTCGCCTCCACGGTTGGTCTCGAAGACCTCCGCGCCCTCCTTCGCCAGCCGCGCGTCGCTGGCGACGATGTTCTCGCGCTTCGCGGCCCGGCCCAGGGTGAGGATGGGCGGGTGCTCCAAGAGGAGCAGCGCGTCGCCGCAGAGCCCCTGGCGGCGGGACTCGCTGAAGAGGTGCATCAGCGCGAGCCCGTCCTCGTACTCCACACGGCCCAGCCGGTAGACGGTGATGGTGTTCATGATGTTCGCTTCCTTCGTGCCTTCCGCGCGGACGCGGGCTTCACGGTGGGCGTCAGGCTCCACGCTCCCGTGGGCACCCGGTTGAGGAGGGCGTGCAGCTCATGGCCCGCGCGCGGCGCGCGGCTGGCCTCCAGGGCCAGCGCCTTGAGCACGTCCTCGGAGGCGGAGACCGCGGGCTCGCGCGAGGCCAGGCGCTGGCGGGCAATCTCCATGAATTCAGCGTGAGTCGGCACCTGGAGCGGCAGGAGCACCTGCACATGCTCCAGGAGGTCCGTGGGCACGGTGCCGCGCACGGCCTGAGTCAGCGCGGCGGTGGTGGGCACGGGAACGCTGTGTGAGGCCCCGCGAAGGCTGAGGCCCCGAGCCTCCATGCCCACGCCCCTCGCGCTCAGCACCACGACAGGCCGGCGGTCCTGGGCCAGGAAGGCTCGCAGGGCCGCGTGGGATGACGCATCCAGGCGATCCACGTCCTCCACCAGCAGGGCGCGCGACTGAGTCGTCAGGTCCAGGTCCGCGACGGGGGTGATGACGCCCACGCCCTCTCGCTGGAGCTCCTGGAACCAGGCGCTCTTGCCGCTGCCTTCGGGCCCGACGACCAGCAGGGTCCGCGCGTGGGCCTCAAGCGACTGCGTCAGCAGCGCCTGCGTCGCGCCCTGCCCCACGAGCCCCATGCTGGGCACCGCGGGACGGCCCCTCCGCGACACCGTAAGTGGAGGCACCGGGGTGACGTCGCCCAGCAGGGCTTGCGACTCGTTCAGGCAGCGCTTGCAGATGAACGCGCCCGCGGGCCCCGCGACCAGGTCCCCCGTGTCCGTGCGTGGACGGCAACAGAAGGAGCACCACGCGTCGAGCGCCGCATCCGCGCGCGTGGGGCCGCGCTCGATGAGCCGGGCCTCTCCGCGACGCCGAGGCGGGGCATCCGTCTGGCGCGAGGACTCCTCGGCGCCTTCGACCGCGCCCGCGACACGCGCAAGCTGCGCTTCGAGCCGCTGCGCGTCCTCCGCGACCGCAGTCTCGATGACCCAGGCCTGGGCGGCGTCGCCAGGCGCGTCGTCGCCGGCGTGCAGGGTCGCCTCGCGCAGCGCATCCTCGATGAGCCGCTGCCGGTGGCCGACGTCCGGAAGCAACTCCGACTCCAGGGAACGCACCAGCCCGGCCCCAGGCAAGGCCTCTTCGTCGTCGGTGTCCGCTTCCGACCGTGCGAGCACAGGCTCCGGCATCCACTCCAGCCGGTTCACCGCATCCGCGATGTCCGCGCGGCTGCCGTCCAGCCGCTGCGCATGACGAAGCAGCTGCAACGCGCGGGACGGATTGCCCGCCTGACGGTACAGCTCCGCCGCTTTCTGCAGGCACTCCACCGCACGGGCCACGTCCCCCTGTGTCTCGGCGGACTGCGCGGCGCGGATCAGCTCGCGAGGGTTCTCGGCCATACGGAGAGAGCCTAACCGGCTCGAAGCCCCCGCGCGCGGCCCTTGAACGCGAGCCCCAGCGTCAGGCGCTTCCCGGCCCGGCTCCAGGGCCACCACGCCCCTCACGTCGGGGGCGTGGACCTGCCACGGCGCTCACCTCACGCCATGGCCAGGAACAGCAGGTCCGGCTTCTCCAGGTACTTGATGATCTCGTACGTGAAGTCCGCCGCCACCGAGCCGTCGATGACGCGGTGGTCGCACGACAGCGACAGGTTCATCATGTCGCGGACGACGACCTGGTCCCCCACCACAGCCGGGCGCTTCTTGAGGCGGTGCACGCCCAGGATGCCCACTTCGGGGTGGTTGATGATGGGCGTGGCGAACAGACCGCCGCTCTGCCCCAGCGAGCTGATGGTGAAGGTGCCACCCGTCAGCTCCTCCATCTTCAGCTTGCGGTCACGCGCGGCGGCGCCCAGGCGAGCCGTCTCACGCGCCAGGTCAGCCAGCGTCAGCCGGTCCGCGTTCTTCACCACCGCCACGGTGAGGCCGTCCGGCGTCGCCGCCGCCATGCCGATGTTGAACTCGCCGCGGACCACCAGCTCCTGCGCCGCCTCATCGAAGTTCGCATTCAGGTGCGGGAACTTCTTCAGCGCCGCCACCGTCGCCTTGATGATGAACGGCAGGTAGTTGAGCTTGGTGTTCTCACCGGCCGCCGCCAGCTGCGCGTTCAGCCGCGCGCGCAGGGCCACCAGCTCCGTGGCGTCCACTTCCTCGACGAAGGCGAAGTGCGGCGCCGTGAACTTCGACCGCACCATCTTCTCGGCGATCTTCTTGCGCAGGCCCCGCAGCGGAACGCGCTCGTCCGCCGCGCCCGAGCTGACCGGCGGAGCCGCGGGACGCGCCTTCTGCTCGGCCGGAGCCGCGACGACGTTCTTCTCGCCCCCCTCCAGCGCCGCCACCACGTCCGCCTTCGTCACGCGGCCCTGCGGCCCCGTGCCGGAGATGGCCGCCAGGTCCAGCCCGTGCTCGCGGGCCATCCGCCGCGTCACCGGCGTGGCCAGCACCTTGGACGCCGAGGCGGGCGCCCCACCGCCCTGGCCACCCGCCGCGGGCGCCGCGGCCACGGGAGCCGCGCTGGCCTCGCCATGGCCACTGGACTGCGCCGGCGCGTCGCCCTCCACCTCCAGGGTGACGAGGAGCTGGTGCACCTTCGCCAGGTCGCCTTCATTGCCGTGCGTCTTCACGACACGGCCCGCCTTGGGCGCGGGGACGGTGACGGTGGCCTTGTCCGTCATCACCTCGGCGAGCACCTGGTCTTCCTTGACGGAATCCCCCGCCTTCACGTGCCACTTCACCAGCTCACCCTCCATCACGCCTTCACCAAGGTCGGGGAGCTTGAATTCGAAGATCGCCATGGAGTCGTCTTTCCGGGAAGCAGGGGTGTTGGGTCAAGCCATGAATCGGAGCGTCACCGCTCAGCCGAGCCGCTCGATCCGCTCGCGCTCCATCAGGCCCTTCATGAAGAACTCAGCGGCCCGGTAGCTGGACCGCACCAGCGGACCGGAGGCCACGTAGAGGAAGCCGTAGGACTCGGCCAGCGTCTTGTACGCCTCGAACTGCGCGGGCGTCACGAACCGCTCCACGCGCAGGTGGTACTGCGACGGCTGCAGGTACTGGCCCAGCGTCAGCACGTCCACACCCACGTCGCGCAGGTCCTTGAACGTCTGCTCCAGCTCCGCGTCCGTCTCCCCCAGGCCCACCATGACGGACGTCTTGGTGTACAGGCCCTCGGGGCGGTGCTTGAGGTACTCCAGCACGCGCAGGGACTGGTGGTACTTCGCGCGCCGATCTCGCACCGTCGGCGTGAGGCGCTCCACCGTCTCCACGTTGTGCGCCACCACGTGGGGCCTGGCCTCCGCCACGGTGGTCAGGTCCTGCTCCACGCCCTTGAAGTCAGGGATGAGCACTTCGACGATGGTGCGCGGGCTCTCCCGGCGCAGCTCGCGGATGGCGGAGGCGAAGTGGCTGGCGCCGCCGTCCGGCCGGTCATCCCGGTTCACGGACGTGACGACGATGTACTCCAGGTCCATCTCCTTCACCGCCTGGGCCAGATGGATGGGCTCCATTGGATCCAACGGCGGAGGCGCGCCGACCTTCACGTGGCAGAAGCGGCACGCGCGCGTGCACACCTCGCCCATCAGCATCACCGTGGCGGTGCCACCGCCCCAGCACTCGGCGATGTTCGGGCAGCGGGCCTCTTCGCACACCGTGGCCAGCTTCGTGCGCTTCACGATGGCCTTGACCCGCTCGTAGCCCTCTCCGTGCGGGAGCCGCACCTTCAGCCACTCCGGCTTGCGGGTGGTCTCAGTCACCTGGGGGAGAGGGAACCGGTCGGGAGTCGCCATGGATCGCGGGCCTTCTATGGGTTGGACGGAGGACGTTCAAGCGGAAGCCACTGACGCAAGGCGTCAGCATCCACCAGTCGTCCGCCAGTTGTCGCCTCTCTACTAATGCCCCCGGCGCCTGGGCACAGGCCAGGAGCCCCCGTGAGGGCGGCCAGTCAGGAGAGCGTCACCTCGCGCGGCCGCGTGGGCCGGAAATACGAAGGGCCGTCCGCGGCACACCGGGACGGCCCCTGGGACTTCAAGCGAGGCACCGCCGCCTAGAAGTGGCGCGGGTGGCCCAGCGTGGCCTCGGCACCCTCGTGCACGATTTCCGAGAGCGTCGGGTGCGCGTGGATGGTGTTGGCCAGCTCCTCGGTGGTGATCTCCAGCTTCAGCGCGACACACGCCTCGGCCAGCAGCTCCGTCGCGTGCGGCCCGATGAGGTGCACGCCGAGGACCTCGTCGTACTTCCGGTCCGACACGATCTTGATCATGCCGGTGGCCTCGTTGGAGATGGCGGCCTTGGTCACGGCGCCCATCGGAGCGATGCCCACCTTCACGTCGTAGCCGCGCTCCTTGGCCTTCTTCTCCGTCAGGCCCACCGAGGCGACCTCGGGGTAGCAGTACGTGGCCGACGGCGTCAGGTCGTAGTTGATGGGCTGCGGGTTCTTCCCGGCGATGTGCTCCACGGCCACCACGCACTCCGCGCTGGCCATGTGCGCCAGCATCGGCGTGGGGATGATGTCTCCCACGGCGTAGACGTTCGGCTCGGAGGTGCGCAGCATCGAATCGACCTTGATGTAGCCGCGCTCGGCCTGGATGTTCGTCTTGTTCAGGCCCACGTCCTCGGTGACGGGCGAGCGGCCCACCGCCGACAGGAGGATCTCCGCATCCAGCGTCTTGGTCTCGTTGCCCACCTTCATGGTGACGCGCACGCCGTCCGCCGTGTGCTCCACCTTCTCCACCGCGGAGCCGGTGTGCACGTCGATGCCGCGGCGCTTGAAGATCTTCTCCAGCTCCTTGGAGATGTCCGCGTCCTCGATGGGGAGCAGCGCGGGCAGGTACTCCACGATGGCGGTCTTGCTGCCCACGTGGTTGAACACGGAGGCGAACTCACAGCCCACCGCGCCAGCGCCCAGCACGATGATGCTCTTGGGGACGCGGTCGATCTGCAGGATGGAGTCGCTGTTCAGCACCCGCTTGTGGTCCACGGGGACGTTGGGCAGGGACTTGGGCACCGAGCCCGTGGCGATGATGATGTTCTTCGCCTCCAGGACCTGCTTGGAGCCGTCCTCGGCGGTGACCTCCACCTTGCCCTTGCCGGCGATGCGGCCGTGGCCCTTCACCACCGTCACCTTGTTCTTCTTCATCAAGAAGTCGATGCCGTTGGCACCCTTGGTGACAATCTTGTCCTTGTGCTTCATCGCGTTGGGCCAGTTGATGGCCGGGCTGCTCACATCAACGCCGAAGTCAGCCGCTTCGCGGACGTGGTGGAACAGCTCCGCGGTCCACAGCAGGGACTTGGTCGGGATGCAGCCGCGATGGAGGCAGGTGCCACCCAGCCGCTTGTCCTTCTCGATGATGGCCGTCTTCAGGCCCAGCTGACCCGCGCGGATGGCGCCCACGTAGCCGCCGGGGCCCGAACCGATGATCACCACGTCGAACGTCTCAGCCACGCACGCCTCCGTAATTATTGCGGATGGAACCCGGTGGGGCTGATAACCCCCGGTCCCGGTTGGAATCAAGGAGTTTGCTCGTGCGCCGTTTCCCGCTCCGAACCCTCCTCTTGATGTTGGTGGCACTCATCGCCTTCGGACGCCTGTGGTGTGTGACGCACCAGGAGGAAGCGCCCGGTCCTCGGCCAGCGCGAACGGCCCAGGCGGGTGACGTCCCGGCCGGAGCCCCCGCTCCCGCCTCCACCCCGGAGTGCCGCACGCTGGAGCGGGCCCTCGAAAGCGCCCTCCGCACGCCCCAGGCCCCCCGGGCCCTGGCTGAGGCCCGCCAGCAGCTCGACGCATGCCGTCAGCCGCCCGCCCGCGCCTGCGCGCTGGGCGCGGCCCTGGACGCCCGCTCGCCCTTATCCGAAGGAGAAGCCACACCGCTGCGCGGCCTGCTGGCCAGCCTGTGTGAGCGCTGCCCGCCCGCCGCCAACTCGTGCGCCCAGGCCGTGGGACAGGCCCTGCTGAGCGCCGCGGTGGGTCCGCATGCCGACACCGCGAGCGCGAAATGGAATCTGGAGCACGCGGGGGCAGGCCTGGGAGGGGCGTGTGCCTCGCTCGTCCAGTTGGGGATCGCGCCCGCGGCCCAGTCGGGCCTCACCGTGCGGCAACCCGTGCTCGCGCTCGCCGGAGCGCTGGCGCCCCGCTGCTCACGGACAGGACTCCTGGATGACGCGCTGCTGCGCGCCGCCGCCGCGAACCTCGTGGCGCCCACGCCCGCGCTGATCGCCCTGGCCGCGGGCCCCACTCCTCCCGAGACGAGCGCCATGAAGCCGGACCGGATTGAAGGCACCGAGCCCGGCTTCCAGGCGTTCGACCAGGACGAGAACACAGGCGTCCCGGTAGGACAGGCGCGCAAGAGCAAGCGCTGGGAGGCGGACGGCGCGCTGCGCGCGAGCTACGCGCCCACGCTGAAGCAGCTCGTGTCGGTGATGGTCCGCGCCACGGGGCCGGGGACGGTGCGGGCCATCGTCCGGACGCCGCAAGGCGTGGGCTTGAAGGACCCGGAGAAGGACTTCGCCTTCGTCAACCCCACCGTGTGCCGCTTCAACGGCACGGGTCAGTGGGAGCAGTGCCCGCTCCAGGTGCCGCTGCGCGACGTGGACGCGGTGAGCGTCTTCCCCGAGCGCGTGGACACCGAGCTGAAGGAGCTGGAGGTCCACGGCGCCCGTTGAAGGCGCCGCCGACGTCAGGCGATGAGGCCGCGCTCCTTGGCCATCGTGAAGAGCGGCGCGGCGTCCTTCTTCAGCACCGCGCTCACGTCCTTGACGATGGAGTCACCCGACTTCGCGACCGACAGGAAGTTGTCGAAGGTGCGCGTGAGGATGAGCACGCCGGAGATGATGACGCGCTGAAGGTTGTGCTGCAGGTCCGTGCCTTCGTAGACGAGCCACGCCTGCTCCACGCAGGTGCGGCGGGCATCCATGAGGAACTGGTTGAGCACGGCGCGCTCGTTCGCGTCGGGAACCTTCGACTTCGAGCTCACCGACCCCACGTAGATGAGGTTCGTGTTGAGCCGCGTCGCCGCTTCCTGCATCTGCGCCAGCACCAGCGTCACGTCCTCCTTGGTCGGAGGATTCTCCCAGCGGGAGAAGATGACTCGGTCGATGATCTCCGCTTTGTAGGTAGGGCCGTTCACGATGCCTCCGGTGAGGCGAGCGCCGGACCGGCACCCGCCCGGCATGCCACGCTGCCGTGCCGTCGGATCTGTAGCAGGAACACTCCATTCGTTGAAGTGCGCGACACCTGAACCGGCCTTCATTTCGCCCGGCACCGTGGGCCTGCCCTGCAGCGGAAACGGACAAATTCAACCGCACCGACACCGACACTCAGGGAAAACACGTATACGCCTGCGTCATCTCCAGGATTCGCCGGATATTGTCGTGAAGCGGACATGAGAGGTGAATCAGCGCGAAGCGCGTTTGGCGAGCACCGCCTTCACGTCGTCGAGCGAGAGGCCCAGCGGCCGGACGGCGACGAGCACGTGGTAGAGCACGTCCGCCGCTTCCTCCGCGGCGCGTGATGGATCCGCGTCCGCGCACGCGGTCACCAACTCCGCGGCCTCCTCGCCCAGCTTCTTCAAGCGCAGGTTGCGGTCCTCCAGCAGGCGGCGCGTGTAGCTCGGGGGCGCATCATCGGGCGGGTCCACGGGTGCGGCGCGCCGGGCGAGGGTGTCATCCAACGCGCTCAGCGCATCCCAGCGGCCAGGCCCGAAGCAGGTCTCCGTCCCCGTGTGACATGCGGGGCCCGCCTTCTCCACGCGCGCGAGCACCGCGTCACCGTCACAGTCGGCGCGGAGCGCCACCACGCGCTGGACGTTTCCACTGGATGCGCCCTTGTGCCACAGGCCGCGCGTGCGCGACCGGTAGTGCATCTCTCCGGTGGCCAGCGTGCGCGCCAGGGCTTCCCGGTCGGCATGCGCCACCATCAACACGTCACCCGTGCTCGCGTCCTGCGTGACGACCGTCACCAGTCCGTTGCCCTTCGCGAAGTCGAGCGCGTCCAGGTCGAGCATCAACGTGTCTCCACGGCGCCGAGCCGTTCCCGCACCACGCGTGCCATGGCCGCGTTGGTGGCGATACCGTTTCCGCCGAACGCGGTCCGCCGGCCCGTCCAGTCGGTGAACACACCGCCAGCTTCCTCGATGATGGGCTGCAAGGCCGCGCCATCCCAGGGGGACAGCAGCTCATCCACCATGACCTCCGCGCGCCCGGTGGCCACCAGCAGGTAGCCGTAACAGTCCCCCCAGGTGCGGTCCACGGCCGCGTCCCGCGCGAGCGCGCGCCAGGCGGCCCCGCGCTCCGGGTACACCGGGAAGCGCGCATCCGTGGACAGCACCACCGCCTTGGACAGCTCCGCCTGCGTGGACACGGCCGCGCGCCGGTCATTCCAGAAGCAGCCCTGCCCCGGCGCCGCCACCAGCAGCTCACGCACCGCGGGGAAGTACGCGGCCCCCACGAGGATGCGCTCGCCTTCCGCCAGCGCCACCAGCGTGCCCCACAGCGGGACACCGCGGATGAACGTCTTCGTCCCGTCGATGGGGTCCAGAATCCACCGGCGCTTCGCGCCCGGCCGCGTCTCGCCGAACTCCTCGCCCAGGATGCCGTCCTGGGGGAAGCGCGCCTCCAGCCACTCGCGCGCACGGGACTCCGCCGTGCGGTCCGCCACCGTCACCGGAGAGCCGTCCGACTTCGTGTCCACCGCGACGCCACCGCGGAAGAAGCCCAACGCCACGTCACCCGCGAGCCGCGCCACCTCGGCGGCGGCCTGCATCAGGGTTCCCGAGTCCGTCATGCCACGCTCCGAATGTGAAGGCCGCCCTCGCGGAGCAGCGCCTTGATGTCCCCCACCGTGGTGAGGCCGTCGTGCAGGATGCCCGCGACCAAGGCCGCGTCAGCGCCGCCCTCCTGGAACGCCTCCCGGACGTGCGCCGCGCTGCCCGCGCCGCCCGAGGCGATGACTGGCACAGCCACCGCCTCCGACACGGCCCGCGTCAGCGACAGGTCATAGCCCGTCCGCGCGCCATCCCGGTCGATGCTGGTGAGGAGCACTTCCCCGGCCCCTCGCGCCACGCACTCACGCGCCCAGGCCACCGCGTCCAGGTCCGTGGGCCTCCTGCCGCCATGGGTGTAGACGCGCCAGCGGTCGCCGTCTCGCTTCGCGTCGATGCTGGCCACCACGCACTGTGCGCCGAAGCGCTCCGCGCAGGCGGTGAGCAGCGCCGGATTGGCCACCGCCGCGGAGTTGATGCTCACCTTGTCCGCGCCCGCGCGCAGCGCCCGGCCCACGTCCTCCACCGTGCGAACCCCGCCGCCGACCGCCAGGGGGATGAAGAGCTGCTCGGCGGTGCGCCGCACCAACTCCCACAACGTGTCCCGCTCCTCGGCGCTGGCGGAGATGTCCAGGAACGTCACCTCATCCGCGCCCTCCGCTTCGTAGCGCCGGGCCAGCTCCACCGGGTCACCCACGTCGCGAAGTCCCTCGAACTGGACGCCCTTCACCACGCGTCCGCCCTTCACGTCCAGACAGACGACGAGCCGTCGCGTGAGCATCACTTCACCTCCAGGGACACGGCGCCCTTCATGCTGAACACCGTGCCCGAATCCACCATGGCATCCCGCAGCGCCAGCCCCAGCGCCTTGAAGGCCGCCTCCGTCGCGTGGTGGCTGTCTTTTCCGCGCAGCACCCGCAGGTGCAGCGTCACCCGGGCGTGCTCGCTGAACGAGCGCATCCAGTGCTCGTAGAGCCGGTTCTTCAACGGGCCCTGGTAATAGAAGCGTCCCCCTGCATCCAGGCAGGCCTGCACCAGCGCGTCGTCCATGGGAATGGTGCGCTCGGCGAAGCGCGCGGCCGTGGCCGGAATCACCTGCTGCACCGCAGTGCCCAGGGTTATCGCCACGTCCTCCATCACATGGTGCGTGAGGTCCCCCCGCGCATGCAGCGTGAGGTCCAACCCCGCGTAGCGCGCGAAGGTGGCCAGCATGTGGTCGAAGAACTTCAGCCCCGTGTCCACGTTCGTGACGCCCTTGCCCGGCGACAACTCCACCCGAACCTGCGTCTCCTTCGTCTCCCGAATGACAGTGGTCATCCCGCGAACTCCTGAGCGACTGCGCTCGCATCCAGTCTTCCGGTGTACAACGCCATGCCAATGACGGCCCCGTAGGCGCCCGCTTCCGCCAGGGCCCTCAGGTCCTCCATCGTCGTCACGCCACCCGACGCGTACAGGCGGTGCCGGCTGGTGCTCGCCACCTCCCGCATCAGCGGCAGGTCCACGCCCGACAGCTGCCCCTCCTTGTGGACCGCCGTCACGAGCAGGCCCCCCAGCGGCAAGGGCTCGAAGGACGCCAGCACCTCGCGGATGTCGCGGTGGCTCCCCGCCGTCCAGCCTCGCGTCACCACCTCGCGCCCCTTCACGTCCGCGGCGACGACGACCCGGTCGGGAAAGCGGTTCGCGATGTCCGCCAGCCAGGCGGCGTCTTCGATGGCGCGAGTCCCCACCACCACGAACTCGGCGCCGCCTGCCAGGACGGCCTCCACCCGGTCGGAATCACGCACGCCGCCGCCCACCGAGAAGGTGAGCCCGCGCTCGTAGGCCGTCAGCTGGAAGATGGCGTCCGAGTTGGAGCCCTTGCCCAGCGCCGCGTCCAGGTCCACGACATGGAACGCGCGGAAGCCGTGGCTGCGCCATTGCTTCAGCGCCTCCAGCGGGTCCTCCACCCGGACCTTCTCCGCCGCATACGAGCCGCCCACGAGTTGGACGCACGCGCCCTCGCGCAGGTCGATGGCGGGAATCGCAATCACGACGTCACCTCCCGCAAGAAAGCCTGGACGAAGCGCACGCCCGCCGTGGAGGACTTCTCCGGGTGGAACTGCACGCCCACCACCCTCCCCCTTCGCACCGCCGCCGGGAAGCGGTCCTGCTCGTGCGTCGTCCACCCCGTCACCACCGAAGCATCCGCGGCGCGGCAGACGAAGCTGTGCGCGTAGTACACGGTGTCCAGCCGCGCTCCCGCCAGCGTGCGTTCTTCGTCGACCTGATTCCACCCAATCTCTGGCACGCGCTTCGCCGTCAGCCGCGTCACCCGGCCCGCGAAGTAGCCCAGGCCGGCGCCCGCGCCTTCGTCACTGCCTTCGAAGAGCAACTGCATGCCCAGGCAGATGCCCAGGCACGGCAGGCCCTGCTCCAGTGCCGCTCGCATGGCTTCACGCGCCGGCTCGAGCCGCGCCACCGCCGCCCCGAAGGCGCCCACCCCCGGCAGCACCAGGACGTCGGTGTCCAGCGCGCGCAAGGGGTCCTCCTGTACGCGCACCTCCGCGCCCGGCACCGTGGCCAGGGCCTTGGCCAGCGAGTGGAGGTTGCCCGCGCCGTAGTCGAACAAGGTGACTCTCATCGCAACGCCTCCCGCAGCGCCGCCAGCGCTGTCTCCATCAACGGCCAGGGCCCCACACCGACTCGGAGCGCGTCGCCCACGCCCGTCAGCGACTGGAACGCCCGCACATTCACGTCCCGCTCCCGCATCCGCTCCGCCACGGCCAGCGCGCCCGGAAGCGGCACCATCAGGAAGTTGGCCTCCGATGGCAGCGGCGACAGGCCCAGCGACACCAGCGCGCCGCGCAGCCGCTCGCGACAGGCGACGGCCTCCTCCGCACGGGCTCGCACCCACTGCGCGTCATCGTTCAGCACCGAGACGGCCACCGCCTCCGCGACGCTGGTGAGCTTGTAGGGTCCGCGAGCCTTCTCGACCTCCGACACCAGCTCGGGCGAGCCGGCGCCCCACCCCACCCGCAGCCCCGCCAGCCCAAAGGCCTTGGAGAAGGTGCGCGTCACCAGCACATTCGGCCGCCGTCGCGCCAGGTCGAGGAAGGCCTTCCCCGGCGCGAAGTCCGCATAGGCCTCATCGATGATGACGATGCCGGGCGCGTCCTCGGCGACACGCTCCACCGCCGCCCGCGACAGCGCGGTGCCTGTGGGGTTGTTGGGCGAGCACAGGTAGATGACCTTCGCCCCCGTGGCGAGCAGCGCGTCCGCGTCCACGTCGAAGTCCGGCTTCAGCGGGACGGGCACGGCCTTGAGCCCGTTCACCTTGGCGAACAGCGGCACCATGACGAAGGTCGGGTCCTGGAACGCCAGCGTGTCCCCGGGCTCCAGGAAGGCGCGCAGCGCCGAGTCGATGACGTCATCCGAGCCGCAGCCCGTCGTTATCTCGTCGGGCGCCGCGCCAATGGACGCCGCCAGCGCCCGGCGCAGCTCCGGCGCATAGCCCGGGGGATAGCGCGGGACGCGGGACGCGGTGGAGACAAGCACCCGCTCCACGGAGGGCGGCACACCAAAGAGGTTGGTGTTGTCACTCAGGTCCACCCGGCACGGCCGCTTCGAAGGCGCGTACAGCGGAATGTCCCGATACGAAGCCCGCCTGGGAATCATGGCCGCCTCCAGGCGCGCGCGGCGTCCGCGTGCGCGAAGAGGCCTTCACTGTCAGCCAGCCGCCCCACGTCCTCCGCCAGCGCCGCCGCCGCCGCCGCCGTGACGCGCTGGTAGGTGGTCCACCGGTAGAAGTCGAGCAGGTTGAGCCCCGAGTAGGCCCGCGCCAACCCCGCCGTGGGCAACACGTGGTTGGAGCCCGTCATGTAGTCGCCGTAGGCCACTGACGAACGCTCTCCCAGGAAGACGGTGCCCGCGTTGCGCACCCGTCCCAGGTCGTCCTGCGCCGTCGCGGTGGCGATGAGCAGGTGCTCCGGCGCGAAGTCCGCCACGAAGGGCCAGGCTTCCTCCAGGGACGCCACCGTCAACACCGCGCCGCGCGAGCCCAGGGCCGAGGTGACAATCTCCCACCGCCTCGCGCGCTCGGCCTGTCGCTCCACCTCCGCGGCGATGGCGTCCGCCAACGCGTCGCCCAGCGCCAGCGTGACGCAGGCCGCCTCCGGATCATGCTCTGCCTGGGCCAACATCTCTCGCGCCACCGCGGCCGGGTTCGCCGTGTCGTCGGCCACGACCAGGATTTCACTGGGGCCCGCGGGCGCTTCAATCGCCACCGCGCCCACCACCTGCAGCTTGGCCTCGGCCACGTAGGCATTGCCCGGCCCCACGATGCGGTCCACGCGCGGCACGCTCTCCGTGCCATAGGCCATGGCCGCCACCGCACCCGCGCCGCCCAGCGAGAAGACGCGGTCCGCGCCCGCCAGGGATGCCGCCGCCAGCACGCTGGGGTGTGGCAAGCCATCGGGCCCCGGCGGCGAGCACACGATGACCTCACCCACGCCCGCCACCTTCGCGGGCACCACGCCCATCAGGACGCTGCTGGGGTACACCGCGCGGCCTCCCGGGGCATACACCCCCACGCGGCCCAGCGGATCCGGCCGCCGGCCCACGAGCACGCCAGGCTCCGTTTCCACCTCCACCAACTGTGGCCTCTGCGGCGCGTGCGCCAGGGCGATGTTGCGAGCCGCCCGGGCCAGCGCGTCTCTGACCGATGGCTCCAATCCGGCGAGCGCCGCGGCACAGACGTCTCGCGGCACCTCCAGCGCCGTCAGCTCCACGCGGTCGAGCTGCCGCGCGAGTTCGAAGAGCGCCTGGTCTCCCTCCGCGCGCACGCGGGCGATGAGCTCTCGCACGCGCAGCGCGACGCGGGCATCGGAGCCACTCGCCCGGTCCAGCAGGCGCCGGAAGTCCTCCCGAGCGAGCGAGGACAAAGGACCGCGGTACCTCAGGGTCGACGAAGCAAGGGCGGCCATCACGCCATCAACCTTTCAATGCGGGTGACGAGGATGCCCTCACAGCCCAGGGCCTTCAGCGCGTTGATGGTGCGGTAGATGCTCTTCGCCGGCACCACCGCGTGCACGGCCACGAAGTCGCCGCCGTCCAGCACGTTCACCACGGTGGGGCCGTTGAGGCCCGGGAGGACCTCGCGCACCCGGACGAGCGAGCCCCTTGGCACGTTGGCCATCAGGTAGCGCTTGCCGCGCGCCGCCAGCACCGAGCCCAGCGCCTGCTTCAGCTCGTCCAGCTTCCGCTGCGCGTCCACCAGATTGCCCTTGCACGCCACCAGCCGCGCGCTGGACTCCAGCACCGTGGCCACCTCGCGCAGGCCATTCATCTTCAGCGTGGAGCCGGTGGACGTCAGGTCCACGACGATGTCCGCGATGCCCAGGTGGGGCGCGATCTCCGCCGCGCCCGACACAGGCACCACCGCCACCCGCTGCCCCCGCCGGGCGAAGTACTCCTGCGTCAACCGGGGGAAGCAGGACGCGACCCGCATGCCCTCCTTCACGTCCTCCGGCGAGGCGAAGCCGCCCTCCTCCCGCGCCGCCACCACCAGGCGGCACCTGCCGAACTCCAGGTCCATCAGCAGGTCCAGCTCGCGCCCGGACTCGCACACCAGGTCCCAACCGGTGACGCCCGCGTGCGCGGCGCCATCCGCCACGAACTCCGGGATGTCCTGGGCGCGGACGAAGATGGCCTCGAACTCTCCGCCCAGGGACGCGGTGAGCGCGCGCTCACCCCGGGCCCGCACCTCCAGGCCCGCGTCATTGAACAACTCCCGTACTTCGTCCGAGAGGCGGCCTTTGTTGGGCAGAGCAATCTTCAGCAGCATGGG
Source organism: Myxococcus sp. AM010 (assembly GCF_013372585.1). Lineage (NCBI taxonomy): Bacteria > Pseudomonadati > Myxococcota > Myxococcia > Myxococcales > Myxococcaceae > Myxococcus > Myxococcus sp. AM010. The sequence goes on from NZ_JABXEO010000001.1 coordinate 90,478, forward strand.
GAACCTTCAAGACTGCGAGGAGACAACGACGCGGAAACGAAAAAAGGCCCGTCCTGGGGGGACGGGCCTTCGGTCGCTGCGGCAGGTGCCGTGGTGGGTGCGTCTAGCGTCTCACCCAGGCATGCGCATGGCGAACGGTCCCGTCGGGGCCGAGCCGATGATGCGCATGGTGATGGTGAAGGGACGCGGAGAGCATCGCCGTATGAGTAACGACAAACCGCCGCGCCGTCAACCGGGCCCGGGGTGGAGCCCGCGCGACGCTTGCAAACACCCTCGCGGGCGAGCAGGAAGCGCCCATGCGAGTCGCGGACGTCATCATCGTGGGTGGGGGCATCATGGGCTGCGGCATCGCGCTGCGGCTGCGGCAGGCCGGCGTTCGCGTCGTCGTGCTGGAGCGCTCCATTCCAGGCGCGGAGGCCTCCAGCGCGGCGGCGGGGATGCTCGCGCCCCAGATGGAGTCCGACGGTCCGGGCCCCTTCCTGGAGCTGTGCCTCCGCAGCCGCGGCCTCTACCCCGCCTTCGCCGCCGAGCTGCGTGAGCTGTCCGGCGTGGACGTGGCCTACCGGCCCTGCGGCATCCTCAAGGTCGCGTTCAACGAGGCCAGCCTGCCCCCCCTGGACGCCACGGTGGCATGGCAGCGCGGCATGGGCCTGCGGGCCGAGCTGCTCGACGGCGCCGCGGCCCGCGAGCTGGAGCCACGCCTGTCCGCGAAGGCCGTGGGCGCCGCGCACTTCCCGGACGACCATCAGCTGGACAACCGGCTCCTGGTGCGCGCCCTGACGATGGCCGCCGCCCGGGTGGGCGCGGAGTTCCGCGGCGGCTACGTGCGCGGCGTGGTGCGGGAAGGGGGCCGCGCGGTGGGCGTGGACCTGGACGGCGAGCTGCTGCGCGCCGACGCGGTGGTGCTGGCCGCGGGCTCCTGGTCCGCCCTGGTCCACGGCGCCGGCGTGGACGCCCGAGCGGTGCGGCCCGCGCGCGGGCAGATGGTTCAATTCCAGACACGGCTGCCCCTGCTGGACCGCGTCGTCACGTCCGAGAAGGGCTACCTGGTGCCGCGCGCGGACGGCCGGGTCATCGCGGGCAGCACCATGGAGCTGGTGGGCTTCGACAAGCAGGTGACCGCGGCGGGGCTGGCGCGCATCCTCGACATGGCCCTGGAGCTGTGCCCGGAGCTGGGCTCGGCGCCCGTGACGGAGACGTGGGCGGGCTTCCGACCTTGGACGGAGGACCAGCGGCCCTTCCTGGGCGAAGGCCCCTTCCCCGGCCTCTTCCTGGCCACGGGCCACTTCCGCAACGGCATCCTCCTGGCCCCCATCACCGCGAAGCTCGTCGCACAGGCCGTGCTAGGTGAGCGGCCCTCGGTGGACCTGGCCCCCTTCCGGTACGACCGCGCGCCCACCCTGCCCCGCACCTGAGGCCACCCGACGTGAAGGGTCGGGGGCGGACGGGGCGCTGTGACTGCCTGTCCCACCTGCCGCCAGGGGCCGTCCCCTCGCCAGGCCGCCCGTTCGCTCAGCCGTGGAGCCTGATCCGATGGTAAATTCCCGTAGTCGTTGGCCAATGAAACCCGGAAACCTCTAGAATCGCTCGCCGTGGAAGCCATCCCCCCTGCCCCACCCCGAATCCTCATCGTCGACGATGACGACTCCGTACGCGACGTCATCTCCGTCCTGCTGCGTGAGGAAGGCTACAACTGCGTCGTCGCCAACGGGGCCGAGATGGCCCTGGACCTGGCGGGCGAGGAGGAGACTCCGCTCGTCATCAGCGACATGAAGATGCCGGGCAAGGACGGCCTCTGGCTCCTGGAGAATCTCCGCGAGCGGCTCCCCGACACCTCCGTCATCATGCTCACGGGCTACGGTGACACCGAGTCCGCCGTGGACTGCCTGCGCCGTGGCGCGGTGGACTACCTGCTCAAGCCCCCCAAGCTCACGGACCTCATCCGGGCCATTGAGCGGGCGCTGGCCAAGCGCCGCATCGAGATGGCCCGCAAGCGCTACCAGAAGAAGCTGGAGCGCAAGGTCCGGGACAGGACGGCGGAGCTGCGCAGCGCCCTGCGCGACATCGCCAACACGTACCAGAACACGCTGCTGGCCCTGGTGGCCGCCCTGGACGCGCGCGAGCACGAGACGAGCGACCACTCCCAGCGCGTGGTCAGTTACACGTCCGCCATCGCGCAGCGCATGGGCATCCAGGGCAAGGAGATGGAGGAGATTGGACGCGGCGCGCTGCTGCACGACATCGGGAAGATTGGCGTGCCGGACGCGGTGCTGCTCAAGCCCGGCAAGCTCACGCCGGACGAGTGGCTGGAGATGCGCAAGCACCCGGACATCGGCTTCCAGATGATCCAGGCCATTCCGTTCCTGGACACGCCCGCCTCCATCGTCCTGTCGCACCAGGAGCGCTGGGACGGCGCCGGCTATCCGCGCAACCTCCAGCGGCACGAAATCCACATTGGCGCGCGCATCTTCGCCGTGGCGGACACGCTGGACGCGATGACGAGCGACCGGCCGTACCGCAAGGGGACGACGTTCACCAACGCCATCCAGGAGATCAAACGCTGCGCCAACACGCAGTTCGATCCGGAGGTCGTCCGGGCGTTCCTCGACATTGGCGAGGAGGGGCTGATCCGCATCAAGCAGGAGATGGCGCTGAAGAAGCTCCAGCTCCCACAGGCCGAGCAGGACGCCCATGACGCCGAGGCGGAGCTGGCCCGGCTCACGGACCTGGACGACGACGTGGACGCCGCCGTGCCCGGCCACCCCGCCAGCGACGATGACGCGCCCAAGCCGGGCGTCGTTCGTTCGGCGGCTGGCAACAAGGGGTGAGCCTGGCTGGATGAGATGACCGCCCCCACCCTCCAGCCTCCGCCTTCCGTGCTGGCGCCGCCCCTGCTGGACGCGCAGGGGCGGCGGATGACGTACCTGCGGCTGAGCATCACCGACCGGTGCAACTTCCGGTGCAACTACTGCTCGCCCGCCTCGTGGGGCGGCAAGCGGGACCTGCTGGGCCCCGAGGAGCTGGAGCGCATCACCTCCGTCTTCGCCCGCATGGGCATCCGCCGCGTGCGGCTCACCGGCGGCGAGCCGTTGATCCGCCCGGACATCCTGGACATCGCCCGGCGCATCTCCGCGGTGCCCGGCATCCAGCACCTGGCCATCACCAGCAATGCCAGCCACCTGGAGCGGCTCGCCCGCCCCCTGCGCGAGGCGGGCGTCACCCAGCTCAACCTGAGCCTGGACACCCTCTTGGCGGAGACGTTCCGCCGCATCTCCAAGCAGGGGGATTTCGACGCGGTGCTGCGAGGCCTGGACGCGGCGGCGGGCGCCGGCTACGCGTCCCTCAAGCTCAACGTCGTCGTCATGCGCGGCGTGAATGACGCGGAAGCCCCCGCCCTGGTCACCTATGCGCACGCGCGCGGCGTCACGCCCCGCTTCATCGAGCTGATGCCTTTTGGCCAGGGCACGCCGGTGCCCACCGCGGAGCTGGTGGAGCGGCTCCAGGCCTCGGGCCTGCCGCTGGAGCCCGAGCCCGATGACACGGGCGACGCCGCCGGACCGGCCCGTTACTGGCGCGCGCCCGGGGGCCGCGTGGGCTTCATCTCCCCGCTCACCCAGAACTTCTGCGGCAGCTGCAACCGCGTGCGCGTGGCGTCCAACGGCGACTTGCGCAGCTGCCTGGGCGGCCGGGCGCAGGCGCCGCTGCACCAGCTCATCCGCGGCGGCGCCAGCGACGAGGAGCTGGCGGTGGCCATCCGCCGGGCGCTGGGTGACAAGCCGGAGGGCCACCGCTTCACCGAGCCCGGCAACGGCGCCACGCTGCTGTCCATGATGGGCATCGGCGGCTGAAAAAACGACGGGCGGGCCCGCGCCTTCGCGCCTGGCCCGCCCGAGTGTTCCTGGCCCGTGTCCGCTGGGCCCGAAGCGGCGCGCTACTTCACCAGTCGGATGTTGACCGGGTACTTGTAGAGCTGGCCCTCGTTCGCCTTCAGGCCCGCGATGATGGCGAAGACGATGGCCACGATGCCGACGATGGGCAGCAGGACGGCGCCAATGCCGATGCACACGGTGATGGCGCTGACGAAGGCCGCGATGAACACCGTGATCTGGAAGTTCAGTGACTCCACGGCGTGAGCGCGGACGAAGGAGGACTCCTTGCCCTTCGTCAGCATCAACACCAGCGGCACGGCGAAGCCCAGGCCCACGAAGTTGGCCAGGATGGTGCCCATGTGAGCGAGCAGGCCCATCGTCTTCTCATCCTGGGTCGGCATCGGCGTGCCACTGATGAACGAACCCATTTGCTCCTGCGGCGGAGTCTCCATTGAAAATCCCCTCCAAAGATGTCTCGGGCGCGCACACCGCGCCCTTTGGGGTTCACCATGACACGCACCCGCGCTGATTGTCACGTCCAGGACAGGTGATCTGACGGGTCGCCCGCCTAGCGGTACAACTGGCTCCCCGCCTTCTTGAATTCCTCGCTCTTCTCCTCGAGCGAGGCCTGGAGCGCGGCGTCGTCGCTCATGCCCTGCTTCTCCGCGAAGTCGCGCACCTCCTGCGTGATCTTCATGGAGCAGAACTGCGGACCGCACATGGAGCAGAAGTGGGCCACCTTCGCGCCCTCCGCCGGCAGTGTCTCGTCGTGGAAGGCGCGGGCGCGCTCGGGGTCCAGCGACAGGCTGAACTGGTCCTCCCAGCGGAACTCGAAGCGGGCCTTGGACAGCGCGTTGTCCCGGGCCTGGGCCCCTGGATGTCCCTTGGCCAGGTCCGCGGCGTGGGCGGCGATCTTGTACGTGATGACGCCTTCCTTCACGTCGTCCCGGTCGGGCAGGCCCAGGTGCTCCTTGGGCGTCACGTAGCAGAGCATCGCCGTGCCGAACCAGCCAATCATCGCCGCGCCGATGCCGCTGGTGAAGTGGTCGTAGCCCGGCGCGATGTCCGTCGTGAGCGGCCCCAGCGTGTAGAACGGCGCCTCGCCGCACACGGCCAGCTGCTTCGTCATGTTCTCCTGGATGAGGTGCATGGGCACGTGGCCCGGGCCTTCAATCATCACCTGCACGTCGTGCTTCCAGGCGACCTTGGTCAGCTCGCCCAGCGTCTCCAGCTCGCCGAACTGCGCCGCGTCGTTGGCGTCCGCGATGGAGCCCGGCCGCAGCCCGTCTCCCAGGCTGAAGCTGACGTCGTACGCCTTCATGATTTCGCAGATCTCCTCGAAGTGCGTGTAGAGGAAGTTCTCCCGGTGGTGGGCCAGGCACCACTTGGCCATGATGGAGCCGCCGCGGCTGACGATGCCGGTGAGGCGCTTCGCCGTCCACGGCACGTAGCGCAGCAGCACGCCCGCGTGGATGGTGAAGTAGTCCACGCCCTGCTCGCACTGCTCGATGAGCGTGTCGCGGTACAGCTCCCACGTGAGGTCCTCCGCCTTGCCGCCCACCTTCTCCAGCGCCTGGTAGATGGGCACGGTGCCGATGGGCACCGGGGCGTTGCGGAGAATCCACTCGCGCGTCTCATGGATGTTGCGGCCCGTGGACAGGTCCATCACCGTGTCCGCGCCCCAGCGGATGGACCACACCATCTTCTCCACCTCCTCCTCGATGGAAGACGTGACGGCCGAGTTGCCGATGTTGGCGTTGATCTTCACCAGGAAGTTGCGGCCGATGATCATCGGCTCCAGCTCCGGGTGATTGATGTTGGCCGGGATGATGGCGCGGCCGCGCGCGATTTCGTCTCGAACGAACTCGGGCGTCATCATGCGCGGAATCGCCGCGCCCCAGGACTGGCCCGGGTGCTGGGCGGCGAGCGCGGCCTCCACCTGGAGGTTCTCCCGCAGCGCCACGTACTCCATCTCCGGGGTGATGATGCCCTTGCGCGCGTAGTGCAGCTGCGTGACGTTGGCACCGGACCGCGCCACGCGCGGCGCGCGGCGGTGGGCGAAGCGCAGCCCCGCCAGGCGCGGATCCACTTCACGGGCGCGGCCGTATTCGGAGCTCACCCCGGACAGCGCTTCGGTGTCGTTGCGGCTTAGAATCCAGGACTCGCGCAGCGCGGGCAGGCCCTGCCGCAGGTCGAGTTCGGCCGCCGGGTCCGTGTACGGCCCGCTGGAGTCGTAGACGTGCACGGGCGGATTGGCCGTCTCCTTCGCGTCCGGCCCATGGCCGTGGCGCGTGGGCGTCTGGCTGATTTCGCGCAGGGGCACGCGCAGCTCCGGGTGCAGCACGCCGGACACGTACACCTTGCGCGAGGCTGGCAGCGGGCCCCGGCTGACTCCCTCCAGCACCTTCCCGTCGACCTTCAGGCTTCTGGACGCTCCGCTCATCACGCATCTCCTCTTCAGAGGGCGGACGGGCAGACGCTCGGAGGGCGGCAAGCCTCCCGGGCCGCTTCCCTCCGCCGGTACGAACCGGTTCAGGTTCCAAGGGTTGGCCGGAACCACGGCCGTCTCAGCCCCTTCCGGGGCACCCCTAGCGACAGGGTGAGCATCTAGCGCACAGCGAGGCCGGCTTCAACCCGGCCGCGGGCCCAAGCGCTTGTCGACCGCGCAATGTCTGCGGAGCGACGAGCCTCCACGCAAACCTTGCGCGGCCCCAGGCCAGGAAACACCGTTCCCTGGGGTAGACCGGTTGGCCCCAGAGATGCAGTAGATGCAGTAAAGAAGGGACGGTAGACGTCTTCCACCCGCCAGGAGCACCGCCATGCAGATTGTCGGAGAGCTGATGACCCGTGACGTCGTCACGCTCAAGGAAACGCAGAACCTGGCCAAGGCGGACGAGCTGCTCCGGCTGCACCGCATCCGGCACCTGCCGGTGGTACGGCAAGAGAAGCTGGTGGGCCTCATCACCCACCGAGACCTGCTGCGCGCCGCCGCAAACCACGCCACGGATCCTGCCGCGCAGCCGCTCTGGGCCGCGGACATCATGACGCGCGACGTGCAGACGGTGCGTCCGGACACGCCGCTGCGCCGGGCGGTGACGCTGATGCTCGATCACAAGTACGGCTGCCTGCCCGTGGTGGATGAGGGCGGCGTCCTCCAGGGCCTCCTCACCGAGGCGGACCTGGTCCGCTACGCCCAGCACCTCATCGGAGAGCAGGACCGCCGGGAGCTGGCCGCCGAATACACCTGACGTCGCTGCCAGCGCGTGAGCGGCGGCCCCACGTCCCCGCTCCGCCTGGCGCGCGCTCCCCCAGCCATCCCATGTCCACCACTCCCCTGGCCGGAGCGGCCTCCGCCGAGGCGCCCCTCTCCGCGACTCCCCCCGGCGTCTCCGCGTCCCGGCATGCGTTCGCGCTGGCCGGGCTCGCGGGGGTGGCGCTGGTGGCGCTCCTCGGCGTCGAGGGGCCGGTGGCCACGCGCACGGTGCTCATCGGCGGTGCGTGTCTGGTGCTCTGGCTGACAGAGGTGGTGCCGTCCTTCGTGCCCACGCTGCTGCTGCTGGGCGCCACGCCCGTCCTCCTGGGGCCGTTGGACCGCGCCTACCAATTGCCGTCCGTGCTCGCGTGGTGCGCGGACCCGGTGCTCATCCTGTTCCTGGGTGGCTTCACGCTGGAAGTGGCCGCCATGCGGCACGGCCTGGACGCCTCGGTGGCGCGGCACGTGATGCGGCTGTCGGGTGGACGGCCGCGGCGGCTGGTGCTGTGGGTGATGGCGGGCGTGGCCTTCCTCTCCATGTGGATGTCCAACGTGGCCGCGGCGGCGATGATGCTGGCCGCGCTGCGTCCCCTGCTCCAGGCGATGCCCGCTGGCGCGCCGCTGCGGCCCGCGCTGCTGCTGGGCGTGGCCCTGGGCGCCAACGTCGGCGGCATCGCCACGCCCATGGGCAGCGGTCCCAATGCGCTCGCCGTATCCGCCGCGTCCGGGCATGCGCAAGTCACCTTCGCGAAGTGGATGTCCTTCGCCCTGCCGCTCACGCTGCTCCTGCTGCTGGTGGGCTTCGGACTGGTGCTGCTGCGCTTCCGCGTGGGCGGCAGCCTGACGCTGCCCACCGAGGCGCCCGTGCCCCTGGCGCGCCCAGGACGCCGCGTGCTCTGGGTGAGCGCGGCGTGCGTGGTGGCCTGGCTGACGGAGCCGCTCCACGGCGTGCCCGCGCCCGTGGTGGCGCTGGCCGCCACCGCGCTGCTCTTCGGCAGCGGCCTGCTGAGGCGAGAGGACCTGGGCCGGTTGGACTGGGCCACGCTGCTCCTCATCGCCGGCGGCATCGCCCTGGGCCGGCTGCTGGAGCACTCCGGGCTCATCGCTCGCGCGCTGGCCAGCGCGGACCTCGCGGGCTGGCCGGTGCCGGTGCAACTGGCGATATTGGTGGCCGCGGCGGCGGTGCTGTCCGCGCTGATGAGCAACACGGGGACCGCGGCGCTCCTCATCCCCCTGGCCACGCAGCTGCATCCCGCCGCGTCGACGCCGGTCCTCGTGGCCCTGGGATGCTCGCTGGGCATGCCCTTCGTCATCAGCACCCCGCCCAACGCGATGGCGGTGGGCGAAGGCCTGGCCTCCTCAGAGCTGATGAAGTTGGGGGTTCCCCTGATGTTGGGCGGCTGTCTGCTGGTGAGCCTCTCGGGACCGGCCGTGTTGCGCCTCTTTGGACTGCCATGAGTTTCTCTCCCCGCCTGGCCGGCACCACGGTACGAACGCGGCGTCCCGGAAGAAGCAGTCGCGCGGCATGCGCGTTGAAGGGGCACTGCCTGCTCAGGCTTCGGCGGAGGTGAGCTCGTGACGAACGTGACCATCACTGAATACGAAACGCGCCTCTATTGGCAAGGAGCGCGCGGCGCCGTGCTGACGAGCGACCGAGCGCCGCCCGTGCCCATTGGCCAGCCGCTGACCGGACAGGACGCGGTGGCCGTGGGCCCCTGGTCCCCGGAGGCCCTGCTCGTGGGCGCGGTGGAGGGGCGCACCCTGCTGGCGTTCCTGGAACACGCGCGGGAGGCGGACGTGCGCGTGCTCTTCTACCAAAGCTCCGCGGTGGCCCGCGTGGTGTCTGGCGTGGACGGGCCGCCGCACCTCACCGACCTCATCGTGCGCCCCCACGTGGCCGTGGCCACCGAGGCCGACGCGGAGGCCGTCCGCCTCATCTTCACCGAGCTCCCCGCGCACTGCTTCCCCAGCTCCGTCATCAACATCACTCCGCGCATCGAACCGGTGGTCGAGGCGTGGCACGCTCGTAGCAGCGGGCGAAGCGTGCCCGCCGCGATGGCCCCCGCATCCTGACCTGACAGCAAAGGCTCCACCTCCCCCATGTCCCCACAACGCATCCTGGTCGTCGACGATGAGGACAATGCCCGCCGGGCGATTGCCACCATCCTGAATGAGGAAGGCTACGATGTGGCCGAGGCCGCCAACGGCGCCGAGGCCCTGGTCCGCATCGGCGAGTTCTCCCCCGCGGTGGTGCTCACCGACGTGCGCATGCCGCAGATGGACGGCCTCACGCTGCTGAAGACGGCGCGCGAGCAGGGCAGCGACGCCACCTTCGTGATGATGACGGCGTTCGCCAGCGTGGAGACGGCCGTGGAGGCCATGAAGTCCGGCGCGGACAACTTCCTGCTCAAGCCGCTGGACGCGGACCAGGTGCTCGTCACCCTGGGCAAGGCGCTGGAGAAGCGCAGCCTGCGCCAGGAGGCCGAGGCCCTGAGAGATCAGGTGCGCTCGCGCGTCCGCCGCTTCCACGACATCATCGGTGAGTCGCCCCAACTCCAGGGCATCTACGACGTCATCCGCCGGACGGCGGGCACGCGCGCCACGGTGCTCATCCTGGGAGAGTCGGGCACGGGCAAGGAGTTGATTGCCCAGGCCCTGCACCAGGAGTCGCCACGCAAGGACAAGCCCTTCATCCGGGTGCACTGCGCGGCCCTGTCGGAGAACCTGTTGGAGAGCGAGCTGTTCGGTCACGAGAAGGGCTCATTCACCGGGGCGCTGGCCCGGAAGGAGGGCCGCTTCGAGCTGGCGGACGGCGGCACGCTGTTCCTGGACGAGATTGGAGAAATCTCCCCCGCCGTGCAGGTGAAGCTGCTGCGCGTGCTCCAGCAGCGTGAGTTCGAGCGCGTGGGTGGCACCCAGACGCTGAAGGTGGACGTGCGCATCGTCGCGGCCACGCACCGGGACCTGGTGGCCGAGGTGAAGGCGGGCCGGTTCCGCGAGGACCTCTACTACCGGCTCAACGTGGTGAGCGTGACGCTGCCGCCGCTGAGGGACCGCAAGAGCGACGTCCCCGCGCTGGTGAACCACTTCCTGGAGAAGTACAGCGATTCGTACGGCAAGCAGGTGCGGGGCCTGGCGCCCGGGACGCTCCAGGCGCTGCTGTCCCATGACTGGCCGGGCAACATCCGCGAGCTGGAGAACGCCATCGAGCGCGCGGTGGTGCTGGCGCAGGAGCAAGAGCTGAGCACGGATGACCTGCCGCCCGTGCTGCGGGGGCCTCGGCCGCACGGGACGTCCACGGGGGCGCTCATCCCGGGCGCCACGCTGGCGGCGATTGAACGCGAGGCCATCCTGCGCACGCTGGAGATGGTGCAGGGCTCCACGTCACGGGCCGCCGAGGTGCTGGGCATCAGCGTGCGGAAGATTCAGTACCGGCTCAAGGAGTACGGCACGCCGGGCGGCGCGCCGCTGAAGGCCTTGGCCGACGAGGCGGATGACCTGGCCGCGGAGTCGTAGCGGCTTTGGGCAAGGCCTTCCAGGACCGGACATCTACGACGGCCGTCGTTGACTCTTACGACGGCCGTCGTAATACTCCGCGAGATGACCACCCACGCCCTCCCGCAGCCGACGCGTGCCGAGCTGGCCATCCTCCGTGTGCTCTGGAAGCAGGGCCCCAGCACCGTCCGGCAGGTGCACGAGCTGCTCCGCGGCACCCAGGACAAGGACACCGGCTACACCACGGTCCTCAAGCTCCTCCAGAACATGACGGAGAAAGGCATCGTCCAGCGTGACGAGAGCGAGCGGACCCATGTCTATGAAGCCGCCATCAGCGAGACGCGCACCCAGCGCGACCTCCTGCGCGACTTGATGGACCGGGCCTTCGGGGGGTCGGCCACGTCGGTCGTGGCCCAGGCGCTGTCCATGAAGCGCGCTTCCGCCGAGGAGCTGGCGGAGATTCGCAGGCTGCTCGACGCACACGAAAAGCGGGGGATGTGATGGACGCGCGTTATCTCCACGCCTTGGAACAGGCCCTGCTCGGCTTCCTGTGGCAGGGCGCGGCGGTGGCCCTGGCTGTCGCGGGTATCCTGGCCCTGACGCCGCAGCGCGCCGCGCGGACGCGCTACGCCACCGCGTGCCTGGGGCTGGTGGCCATGGCCGTGCTGCCCGTGGTGACGTTCCTGAAGGCGCTGGCGGAGGCCTCGCGCGCCGTGACGTTCGGCGCCTTCGACTCCCTGGCCCAGCCCAGCATGCTGACCGTGGTCACGACGGAGACCGCGTCCCTGGCGGCGACGCACTGGACGGAGGTGCTCCGGCCCTGGCTGCTGCCGGCGTGGTGCTGCGGCGTTTTCCTCCTGTCGGCCCGGACCGTGGTCGCGTGGGTCATCACCCACCGGCTGGCCCGGCAGGAGACGCAGGCCCCCTCCGCCCCCTGGCGCGAGGCGCTGACGCGTGCGTTGCGCCACGTCCAACTCTCCCGGACCGTGCGCCTGCTGGCCTCGGCCCGCGTCGACGTGCCCATGGTCATCGGCCTGTGGCGCCCCCTCATCCTGGTGCCGGCGGGTGCCCTCACCGGGCTGTCCTCCGCGCAGCTGGAGGCCATCCTCGCCCATGAGCTGGCCCACATCCGGCGCCACGACTACCTGGTCAACCTCCTCCAGTCCTTCGTCGAAACGCTCCTCTTCTACCACCCGGCCGTCTGGTGGCTGTCCCACCGCATCCGCGAGGAGCGTGAGCACTGCGCGGATGACCTGGCCGTCCAGTGCTGTGGAGATGCGCTGCTCTACGCCCGCGCCCTGGCCCACATCGAGGAGCTGCGCCTGGCCCCTTCACCTCACCCCGCCCTGGGCGTCAGCGACGGCTCGCTGCTGATGCGCGTGCGCCGCCTGCTGTCCGTGTCCGAGGGAATGACGCCGCGCCGGTCCTGGCGACTCGCCAGCGGGCTGGGCAGCGCCGTGCTCGCCGTGGCCCTGGGGTCGTCGCAGTTGCCGGAGACGGCCCATGCCACGGAGCCTGTGAACGCGCCGTCCCTCCTCGTGGAGGCAACACCCGGCACGAGGCAGCGCCTGTCCAGCCCCCTGCCCATGCACCACCTGCTCGTGGCCCCGGCGACCTTCTCCGCCCAGGCCCGGCAGGCCCCCGCGCCCGTCGAGCGCCCGAAGGCGGCGGCGAAGGCGGAGCGAGCACCCGCGGCGAGGGCCCGCTCCACGAAGCCCGCGCCCCTGCTCATCCCGGACACGGCGACGATTGCCCGCACGGAGCTGTCGCGCGTGCCCTACTCGCTCGACGGGGAGCCGGCCTCGCCCGTCCTGCTCGAGGCCCCCCTGGAGTCACCCGAGGCCGCCCTGGCCGAGGCCGCCTCCGCGCACGCCGATGAACACGCCGCCGAGCTGCCCCGGGTGGTCGTCTCCGCGCCCGCTCCTTCACGGGCGTCCGCGTTCGACACCGTCTACAAGGCCATGAAGGCGTCGGCCCCCGTCAAGACGCTCCGACCCGGCATCACCCCGCCCCGGTTCCTCTCGGGCGAGCGCATCCACCTCCCCAACATCGCCTACGGGATTCAGTCCCACTTCGGGGGCTTCCCCAAGGGCGCGGTGGTGGCCCGCTGCATCATCACCGCGCAGGGCTCCGTCACCGAGTGCCAGCCCATCCAGGGTCTGCGGGGCCTGGAGGAAGGCGTCATCCGCACGCTCTCCACCTGGCGCTACGAGCCCGCCACGCTCAACGGGAAGCCCGTGGCCGTGCGCTACGTCTTCGACATCTGGTTCACGAAGGATCCGGGTGGCGGAACGAGCGAGTCCCGACAGCTCGCGGGGCTCGACCTCTCCGACGTGGTGGGCGCCGCGGCCCCACGGACGTGCGACGACTGCGACGCCTTCGAGTTCCACAGCCCGACGGCGCAGCGGTAGCGTCCCGCCTGCCGCTGACGGGCCCTACCCCGCCAGCGGCAGCCGGAGGATGAAGCGGGCGCCCCCACCGGGCGCCGTGTCCACCTCCAGCGAACCGCCATGCTGCGTGACGATGGCATGGACGATGGACAGCCCCAGCCCCGAGCCCTGGGCCTTCGTGGTGAAGAAGGGCTCGAAGATGCGATCCCGGACCTCCTGGGGAACGCCCGGGCCGCTGTCGTCCACGGTGAGCCACACGCGCCCGCCCTCGTGCCCCGCGGACAGCGTCACGCGGCCCCCCGCGGGCGTGGCCTCCAGCGCGTTGAGGCACAGGTTGATGAGCACCTGACGCAGCCGCTCCTCCTCGCCCGCCACCGACGACACCGGCGCCTCGCGCGGCGTGAGCTCCAGCGACACCTTGCGGGACGCGGCCTGTCCGCTCAGCAGGTCCACCACCCGCCGCAGCAGCTCGTTCACATCCACGGCGGCGGGACGAAACTCGCGAGGCCGCGCGAACTGGAGGAAGTCCTCCAGGACGTGGTCCAGGCGGCGGATCTCATCACGCACCAACAGCAGGGGCTCCAGCAAGGGCGCCTGCTGTCCGTCTGGCAGCCGCCGCAGCCGCCGCTCGAGCACGGAGAGCTGGAGCGCCGCCGCGTTCAGTGGGTTGCGGATCTCGTGGGACAGGCCCGCTGTCATCGTCCCCACCGCCGCCAGCTTCTCCGTCACCTGGGCGCGCCGTGCCAGCTCGCGCTTCTCCGCGTGCAGACGCACCTGCCGCATCGCCTGCTCCAACGTCAGCAGCAGCTCCTGCGGCGCGCACGGCTTCATCAGATATGCACACGCGCCCGCCCGCACCGCGGCCACCGCCGTCTCCAGCGTGGCGAAGCCCGTGAGCAGCACCACCTCCGAGTCCGGCGAGGCGGCCTTCAGCTCGGCGGCCAGCGCCGTCCCATCTCCGTCCGGCAGGCGCAGGTCCACCAGGGCCACGTCGAAGCCCTCGCGGGCCCGCGCGTGCGCCGCCTTGCAGCTGGACGCACCTCGGACGGCGTAGCCCGCGTCCCCGAGCAGCTCCTCCAAGTTGTCCAGGAAGGCCGCGTTGTCATCCACCACCAGGACGGACGGAAGGGACGGAGGGGTGGGCTCGCTCATGAGGCGTGGGTGGGGCGTGCCGCGTGCGCCGTCTCCAGCACCTCCAGCAGCGCGCCCGGGTCGAAGGGTTTGGAGAAGACGCCTGTGGCCCCATCGAGCGGGGCCGCGTCGGGATAGGCGGTGATGACGAACGTGGGCAGGCGCGGATAACGCGCGCGAAGCCGGCGCAGGGCCTCGCCATCCGGCCCACCGGGAACGCGCAGGTCCACCAGCGCCGCGAAGGGGCGCACACAGAGGATGCGGTCCGCGTCCAGCACCGAGGCCGCCGTCACACAGGAGAAGCCGCGCCCGCGCAGCAGCTCGGCGAGGTTGTCGCTCAGCGCCGGGTCGTCCTCCACCAGCACCACCAGCCCATCCCGGCGAGCACCGGACAGCAGCTCCACCAACGTGGGGATGGGCACGGGCTTGGGCAGCACCGCGAGCAGTCCTTCCCGCCGGGCCGTCTCCAAATCGTCCTGGCGTGGGTACGCGGTGATGACCACCGCGGCCAGGCCCGGGTCCACGCGGCGGAGGTGGTGCACGGCATCCGCGCCGCTCATGCCGGGCATGCGCATGTCCGTCAGCAGGGCGTCGAAGCGCGTGGTGCGGGCCAGCCGCACGGCCTCGTCGCCGCTGGTGACGACGGTGGCCGCGTCCCCGGCGTCACGGAGGATCTCCGCGAGGTTCTCCGCGAACGCCCGGTTGTCATCCAGCAGGAGGTATTGGCGCACGCGTCTCCTCCGAAGCGATGAGGGAAAGCCGAATCACGAAGCGCGCCCCCGCACCGGGACGGGGGGCATACGCGATGCCCCCCCCATGCCGCTCCAGGATGCGCTTGACCAGCGGGAGCCCGAGCCCGATGCCGCGCGCCTTCGTCGTCATCAGCGGCTCGAAGAGGCGGCGGCGGATGACGTCGCTGACGCCCGGCCCGGAGTCCTCCAGCACCAGCTCCACCATCCCCGGCTCGCTCGTGGCGGCGGACAGCGACACCGTCCCGCCCGTCTCCTCCAAGGCCTGGACGGCATTGTCGAGCAGGTTCACGAACACCTGGCGCAGCTGCCCCGCGTCTCCCTGCACCGCGGGCAATGAGGTCAGGCCCTCCGCGCTCACGGTGACCGTGTCGGGCCGCTGCACGGCCTTGAGCGCCTCCTGCCAGACCTCGTCCAGCCAGACCTCCTGCCAGTGCAGGGGTCGGTCCCGAATCATGTCCAGCAGGTCGGAGACGATGCGGTTGGCGATGCCCACCTGGTCGCCAATGCGGTCCAGGTGCTTCGTCGTGCGCTCGTCCACGGCCCCCGGGCGGCCACGGAGGATGTAGAGCGACGTCTCGATGACGCCCAGCGGATTGCGCAGCTCGTGGCCGATGGAGCCCACCAGCTGGCCAAACGTCGACAGCCGCTCGCTGCGCGCCTGCTGCGCCAGCAGGTCCTCCCGGTACGTGTGGAGCATGATGGCCAGCTCCAGGTCCAGAATCTTCCCCAACGCGGAGCGGGCCGCCCGGAGCGCCACGGGCTGATCCAGGTAGGTGGCGTCGATGTGGCTGTTGAACTCCTGCCGCAGGACGTTCATCGCGCCGAACATGTAGTGCTGTGGCAACGCGATGCGCACGTGCATGCGGCCAATGCGGCAGCGCAGCGCGTAGTAGGCCTCGTCCCAGGGGCCGCGGAGGAGCTGGTCCATCCACACCTGCAGGGTGCCGCGCAGGTGGCCCACCTGGCTCTCTCCCCCTTCGAGCGCCTGCCGGGCCCTCTCATGCTCCAGGATGCGGTCGTAGAAGACGCGAGCGAAGCGCGGGAAGTGGGGCTTCGCGGTGGCGTGCAAGGTCACGAGAGCCTGCTCGTCGACCGAGCTGAACCCCACATACCGCTTCAATTCCTCGAACAAGGTTTCCGCCATGAGTCCTGGGGTGCGAGCCTATCCGCGCTGAACGCCTGAGAGCAGGAACTTCCTCCCCCGCATCGTATCGGCTCGGCACGCCGCCCAGGGGTCACCTCCCGCGAGTCCAAGGACTCCGCCGGGGACATGAACTGGACCGCGAGCCTGGCCATTCCGGCCCGGCGGGAACTCTTCAGCAAGCCCCAGGCCAGTACCTGTGCGCGTGGGAAGACATGAAGACGCGCGCAAGCTGTGCGCGCCCCCCCCCGTCCAGCTCCGCTCCGCGCAAGGCTTGCGCGCGCCTGAGCTCACGGCAAATCCGGACAACAGAGAACTCCTGTCCGCGTCGCCCGACTCCGCGCGGGAACGACACCGCTCCCGCTCACCATCTTCATTGCAAATGAAACACGATTACAATAACCAGAATGCCTCACCCACGAGGCACCATGAATTTCAGAAGCACGAGGACGTGGCTTTTCCGGTGGACGCTCACCTCGGCCCTGCTCCTGCTAGGCTCGGCGTGCAGCAACACGTCCACTCCCGCGGAACCCGATGCCGGCGTTCGACCGGACGCGGGGACGACACCGGACGCAGGCTCGCTGCCAGACGGCGGCGTGGTTGAAACACGCGACACCCTGGAGTTGCTGGCGGGAAACACGGCCACGGGCTTCGTGGACGGCCTGGGGACGGCGGCGCGCTTCAGCGGCCCGGCGGGAGCGGTGCTGACGCCCGACGGCGCGTTCGTCTACGTGGCGGACACGTTCAACAACCTGCTGCGGCGTATCGACACCACCACGGGCGACGTCGTGACGCTGGCGGGTCGCGTGCAGCAGATGGGCGCCGTGGACGGCACGGGCACTGAGGCACGCTTCAAGAGTCCGCGCGCGCTGGCCTACGCCCCGGACGGCAGCGCCCTGTACCTGGCGGATGGCCCCACCCTCCGCAAGATTTCCTTGCCGGACGCGCAGGTGTCGACGCTCGCCGGCAGCCCGGACTCACCGGGGAACGTGGACGGCGTGGGTGACGAGGCGCGACTGGGCTCGCTCCTCCACAGCCTGGCCATCTCCGAGGACGGCGCCACGCTCTACATCGCGGACCGCACCAACCGCGTGCTCCGGACACTGGACCTGGCCAGCCGGCGGGTGAGCACCGTGGCGGGGACCCGCTACACCGGCGCGGAGCAGAGCGTGGATGCGCGCGGCGCGGCGGCGCGCTTCAGCGGCCTGGGCGGCATCGTCCGCGTGGGCACCAACCTCTACGTGGCGGACACCTTCAACCATACGGTGCGCCGGGTCGACCTGACGACGTTCGACGTCGCCACCCTGGCGGGCACCGCGGGAGAGGCTGGGGCACAGGACGGCGTGGGGGCCGCGGCGCGCTTCGACACGCCCCAGTCGCTGACGGGCGACGCCTCCTTCCTGTACATCACCGGTTGGGACGGGCTGCTGCGGCGCGTGGCCTTGGCGGATGGGAGCACCACCACCCTGCTTGGCAACGCGGACGACGTGCGCCCGGTGGATGGCATCGGTGAAGCGGTGCGGCTGGGCATCGCCTTCGGTCCGCCGCTGCTCGACGCCGCGCGCGGCATCCTCTATTACAACGACCGCGACGCCAACGCCTTGCGCCGGCTGGACCTGGTCACGCTGGAGATGACGACGCTCGCGGGCGCCGCGCAGCCGTCCGGCAGCGCCGATGGCCCGGGTAGCCAGGCCCGCTTCGACAGCCCCTCCGCCATCGTCGCGGGGGACGGCGCCTGGTTCGTCGCCGACACGTACAACCACACGGTGCGCGCCGTGGCGTTCGCCACTGGGGAGACGCGGACCCTGGTGGGCAGGCCCAGGACGTCCGGCGGCGTGGACGGCCCCGGGGAGACGGCGACGCTGAGCTATCCGGTGGGGCTCGCCTGGCACGCGGCCACGCAGCGGCTCTACGTCGCGGACATGGGCGCTCACACCGTGCGCGCCATCGACCTGCAAACCCGGACCGTGCGCACGCTGGCGGGAGCGGCGGACGAGGCCGGCGCCACCGACGGCGAAGGTTCCGCCGCGCGCTTCTCCAGCCCGCAGCACCTCGCGCTGTCACCGGATGGCCTCACGCTGTACGTCGCGGACTCGGGAAACGGCACCGTGCGCGCCATCACCACGGCCACGGGCGGGGTGACGACGCTGGCCGGTGCGGCGGGCGAGCAAGGCACCGTGGACGGCGTGGGCGCCGCCGCGCGCTTCCGGGAGCCGGCGGGCCTCGCGCTGGACGCGGCGGCTGGCCGCCTCTACGTGGCCGACGCCACCGCCCAGACACTGCGCTCCATCACCCTGGCCACCGGCGAGGTGACGACCGTCGCCGGGCAGGACCGGACCACGGGCGTGGTGGACGGCACCGTGGCGGAGGCCCTCTTCAAGGGGCCTTCCGGAGTCGCGTTGAACGCGGCGGGCACGCGCCTCTACGTCGCCGACAGCGGCAACCACGTCATCCGGTCGGTGAATCTGGAGGCGGGCACGGTGTCCACGTGGCTGGGAAATCCCGTGCGCAGCGGGGGCATCGGCCCCGGGCAGCGGGTGGCCTTCCGCGAGGCGACGCTCTACTTCCCGCAGTCGGTGGCGGTGGGTGAGCAGGACATCGCGCTCCTCTCCGACCACGGCGTCTACCTGGCGCGGCCCCAGGCGGCGCCGTGAGGACGCCGCGCCTCTTGTGCGTCACCACGGCGGCGTGGCTCGCGGGCTGCGGCGGAGAGAGCGGCCCCGCCGAGGAGCCCCCTGCGGAGAGGACTCCGCGCGTGGCCGTTGGCGTCGGGCGGCCGGGCCAATACGCTCCCGTGCAGCCCGGTGACACGCTGCGGCTGCAGCGCGGGTGTCAGGGCAGCCAGCACGTCTTCGTGTCGCTCCAGGCCTGGAGCCTGGAGCCCCTCACCGCCACGGTGTCGCTGTCGCTCACGCGTCAGTCGGATGGCCAGCGGGTGTCGCTGCCCTACCAGTTGCGCCTGCCGTTCGAGCCCGCGACGGAGCAGCGCCCCGCGATGCTCTCCGGCCTGCTGCTCGTCGTCCCGGAGCCCTCCGAGGCGCTGGGGGAGCGCGTCACCCTGGAGGCGCGGCTGGAGGACGCGGGCGGCCAGTCCGCGACCGCCTCCCGGGAGGGCGTCGTTCAGTGGGGGCCAGACGCATGCCCGTGAAGCGCCTGTCTGGCCTCATGGGGGCCGCCTTGTGGTGGGCGCTCGCCACCGGCTGTGGCGAGCCCGCGCCCACTCCGGAACCGGACGCGCCCGCGGGCTGGGCACCCGCGTTCGACGCGACGGACGCGGGCTGGCTGATGAACGTCTCCGCGCCCCCCGGCGGCCCGCTGCTCGCCGTGGGGGGGCGCTTCGACCAGGGAGCCATGTACCAGCGGCGCGCCGACGGCTGGGCACTGGTGTCATTCACCGAAGCGGTACCGCTGCTCAACTGGAGCCACGGCTTCGGCCCGGACGACGTCTGGGTGGTGGGCAATGAAGGCACGGTGCTGCACGGTGATGGCGTGCAGTGGCGGCGCGTGCCGGTGCCCACGGACCAGGACCTCTGGGGCATCTGGGGCGCCGCGCCGGATGACCTCTGGGCGGTCGGCGGTCGCGGCCGCCAGGCGGGCGACGCCACCCTGCTCCACTTCGACGGTCGCGAGTGGACGGGGGTGCAGGTGCCGCCGCTCCAGCGTGACCGCGTGGCCGCCTTCTACAAGGTCTGGGGCAGCGCGCACGATGACGTCTGGGTCGTGGGCCAGAAGGGCGCCGTCCTGCACTGGGACGGCACGGCCTGGACCGAGCACTTCGTGGGCATCAGCGACGACCTCATCTCCGTCTGGGGCGCCGGGCGGGAGCGAGTCATCGTCGTGGGCGGACGCAGCAACGGCGTCGTGGCCCGATGGGATGGCCAGGCCTGGACCTCCCGCGAGCTGGCACCGCTGCCCGGCCTCAATGGGGTGTGGATGCGCACGCCCTCCGTGGCGCACGTGGTGGGCATCGAAGGGACGCTGGCGGTGCTGGACGTGGACACGCTCACCGCCCACCCCGTGCCCGCCACCACGCGGCTCACCTTCCACAGTGTGTTCGGCGACGCGTCCGGAAACCTGACCGCCGTGGGCGGCAATCTGGGCGCGTTGGCGGATGCGTACCAGGGCCTTGCCTGGACCCGGCCGCTGGGTCCCAACGAGTAATCACCCGAGACAACGACGATGACAAAGATGACACGCTGGATGCGTGGGCTGGGTTGCGCACTGGGACTCGTGGGGTGCTCGCCCACGGCCTCGGAGACACCCGTGCCCCAAGAACCCCGGATTGCCCCAGACATCTTCGGCGCCCTGGGGGACGTGATCCCCTTCGCGACGCCGGAGCAACGGGAGAGCTTCGAGCGGGGACGCCAGGTGATGCTGCGCCGCTTCACGCCGGAGGAAGGCCTGGGCCCCTCCTTCAACGTGGCGAGCTGCGTGAACTGCCACGAGAAGCCCGTGGTCGGTGGCGGCGCTGGCCGGTACCGCAACTTCTTGTTGGTGGGCCAGACACTGCCGGATGGCTCCTTCGTCCCCACCGGCGTCAATGGCGTGCAGCCACACTTCACGCTGGAGGGCGTGCGCCGTCCCACAGACGACGCCACCAACACCCTGGCCACCCGCAACCCCATCCCCTTCTTTGGCGTGGGCCTGCTGGCGGAGATTCCCGACGAGGTCATCCTGCGCAACGCGGACCCTGACGACTCGGACGGCGACGGCATCAGCGGCCGGCCCAACTACGACCGCGGCTTCGTCGGGCGCTTCGGCCGGAAGTCGCAGACGGTGTCCATCGAGGGCTTCATCCGTGGCCCTGTCTTCAACCACATGGGCCTCACCTCCAACCCCCTGTCGGAGGAAGCCAAGGCACGCCTTCCGGTGCCCAGCGCGCTGGATGGACTGCCTGGCGCCAGTCGGCGCGCGGACGGCCTGCGCACAGTGCGCCAGGCCCAGGCGGCGGCCCCCGACGAGCCCACCGTGGATGATGACGGGGTGACAGATCCGGAGATGAGCGAGCAGGAGCTGTTCGACCTGGTGTCCTTCTCCATGCTCACGGCGGCGCCTCGGCCGGACGCGCCCACGCCAGCGTCGGCGGCCGGGCAGCAGCTCTTTACCCAGCTTCGCTGCGATGCCTGCCACGTGCCCGCGTTGGAGGGACCTCGTGGGCTCATCCCGCTCTACAGTGACCTGCTCCTGCACGACATGGGGCCGGCGCTGGACGACGGCATCGTGATGAAGCTGGCGGGTGGCTCGGAGTTCCGGACCCAGCCGCTGTGGGGCATCGCCGCCGCGGGCCCCTACCTGCACGACGGCCGCGCGGATGACCTGGACGAGGCCATCCGTCTCCACGGAGGTGAAGGCCAACGCTCGCGGGACGCCTACGTCGCCCTGAGCCACGCGGAGCAGGCGCGCGTCATCCACTTCCTGGAGTCCCTGGGCGGGCGTGAACAACGCAGCGATGGCATGTTGCCGCAAGACGCGCCGGTGCCTCCCACCGGCGACTGGGGGGGGCCCGCGGCCGCGCTCAACGCGCGGGACCAGGAGCGCTTCCGCCAGGGCCAGCACCTGTTCGACCGGGACTTCGGCCTCCGCGAAGGCGTGGGCCCCCACTTCAATGGCGACTCATGCCGTGCCTGTCACTTCGACCCGGTGCCGGGGGGCGCGGGAGGCCTGGACCTGGATGTCACGCGCCAGGGCATCTTCGTGGACGGCACCTTCGTCTACCCCATGGCCGGCACCATGGCGCACCGGCACGGCGCGGTGGACGCTCGGCCGCCGTTGGACCCGCGCAGCAACTTCTTCGAGCGGCGTCAGACGCCCTCTGTGCTGGGCCTGGGGCTCATCGAGCTCATCCCCGCGGCGCGCATCCTCGCCAACGAAGACCCCGATGACGTCGACGGCGACGGGATTCGCGGCCGGGCCCATCGCCTGGCCGACGGCCGGCTGGGGCGCTTCGGCTGGAAGGCCAATGTGCCCACCGTGCACGAGTTCGTTCGCGACGCGCTCAGCAACGAGCTGGGACTGACGCTGGTCGACGAGCCAGGGCGCACCTTCGGCACCGCCCGGGATGACGACGACGTCGCGGACCCGGAGGTGGGGCTGCCCACCATTGAAACCCTCACCTTCTATCTGGCCTCGCTGGCGCCTCCGCCTCGCACCAGTGCCCGACCGGACCTGGACGACGCGGGCCTCGCGCTGTTCCATGACGTGGGCTGCGCGAAGTGTCATGTCCCCGCCTTCCCGACGACGGATGGCCGCGACGTCCGCCTCTTCAGCGACCTGCTCCTGCATGACGTGATGCGCGACGGACGCCGGGGCGTGGAGGACGGGGAGGCCAAGGTGAACGAGCTGCGCACCCCGCCGCTGTGGGGCCTTGCCCAGACGGCGCCCTACCTCCACGACGGCGCCGCCAGCACCGTGGCCAGCGCCATCACCCTGCATGGCGGCGAGGCGGAGTCCTCACGGCGCGCCTACGAAGCCCTCTCGGCGCCGGAGCGAGACGCCCTGCTCGCATTCCTCCAGACGCTCTGAGTGCCGTTCCGGAGTCCCGCCGTCCCGCCCGCTCAGGGCTGGACGGCGGGGCGCTCGGAAGCGGAACCGCGGGTGAAGAGCTGGCGCCAGACACGGCGCTCCCACAGGCCCCCCGCGAGCAACACCACCACCCCGCTCCAAGTCAGCACCGGATCCTCTTCCAGTGCATGCCCCAGCACCAGGAGCGAGCACCCCGCGGCAGTCACCAGCAGCGGGCCCACCCGCCGCAGCCGCCGCGACCGCCAGCCACTCACGGCCAATGACACGGTGACGGCCACGACGAGCATCACCTGGTGCGCGGACTCCGTCAGCGACAGCCCCACGCCGAGGAACGACAGCACCTGCGCGTAGGCCGCCAGGCAGGTGGGGCACAGCGCACACGCCAGCAACGGCACCAGCATCGACCAGCGGCCTCCCGGCACCTTCACGGGCTCGGTCGGGTCGGTAGCGGCTTGCCCTCGGTGATGAGCGCAGTCGCAGGCCGCATCAGGGACGGAGGAAGAGGAGGAGCGCATCACGGTCATTCCAGGGAGAAGGTGGCCCCGGTGAATTCCGGAGCCGAGTTGTTCGACAATCCCGCGACACACGTGCCCGTGCGCGGCGGGTCAGCGCGCGGACGTTCCGCAGCGAAGAGGCGTGAAGAGCGCCCACACACGGCAACGGCCCGCGAGGAGTCCCTCCTCGCGGGCCGCGAACCGCGCTGACCTCCTGACGACGCCCGCCACACGCTCAAGCGATGCGGGGCCGTCCCAACCAGGCCAGGCCCAGCCCCAACGTCAGCAGCGTCGGCAGCACGAGCGCGAGCAACCCCAGCGCCACCTGGGCTACGACGTCGGTGCCAGGCTGCTCGACATATGCGAATCGCGGCAGCCGCGCATGCTCCGCGGCCCCCAAGGTGGCGCCCGAGAAGACGCGAGGAAGCAGTGCCTCACGCCACCTGGTGTGGAAGTGGTCGACCTGCCGCAAGAAGTGCTCGTGCCGTGAGCCTCCCGTGCCCGCCACGTCCTGGAGCGCCTGCTGGAAAGCCAGCGCGGGAGACAGGAAGCGCAGCACACCCAGCGCATTCTGCTGCCGCTCCAGCTGTGACTGAAAGGCCGCCACCACGGGCGCGGTCGCCCGAGCCGCCTCGTCCTGCACGGCCAGCGCCGTGGGCCAGTACCCCTCCGCCCTGGCCCCCTTGGGCGCCAGCTCCGGATGGTCCTCGAAGTAGGCGGACAGCACCTCACTGCCGCGCTTCTGCGCCTCCAGGGACGCCTCGCGCGTGGCCCCCACCAGCGCCACGCGGGACGGCACCGGGTACAGTCCACTGACGCCCAGCTGCGCCACCGCGGGCACCACGACCACCAGCACCAGCCACGCCCCCACGAGCACCAGCGCGTTGGTGGCGGAGCTCAGGGCCCGCGCATTCACGGCCAGCGCCAGCGCGAACCAGAAGGCGCCGTAGCCGACCACCAGCGTCAGCCAGCCCGCCAGCCGACCCACGCCCCCTGCCCCGCCCGTCAGCGCGTAGCCGACGACGCCCGCCAGCACGCACAGGCCCAGCAGGACACCCGCGCGCACCGCGAGCCTTCGCAGCGCCCAGCCGCGAAGGCCCGTGGCCTGCACGAGCACCAGCCGAAGCGTTCCGTCCTCTCGCTCACGCGACACCAGGTCGAAGGAGAACGCGAGCGCGAACAAGGGCAGCAGGTAGAGCAGCACGAACGACAGGTCCAACGTTCCAGTCGCCAGGTGCACCGGGTGCTCCAGCGTGTCACGCGCGAAGTCCGTGAGGCGCCCCTGGAGCGACACCTGGTAGGCGGACGGCAACAGGTCCATCTGCCCCACGGTGAAGGCCCCCAGCGGCCCCGGAGGCAGCAGGGCTTCGGGCTGGACGAGCGTGTTGCCTACCGGCACCGGCATGGCGGGGCTCTTCCAGGGCGGCAGCGCCGGCCCACGTCCCTGGCGCAAGGCCTCCGCCGCCTCCGCCAGACGGGAACGCCGCTCCGTCTCCTGTGCGACGAGGCGCTGCTGGTAGGTCCGCAAGTCCCGGGTGAAGCGCCAGCCGTTGTAGAGGCCCAACGCCATCAAGCCGAGCAGGAGCGCGGCGGAGAAGGCGAGCATCCGGTCCTTCCGGAGCAGGAACCACTCGTGTCGAAGCAAGGACATCTTCAGGGTCTCCTCGTGCCTCAAACGGCGCTCAGGCGTGCGCACGCGCGCAACGCGAAGAAGGTGGTCCACGCCAGCCAGAATCCCAGCAGGAGAAGCCCCGGCACCTGCGCGCCCAGCGCATCCGGGAGCCGCTCCTCGTCCAGGCTCAGCTCCGGCACCTCACGCCACAGCGACGCGTCCGCCTTGTAGTCCGCGTCGCCGTATTTCGAGCGGAGCGTGATGGTGTCATTCATCTGCTTCACCAGCCCCTGCCGGTACTGCTCCGCCTGCCTCGTGAAGCGCAGGTGCGCGGACAGGTCCGTTCGCGCGAGCGAGGCCGACAGGTGCCGCAGCGCCAACATGGGAGACAGCGGCGCGAAGAAGCGGTGCAGTCGCTCCTGTTCGCCGTAGCGCGCCTCCAGCTCGCCGAAGCGCTGCGCGCCCACGCGGTTGCTGTACTCCTCTCCCGCTTGGAGCGCGATGCCCCGGAAGTTGACTGGGAGCGCCTCCAGGGACGCCGCGCCGTAGCGCGCCAGCGTCTCACGCTCGAGCGCCGCCTGTCGCTGGTCCGCCGGGTCATGACCGCTCAGGCCCTTCTCGTAGTCCTCCGCCAACCGCCGCGCGAAGTCCTGCGCCGTGGGCACCGGCGCCCACGCCCGGGCCGCCTCCACCGCGAGCCGGGGCACCAGCAGCGCGTTGACCATCCACACGCCCAGCAGCACCACCAACGCGCCCCGGGAGGTCCGCGCCCACGCGCTGACCGCCAGCCCCAGGAACACGAAGCCCGCCAGGTACAGCGCATACCCCAGCGCCAGCCCCGACAGGCGTCCCAGCAGCTCGCCCGACGAGACGCCCGCGCCGCTCCCCAGGCCCACCACCAACACCACGGCCACGACGAAGAGGGGCACCAGCAGCGCCGCGAGCGCCAGCCCTACGCCCAGGGCCTTGCCCAACACGAGCTGATGACGACGCACGCCAGAGCTCAGCAGCAAGCGCAGCGTCCCCTGCTCCCGCTCGGCGGTGAACGCGGAGTAGGTCAGCAGGATGATGAGCAGCGGCACCAGGAGCTGGAGGACCCCTGCCCCCGTCAGCTCTCCAAAGCGCGCCGCCGCCGTGGAGTCCGCCGCGGGTCGGTACTGGGTGGCGTTCCGCTTGTGCGCCTCCAGGTAGACGGCGACGCCCAGGTACGGCTCCACGCCGCGGTCGAACGCGGCCAGGACGGACTCGGGCTTGAACGCCCAGACACCGTAGTGCGCGGCCGAGTGCGGGTTCTTCTCTCCCTGCTCCAGCCAATGCTGGCGCGTCAGGCGAGCACCGGCTTCGCGCTCGGCACGGGAGTCCCGGACATGGAGCGCGCCGACCGCGATGCCCACGAGGGCCAGCAAGAACACCAGGGCTCCCGCGACACGGAAGCGTCCGTCGCGCGACAGCTCCATCCACTCTTTTCGGGCGATGGCTCGAATCATTCGTCGGTCCTCAGCCACGCATGTGCGCCAGGTAGAGCTGCTCCAGCTCCGCGTGCCCCAAATCCCGCGTGGCGCGCGTCTCCACCAGCCGGCCCGACTTCATGATGCCCACGCGCGTGCCGGACTCCTTCGCGCGGAACAGGTCATGGGTCGCCATGAGCACCGCCATGCCTTCACCACTCAGGCGAAGGAGCAGCTCGGAGAGCTCGTTGGACGCCAGCGGGTCCAAACCGGACGTGGGCTCATCCAGCAGCAAGGCCCGCGCGCCCTTCGCCAGCGCGATGGCGATGCCGACCTTCTGCCGCATGCCCTTCGAATAGCGGCCAACGGGGACGTCCATCGCCCCCGGTTGCAGCCCCGCGCGCGCCAACCACCCGGTGGACTCCTGGGTGGACAGCGCCGGGCGGCTCGCCAGGGTGTTGAAGTAGGCCAGGTTCTCCCGGCCTGTCAGCCGAGGGTAGAGCATCACCAACTCGGGCACGTACGCCAGCAGCCCGCGCACCTGGGCTTCGTGTTGCTGGACCTCCAACCCCGCGACGCGGGCCTCGCCTTGCGTCGGCGTGATGAAGCCCAGGAAGAGGTTCAACGTCGTGGTCTTCCCTGCCCCGTTCGCACCCAGCAGGCAGAACACCTCGCCCGCCCCGATGGACAGGTCCAGTCCTTCCAGGGCCAGGTGCTGGCCATAGCGTTTTGACAGCTTCTTCGCTTCAAGCATGGGTCATCTCCATAACGAAGACCCGACAACAAACGCAACTCGATTGCATAAACACCATTCCCCTGGCAGCATCCCTGGCATGCGACAGGGCGTGGAAAGTCCTGGACCCGGGAGGTCGACGTGCTGGCGGTGATGGTGCTCTTGAACCTGGTGTTGGCCGCGCAGGTGGCTCCGGACGGCACGGCGGCGACCTGGGGAAGCGCGGTGGCGGCACCTGGCCAGCGTGCCCACGGCTACCTGCCCGTCCCTGGTGGCGATGAAGACGTTCCGCCGTTGCCAGTCACGGTGATACGGGGCGCGAAGCCAGGACCCGTGGTCGCGCTGATGGCGGGAATCCACGGCGCGGAGTACGTGCCCATCCTCACGCTCCAGCGCCTCGCCGCGAAGCTCCAACCCGAGACGATGCGTGGCACGGTGGTCATCGTCCATATCGCCAACGTGCCGTCCTTCCAGCGGCGCACCGTGTATTACGGCCCGGACGACTGGAAGAACCTCAACCGCGTCTTTCCTGGCAACGCCTCTGGCACGCCCACGGAGCGCATCGCGCATGTGCTTACCCACGAGGTGTTCGACCGGGTCGACGCGGTGGTGGACGTGCACTGTGGTGATGGCAACGAGGCGCTCTCGCCATATGTCGCGTTCATCGCCAATGCGCCTGACCCGAGCGTGACAGAGCGCTCGCGCGCCATGGCGATGGCTTTTGGAGCGCCGACGGTGAAGCCGCTCTGGCCGGACTTCGCTGGCCCCACCCGCTACACCTCCGCGACCGCCACGGCGCGAGGCGTCCCCGCAATCGGCGTCGAATGGGGCGGCGAGGCACGCGCATCCCCGGAAGAACTCAACCGGGTGGAGGCGGGCCTGCTTCGCGTCCTCAAGCAGCTCGGCGTCGTCGCCGGAGGCGCGGCCGCTCCGGGCAAGCCCCGCTTCGTCACCTGGTCGGAGTCAGTGATGAGCCCGGTGCATGGGCTCTTCACGCCCGGCGTGAGGCCGGGCCAACGCGTCGAGGCCGGCGCTCGGCTCGGTGAAATCAAGGATGCCTTCGGACGCACGCTCGCGGTTCCCGTGGCCCCCTTCACGGGCGTGGTCCTGTACGTGGTCACGACGCCGCCCGTGAATCCGGGTGAACCGCTCGTGTCCCTGGGGCAGGTGACGAACACACTGCCTGCGCAACCCGCGGTGGCCCCGCCGCGTGCGCCCCCGGTGGTCCTCAACCACTTCTACGTCGTCCTCCCCGCGGAGGCCTTCGCGTCGCTGCGAGCACTGGACTTCCTTTCGGACGGGTTCGCCCAGGTGGATGGCGGCCTGCCCGCCTTCAAGGTGCCCGATGCCAGCGCCCAAGTCCTCTATGTGCGGGGTCAGGACACGTACCTGGAGCTGCTGGGGCCCGGAAACGCCTTTGGCGAGCCCGTGGGCAAGGTCGGCGTGGGCCTGAGCGTGGAGCAAGAAGGCACGTTGTCACGCCTGGCGGGGCCACTGCGGACCGCGTTGGGGCAGAAGGTGCACCAGACCCGCACGCGGCGGAAGTTCGAAGGCCGGGGTGAGGTCCCCTGGTACGACGCCCTCTACCGCGAGCCCTCCGCACCCGACACGTCGCTGGACTTGTGGGTGAGCGAGTACCTCCCCGAGTTCTTCCAGGCCCTGTATCCCGACCGGCCGTGGAGTGCTCATGACGTCAGCCGGCGGGCCCTGCTGGGGCCCCGCTTCAAGCCCGAGCGCTTGCTGCGCAACGTGGAGCGCATCTCCCTGGAGCTGTCCCCACGGCGCGCCCATACCTTCATCCGCGAGCTGGTCGCGCTGGGCTACCAGCAGGTCTCTTCGCCTGGAGACGTGTTCGCCCTCCAAGGAGAAGGCCTGCGCTGGCAGGTGCGTGAGGCCGCCCAGCCGCGGGGACTTCTGGAGGTGGGCTTCTCACTCAATCGGGTGAAGACGGGGCCGCGCGTCTACGACCTGGGCCACGGCGCGAAGCTGGAGTTCTCCAAGGACGCGCCGGAGGCCCGCTGGGTGCTTGCGAACGGGAGAAGACGGGCCGTCCCGTGAGCCATGGCCACGCGGGCAGAGCCCCGCTCCGCTCAGTGCGTGAGGGTGCCCCGGGTCACCATGGGCCGCGGCGCGACCTGCTCGCGCGTCACCGTCTCGTGCCCGGTGGCCCTTCCCCGCTCCAGCAGCGACTTGAAGCGCAGCAGATCGTCATCCATCTGCTTCTTGGGGTCCGCGCCCAGCAGCTTCGCGAAGGCATGGCCAATGGCCCCCGCCGGCGGGTTGTAGGACAGCCGGATGTCCACCCGCGTGCCGCCGCGCGGCGTGGACTCGAAGTGGATGACGCCCAGGTTCTCCACCGCCGTGCCCTCCACGCTCTTCCAGGCCAGCACCTTGTTGGGCACGAACTTCGTGACGACGGCGTCCCATTCGAAGTGCAGCCCCGCGGGCCCGCGCACCTTCCAGTGTGAGCGGCCCTCGATGCCCGGAATCACTTCATCCACGTGCGTCATGAACCGGGGGAAGTTCTGCATCTCCCTCCAGAAGGCGAACACCTCCTCCACCGGCGCGTCCACGTTGATGTCCTTGTGAAGGGTGATGGCCCGCCGCCCCGCGCCCAGCCCCGTGAGCCGCCGCAGCCCCAGGTTCGTGAAGGCCCGCGTGCCCAGCACCACGCCGCCCAGGGCCGCCAGGGTGCCCGACAGGCCCCGGCGTCCCAGCCCCCAGGCCGTCAGCGTCAGGCCGCCCAGCGCCCCGAAGAGCCGCTCGGTCGGAGACCAGTGCTCCTGGAAGAAGAGCCTCGACTCACCCGAGCGCATGCTGCCTCCTTGAAGCGCCGGGTGCGCCGAACCCTCCGCATACGGAACAAGCTGGTTGTCCACCCCATGCACCCCCTGCACCTTGCCGATGCGGAGCAGCACGCGGCGGAGCTCCTCGCGGAGGATGGGGCCCTCCAGCCGGACCATCCCGTCCCGAGCCATCACGCGAATCGGCCCGGGATGCGAGCACACCCGGCCCAGGGCCGAGCGCACCCGTTCCTCCAGGATGAGGTCCTCCACCGGTGCCCGGTGCAGCTTGCGTAGCGATTCGAAATAGACGCCGCGCGAGCGCTGCGAGAGGTCCCGAGCGACGACGCCCACCGCGCCGCCCGCCTCATGCGCCGCGTGGACGGCCTTCCCCTGCAGATGGGACCTGCGCCAGCGGCCACTGCGTGGATCCGTCCAGTACATCAGCCCCAGGCCCAGCCCCGCGCCACCGATTCCCCATAGGGCAGCTCTCATCGTTCGCCTCCTTCTGGCTCGTGTCCTTCGCTCCACGGAACGTGACGGCGGTGATGGCGCGGTGCAGCAGACGGGAGGGGGCTGCCCTGCTCGCGTCCGTGAAGGCCGCCTGGCCACCGACCGGGCGATCCAGGGCCCGGAGGGCCTCACGTTGACTGCTCAACGGGGCCGGTGCCCGCGGGCTCGAGCGTGCCCACTGTCTTGCGTGCTGGTGAACCCGAGAGGAGCAAGACGGCATGCCCGAGGTACCGACGACACCTGACGCGCCCGTGAAGGACCCCGACCCCGACAAGCAGCCCGGGCGTGAGCCTCCCGGGCCCCAGGCGCCGCCGAAGGAGGAGCCGCCCACCCGGCAGCCGCCGGAAATCGAGCCGCCGCGGCCGCCCGAAATCAAGCCGCCCGGCATTCATGACCCGCCGGTGCCCAATCAGCCTGGACAGCCGGCAATCATCGCGTGAGCCCCACCGGGTGCGCGGCGGACGAGCACGCCGCGCGCCCCTCGGCGTGAAGCCCAGAGCCCAGGCGAGCGCCTGGTGCCAGCGCGAACGCCCGCCCCGTTCCACGAGGCCACTGGCGTGTCCAGCTTTCTCCTGACGAGCGGCCGTTCCACTCCAGGGAGCGGCGAGGAGCGGCGGCATGCGAGAGCCCCAATTCCAGGACCGCCAGGAGGGAGGCCGCGTGCTCGCGGACCACCTGCGGCGCCACGCGCGGCAACCCGGCACCCTGGTGCTGGCCCTGCCACGAGGCGGCGTGCCCGTGGGCGCCGAGGTCGCGCGGAAGCTCGGGCTGCCGCTCGATATCTTCGTGGTCCGCAAACTCGGCACGCCCGGCCATGAGGAGCTGGCCATGGGCGCCATCGCCTCTGGGGGCGTGCGCGTGCTCAACCGCGAAGTCGTGGACGAGCTGAACATCGGCCGCGAACAGCTCGAGGCCGCGACCCGCCGCGAGACCGGGGAGCTCCAGCGGCGTGAGGAGAACTATCGGCAAGGCCGGCCGCTCCCCGACGTGCGGGGGCGAACCGTCCTCCTGGTGGACGACGGGCTGGCCACCGGCACGACGATGCGGGCGGCCGTGGCGGCGCTGCGGCTCCTGGCGCCCGCGGCCATCATCGTCGCCGTGCCCGTGGGCGCGGCCGAGTCCTGCGAAAGCCTGGCCCAGGTGGCGGACGAGGTCGTCTGCGTCCGCATGCCCGAGCCCTTCTATTCCGTGGGCCTCTGGTACCGCGACTTCGCGCAGACGGAGGACGACGAGGTGCGTGCCCTGCTCGCCCAGGCGACCCGGGAACAGGCCTCCGGCGAGGCCCAGCCCTCCGCCTGAGTCTGGCGCCCCCCAGCGGACCTCAGCCGCGCGGAGCCGGCCCCCACGCGCGCATGGACGTCCGCCCCACCATGATGTCCACCAGCCGCTTCACGCGGCGGAAGACGCTCTCCTGCGCGTAGGGCACACCGTGCTTCTCACACAGCGCCTTCACCCTGGGCTGCGCCTGCCGGTAGCGCGTCATGGGCAGGCTGGGCCAGAGGTGGTGCTCAATCTGGTAGTTCAGCCAGCCGTGGAGGAAGTCCACCACGTCATTGCCGGTGGCGTAGTTCACCGAACCCACCACCTGCCGCACGGAGAACTCCGCGCCGCTGCGCGCTCGGCCCTCGAAGCGGTAGAGGTCGTCCCCGGCGTGGTTGGGCGCGATGAGCACGAAGCTCTGGATGTTGGTGAGCACCTCCGCGAAGACGCTGTTGGCGAAGACGCTGAGGACGGCCCACGCGCCCAGCGGCGCGAAGAGCGCGGGCAGCAGCACGAAGCGCAGGCCCGCGTAGGGCAGCAGGCACGTCCACCAGAAGGCGCGGCCCTCGGCGTTGAACGGGTTGAAGGCGGTGATGAGGGGCAGCGTGCCCGCCTCGTCCGGCCCCCCCGCGCGCTTGCGCTCGAAGCGCCGCCACTCCAGGAACGTGTTCGGCGCGTAGTACGTCACCTTCCACGTGCAGGCGAAGAACGCCACCAGCGCGTACTTGGCCAGCAGGGGCATGCGCGATTGGCGCAGCCACTCCGTGTTCATCTCCACCAGGTCCGGGTCCGCCGTCTCGCCCGTGTGCCCGTGGTGAAGCACGTTGTGCTCGTGCCGCCACGCCTGGGGGTGAATCCAGTCCGGCCACTCCCAAAAGCGGCGCCACCCGGTGGCGAAGCGCTTGCCCGTGTAGCGCGCCGGCACGCCCGGCACCTTGTCGTAGCCTCGGTGCGTGACGTGATGGGCCATCATCGTCCAGCGCGCCGTGTTGCCTTGCGCGATGAGCAGCGCCGACACGGGATTGGGCATCAGCCACGCCGTCGCGTAGCCCAGCACGGAGCAGGCCCGGCCCCAGCGCTCAATCTTCCGCGCGTGCGCCAGGTCCTCCTCGCCGAGCGAGGACTCCAGCTCCTGCTTGAGCGCCTGGAGGTCCTGGGCGAAGGCTTCCGGCTCGACGAGCGCGTGGGGGTGGGGGGTGGGAAGAGACGTGCGCGGCACTTCGTCGACGAGCAGGGGAACTGCCAGGGTCATGGTGGGCTTGGCATCTCGGTGAGGGCATCCAGGTTGGCGACCTCCAATCTAGTCCCAGGCCCTGAAATTCCGGCTGTGGAAATCCATGGACCCGTTCTCTCGCCCGCCACGCCACCAGGGCGGCACGCCAATGCCAGACGAGCCACCGTCCGGCCGAGGATTGCGGTTAAGCTCCCGCGCCCACCGCATGCACGAGTCCCCTTCCCGTCGACAGCTGCTGCTGGCCGTCCTGGTGGCCACGACGCTCTCCGCGGCCGTCGAGGGGGTCTGGCGCTACTCCGGGGCGGTGAGCACCCCGGCCCGCGTCCTCCTCACCGCCGCGGTGGGGCTGCTCGTCAGCGGCACCCTGGCGCTGATGCTCCTGCGAACCCAGGAGCGCGCGCACCGCGCACGGGACGCCGCCCTGCGCAGCGCGGACGACGCCAGCGCGCTTCGCGAGGCCGTCATGGACGTGACGCCCGTGGGCTTCGCCTTCTTCGACCGCGAGCTGCGCTACGTCCACGTCAACACGGCCCTGGCGGCGATGCATGGCCTGCCCGCGGAGCGCCACCTGGGCCGGCACGTCACCGAGGTGATGCCCGACCTGGGCAAGCGCATCGCCCCGCGCCTCCAGCTGGCGCTCAGCACGGGGGCCTCCATCCAGGACACCCTGCTCCAGGTGGAGACGCCCGCCGCGCCAGGCGAGAGCCGCTTCTGGTTCGGCAGCTACCTGCGCGTGCGCGGCGCGAACGGCGAGGTGCTGGGTGTCATCGCCGCGATGTCCGAGCTCACCGAGCGCATGCGCGCGGAGAAGAGCCTCCAGGAGCATGAGGGCCGGCTGGACGTGCTCACGCGCTCGCTGCCGGACTACCTGTGGGGCGGCAAGCTGCGCGGCGGGAGGCTGCGCGACTTCTACTGCACGCCCGTCATCGAGCGCACCACCGGCTATGCCGCCGCCGCGTTCGTCCAGCCCGCGCCGGATGGCGGACCGCCGCCGCTGTGGGCGGAGATGATCCATCCCGAGGACCGCGCCCGCTACCGCGCCCGCATCGAGGGCCTGGCGCCCGGCGCCGAGGCGGAGCTGGAGCACCGGCTCATCTGCGCCGACGGCCGCGTGCGCTGGGTGCGCAGCCGCGCCGCCGCGTCCGCGCTGGATGCGCAGGGGGAGCTGCATGTCGGCTGCGTCGTCACCGACATCACCGACCGGCGGCTCGCCGATGACCTGCGCCAGCGCCTGCATGACAGCTTCCGCCGCTCCGCCCAGGAGTGGCGCCGCACCTTCGACGCGGTGGCCTCGCCGCTGATGGTGCTGGGGGCGGATGGCACCGTCCAGCGTCTCAACGCCGCCGCCATCGCGCTCTTCGGAGGCATGGACCCGTCCGGCCAGCCGTTGTTCACCGCCGCCAGCGCCCCCCCCTGGTCCCACGCGCTGCCGTTGGTGGAGGAGCTGCGCCGCACCCACGCCAGCGCCACCCGCGAGCTGGGCGACCCGGTGTCGCGCCGCACGTGGGAGGTGTCCGCAACGTGGGTGGAGGAGGCGGGCGGCGAGGACTCGCGCATCATCCTGGTGGCCACGGAGGTGACGCGCCTGCTGGAGCTCCAGGCCAGCCTGCGGCGCAGTGAGACGATGGCCGCCATGGGCGCCATCGTCGCGGGCGTGGCCCACGAGGTCCGCAACCCCCTCTTCTCCATCTCCGCGGTGGTGGACGCGGTGGAGGCGACCTTCGGCGCGCGCGCGGAGCTCAAGCCCTACGTCGACGTGCTGCGCGGCGAGGTGAAGCGCCTCAACCACCTCACGCAGGAGCTCTTCGAGTACGGCCGCCCCACCCGCGGCGAATGGGTGGAAGGCCCCGTGCTCCCGGTGGTGGCGGATGCGCTCTCCGCGTGCGCCCTGGCCAGTGAGCGGGCCGGCGTGGAGGTGAATCGCGAGCTGGCGGCGGAGCTGCCCCGCGTTCGCATGGACGCCCGGCGTTTGTTTCACGTGTTTCGCAACGTGGTGGAGAACGCGGTGCAGCATTCCCCGTCGGGCAGCGCGGTGCGGGTGGCGACGGAGGAAGTGGAAGAGGCGGGCCGGGCCTGGGTGCGGTGCACTGTGCGGGACGGCGGGCCGGGCTTTCGCGCGGAGGACCTGCCCCATGTCTTCGAGCCCTTCTTCAGCAAGCGGCGCGGCGGCACGGGGCTGGGCTTGTCCATCGTCCAGCGCATCCTGGAGGAGCACCAGGGTGTCATCCGCTTGCGCAATCACCCGGAGGGCGGCGCGGAGGTCACCCTGCTGCTTCCAGCTGTTTCTTCGCCTGTATCAACCCAGCACGTAGACTCCCTGGCTTCATGACGCGTACCCGTATCCTCCTCGTGGACGACGAGCCCGGCATCCGCCTGGGCATGAGGGGCTTCCTCACCGCCCATGGGTTCGACGTGGACGAGGCCACCAGCCTCGCCGAGGCGCAGGAGGCGTTCCGCGCCACGCGTCCGGACGTGGCCCTGGTGGACTACCGGCTCACGGACGGCACCGCGCTGGAGCTGCTGCCGCGCCTCAAGGACATCGACGCGTCGGTGCCCCTGGTGGTGCTCACCGGCCATGGCTCCATCGAGCTGGCCGTCCAGGCCGTGAAGGAAGGCGCCGAGCAGTTCCTCACCAAGCCGGTGGAGCTGGCCGTCCTCAAGGTGGTGCTGGACCGGCTGGTGGCGCAGCGCCGCGAGCGGCAGCGGCTGCTGGCGGAGCATTCACGCATCGCCCGTGGGGCGGTGGACCCCTTCGTGGGTGGCAGCGCGGCCATCCGCGCGCTCCAGGCGCAGGCCGAGCGCATCATCGAAAGCGACAGCCCGGTGCTCATCACCGGGGAGACGGGCAGCGGAAAGAGCGTGCTCGCGCGCTGGCTGCATGAAGGCGGCCCGCGCAAGGACGCGCCCTTCGTGGACCTCAACTGCGCGGCGCTCTCCAAGGACCTGCTCGACTCGGAGCTGTTCGGCCACGAGAAGGGCGCCTTCACCGGCGCGGTGTCCGCCAAGCAGGGCCTGCTGGAGGTCGCCGACCGGGGCACCCTGTTCCTGGACGAGATTGGCGACATGGACTCGGCCGTCCAACCCAAGCTCCTCAAGGTGCTGGAGGAGAAGCGCTTCCGGCGGCTGGGCGACGTGAGGGACCGCCGCGTGGAGGTGCGCCTCATCGCCGCCACGCACCAGGACCTGGGCGTGGCCGCCCGCGACAAGCGGTTCCGCAGCGACCTCTACTTCCGCGTCAGCACGCTCATCCTCCAGGTCCCCCCGCTGCGTGAGCGGCCCGAGGACATCATCGAGCTGGCGCACCACTTCCTGGCGGAGCTGGGCGCGGCGCGGGGACGGGGCGGCGTGGGGCTGCAACCCGA
This sequence comes from Myxococcus sp. AM010, assembly GCF_013372585.1. Classification (NCBI taxonomy): domain Bacteria; kingdom Pseudomonadati; phylum Myxococcota; class Myxococcia; order Myxococcales; family Myxococcaceae; genus Myxococcus; species Myxococcus sp. AM010. The sequence goes on from NZ_JABXEO010000001.1 coordinate 126,470, forward strand.
CGCCCAGACGGCCCTCACCCGCTACGCCTGGCCTGGCAACATCCGCGAGCTGCGCAACGTGCTGGAGCGCGCGGTGCTGCTGTCCGGCGGCGGGCCCCTGTCCCGGCAGGACTTGCGCTTCGAGGCCGTCGCCAACGAGGCCGCCTCCGACGCCGACGACCACCTCACCCTCGAGGCGCTGGAGCGCCGCCACATCGAGCGCATCCTCCGCCGCGAGCACGGGCACGTTGAGCGCGCCGCCGCGCGGCTCGGCATCCCCCGCTCTTCCCTCTACGAGCGGCTCAAGCGCCTGGGCATCAACCGGTCCGGATTCCAGAAACCGGATCCGTAGCCTGGACACAGCACGCAGTCGCGGGCCGGAGCGCGGGAGCAAGCATCGGAATTTACATGGAACCGAGACAAGCCCGTCCCTGGCCCTGAGCTTGCTTGAGGGCCCGCCCCGTGGCCCAGAACATCCTGATCGTCGACGACGAGTCTTCCCTCTGCTGGGTGTTGGGCCAGTTCTTCTCCGGGGCCGGCTACCGCGTGGACTCGGCGGGCGCGCTGGATGAAGCGCTGGACCTGATGACGACGGGCCGCTACGACCTGGTCATCAGCGACCTGCGCTTGAGCGGAACGCTCTCCGAAGAAGGGCTGATGCTGGCGGACTTCGTGCGCCGCTTCACCCCCCAGACGCGGGTGGTGCTGCTGACGGCGTTCGCCACCCAGGAGCTCACCGACCGCGCGCAGGCGCTGGGCGTGGACCTGGTGCTCTCCAAGCCCCAGCCGCTGCCCGCGCTGGCCGAGCACGTCTCCCGCCTGCTCGCCGCCGCCGCGGTGTAGTTCGCGCCCCTGCCGCCGCACGCGAGTCCACCCGGGCTCCAGATCAGCAATCCCAGACTTCCGTTCGCCGTGTCCGCGAAGCGCCCCACCGCACGCGTTTCCAGATTCCAGAAACCAGATCCAGGCTCCGGACAACCACCCTCCTGTTGCGTTCCAGGCTGGCTTCAAACGCAGACAATTCGGCTGAGGCTTCACTATTTCACGTTGGCACCCCGGTTGCTCTGGCATCTCGGCGTGACTGAGCCAGCCCCGATCCCCAACGAGCCTTCCCCCCGGCGGCAGTTACTAGTCTGGGATTCCACGCCTCACGGCGCTTTCTCGGCCTATGCCGCACGGCCCCAAACCAGAAGGCAGACAACACGTCTGTCCTGGGCGCTTGCCCTCCTGGTGGCCGTATCGGCGGCCCAGGCAACGGCGGCCCCCGTCCTGCGCCACACCGCGAATCAGCGCGGCGACATCCTCATGGTGGGCAACACGCTGGCCCAGGACTGCTCCAGCGAAGTTCCCAGCCCTCTGGTGGGCACCGTGGGGAGCTGCGGGTCGAACACGTCGGATGACTCCGTGGACGTGTACTGGACCATTGAGACGGGCACGGCCTTCGCAGACACGTCCGTGTCGGCCACCCAGGCCCGGACGCGGGCCGCGCTGCAGATTCCCGCGGGCGCCATCGTGACGTACGCGCGCCTGTACTGGGCGGCGCACCTGTCCACCACCACGTCGAACCGGACGCCGGACACCACCGCGGAGCTCAGCCGGCCGGGCGTGTTCTCACAAATGCTGACGGCGGACGTCACGCACAGCTACGCCCCGAATGGCCGGTACATCTACGAATCCTCCGCGGACGTCACCAGCCTGGTCGCCGCCCATGGCACGGGCGTCTTCGAGGTCAGTGACGTGGATGCGGCCCCCATCGCCAGCCTCAACAGCACGGACCCGTTCAGCGCCTGGGCGCTGGTCGTCTTCTACCGGCACCCGGGCTCGCCCATCCGCAACCTGACGCTCTTCGATGGCATGGACTACGTCAGCAATAACAATCCCCAGACGGTGACGCTGTCCGGCTTCAATGTCCCGCCGTCTGGCTTCGACGCCAAGCTGGGCGTGTTGGCCTTTGAAGGTGACGCCACGCGCACCGGCGACCAGTTCCGCGTCAACGGCGTGGCCATCTCCGATGGCAGCAACCCCTCGAACAACTTCTTCAACGGCACGCGCTCGGAGCTGGGCAGCTCGGCCACGCATGCCAATGACCTGCCCCGGCTGACGGGCGCGCAGGGGAGCATGTCCGGCGTGGACCTGGACATCGTGGACATCACCGACCGTGTCTCGGGCGGCGCCACGTCCATGACGGTGACCGCGACGTCCTCCGGTGACTCCTACATCCTGGGCGCCTTCGCGACGTCCATCGCCACGCTCCGGCCGGACTTCACCAACACGTACAAGACGGCGTCGCCCGTGAATCCCCGCGCGGACGGCTCGCTGCGCGGCGGCGACGTCATTGAATACACCATCGTCACCACCAACACCGGTGACGACGTCAGCATCGAGACCGTCCTCGCCGACCCGCTCCCCTCCCAGCTCACCTATATGCCGGGCTCGCTGGAGGTGGTCTCCGGCCCCAACGCGGGCGCGGTGACGGATGCGTCGGGAGACGACGTGGGTGAGGTCAGCGCCGCGGGCGTCATCACCGTGCGCCTGGGAACGGGCGCGACGGCCACCCTGGGCGGCAGCCTGGCGCTGAACCAGAGCACGAGCATCCGCTTCCGCGCCGTGGTGAACGCGGATGCCTCCGGCGTCATCGCCAATCAGGCCACCATCACCGCGGAGGGTGAGCGCGGCGCGCCCGCCAGCTCCGCGACCAGCTCCCCTTCCCCCAGCACCACCGGGCCGACGACCATCGTCGTGTCCGTTCCGGACGCGCCCGTGGTGACGGCCCCGGCGCCCGGCAGCGTCGTGGTGACGAGCGCGCCCGTCTTCACCGGCACGGCCGAGCCCGGCAGCACCGTGAGCGTGGTGATTGATGGCGTCGAGGTCTGCAGCGCCACGGCGCACGCGACCACCGGCGCCTGGTCCTGCACCAGCGCGACGCTCCCGGAGGGCACGCACACCGCCACCGTCACGGCCAGTGACCCGGCCGGAAACGTCAGCCCGCCCACGCAGGTGAGCTTCAGCGTCGACACCGTCGCCCCGGACACGAACATCCTCACCGGGCCCACCGGGGCGGTGGCCTCCACCAGCGCGAGCTTCACCTTCGCGTCCAACGAGAGCCCCGTCACCTTCGAGTGCAGCCTGGACGGCGCGGCCTTCACGTCCTGTGCTTCGCCGGCCACCTATGCGTCACTGGCGCAGGGAAACCACACCCTCCTGGTGCGCGCGGTGGACGTGGGTGGCAACGTGGACCCGACGCCCGCGACCCGCGCGTGGACCGTGGACACCGTGGCGCCAGAAACCACCATCGTCAGCGGCCCGTCCGGCCTGACGAACTCCGCCAGCGCCACGTTCGACTTCGGCTCCAATGAGAGTGGCGTGACGTACCAGTGCGCGCTGGATGGCGCGGCCTTCACCGCCTGCTCGGATCCGCGGACGTTGACGGGCCTGTCCCAGGGCAACCACACCCTCCAGGTGCGCGCGGTGGACGCGGCGGGCAACATCGACGCCACGCCTGCCAGCCGGACCTGGACGGTGGACACGTCTGCTCCCGACACCAGCATCGTCAGCGGTCCTTCGGGGACGACGAACTCCGCCAACGCCGCGTTCACCTTCAACGCCACGGAGAGCCCCGCCACCTTCGAGTGCAGCCTGGACGGCGCGACCTTCGCCGCCTGCACCTCGCCCGCGTCCTTCACCGGCCTGGCCGAGGGCAACCACACCTTCGCGGTGCGCGCCCGTGACGCCGCCGGGAACGTCGATGCCACGCCCGCTACCCGCTCGTGGACCGTGGACACGGTGGCGCCGGACACCACCCTGCTCACGGGACCGTCCGGCATGACGTCCTCGAGCAGCGCGGCGTTCACCTTCAACGCCACGGAGAGCCCCGCCACCTTCGAGTGCAGCATGGACGGCGCGACCTTCGCCGCCTGCACCTCGCCCACGTCCTTCACCGGCCTGGCCGAGGGCAACCACACCTTCGCGGTGCGCGCCCGTGACGCCGCCGGGAACGTCGATGCCACGCCCGCCACCCGCTCGTGGACCGTGGACACGGTGGCACCGGAGACGACCTTCGCCAGCACGCCGCCAATGCTGTCCACCTCCGCGGACGCGACGTTCGACTTCAGCGCCAACGAGAGCACCGTGACGTTTGAATGCCGGCTGGACGGGGAGGTGCTGTTCACGCCCTGCACCGACCCGCTGACCTTCCCGGCGCTGTCGCAGGGCAACCACACGCTGGAGGTCCGCGCCGTGGACGCGGCTGGAAACACGGACCCGACGCCAGCCGTCTACTCGTGGACCATCGACAGCACCGCGCCGGACACCACCCTCGCCGGTGGCCCCTCGGGCGCGACGGCGGACACCGAGGCGACGTTCAGCTTCACCTCCAGCGAGACGCCGGCCACCTTCGAGTGCTCGATTGACGGAGGGCCCTTCGCCGCCTGCACCAGCCCCGTGACGATGACGGGCCTTGCGGACGGCGCGCACACCTTCGCGGTGCGCGCGGTGGATGCCGCGGGCAACGGGGACCCCACGCCCGCCACCCGGACCTGGACCGTGGACACCACCGCGCCGGACGCGCCTGCCATCAACGTGCCGGCCAACGGCGTCTCGGTGCCCACGCAGCAGCCTGTCATCTCGGGTACGGCGCAGCCGGGCACCCTGGTGACGGTGACGGTGGATGGCACCGTGCTGGGCACCGCCCCCGTGGATGCGAATGGCGACTGGACCTTCACCCCGCCCGTGATGTTGGACCAGGGGGCTCACACCGTCACGGTGACGGCCACGGACGCCGCGGGCAACGTGAGCGACCCGAGCGCCCCCACCTCCTTCACCGTGGACACGGTGGCTCCGGACGCTCCGGAAATCACCCTGCCCGGCGACGGCGACACCATCGCCACCGCGACGCCTGTCTTCGAGGGCACCGCGGAGCCTTACGCGCAAGTGACGGTGGTGGTGGACGGTGACGTGGTGGGCACGGTGACGGCGGACGGCGACGGAAACTGGAGCATCGCCAGCCCGGAGGCCCTCGAGGAGGGACCGCACACCGTGGAGGCCACCGCGACGGACGCGGCGGGCAACACCAGCGAGGAGACGTCGCATGACTTCTCCATCGACCTGTCCACGCCGGAGACCTTCATCGACTCCGGCCCCGCGGCCTTCACCCACGAGACGTCCGCGACCTTCACGCTCCGCACGGAGAACGGCGGCGTCGGCTTCGAGTGCAGCCTGGACGGCGCGGCCTTCGCGTCCTGCGTCAGCCCCGCGGTGTTCAGCGGCCTGGCTGAAGGCCCCCATACGCTGGCGGTGCGGGCCGTGAATGCCCTGGGCACCGTCGACCCGACGCCGGCCGTACACGCGTGGACGGTGGACCTGACGCCGCCGGATGATCCGGCCATCGTCTCACCCCCCAACGGCGCCGAGGTGGGCACCGCGACGCCGACCCTCACTGGCACGGGTGACGCGGGCAGCCATGTCTACCTGGAGGTGGGCAACGCCACATATGGCCCCATCGCGGTGGACGCGAACGGCGACTGGACCTTCACGATTCCGGATGCGCAGCCGGAAGGCCCCGTCACCATCATCGCCACCGGCGTGGACGCGGCGGGGAACTCCTCCAGCCCGGTGTCCCACGGCTTCGTCATCGACCTGACGGCGCCCGAGACGTTCATCGACGCCGCTCCGGCGGCGCTCACGCGCGAGACGTCGGCCACCTTCGAGCTGCGCTCCGAAGGGGGCGGCGTGGGCTTCCAGTGCAGCCTGGACGGCGCGTCGTTCGCGCCCTGCGCCTCGCCGGTGACGTACGCCGGCCTCGCGGATGGCGAGCACCTGTTCCTCGTGCGCGCGGTGGACGCCGTGGGCAACGTGGACCCGACGCCGGCCGAGCACACGTGGACCGTGGACACGGAGGCGCCTGACACCGTCATCGTGTCCGGCCCCACCTCACCGACGAACGCGACGTCCGCGACGTTCGAGCTCGCCGCCAACGAGGCGGGCTCCACCTTCGAGTGCAGCGTGAATGGCGCGACGTACACCGCCTGCGCCAGCTCTGTGACGTTCCAGGGCTTCGCCGAGGGCGAGCACACCCTGTGGGTCCGCGCGGTGGACGGCGCGGGCAACGTGGATGCCTCGCCTGCCACCTACACGTGGACGGTGGACGTGACGCCGCCGGCCGCGCCGGTCATCGCGTCGCCGGCCGCTGGCGCGGTGCTCGATGAGGGCACCGTGACGCTCACCGGCTCCGCGCAGGGTGCGGTGTCCGTCCACGTGACACTGGGCGGAACCACCTACGGCCCCATCGCCGTGGACGGCTCCGGCGACTGGAGCTTCACGCCGCCGGTGTCGCTGGGTGATGACACGTACACGGCCGTCGTCACGGCGACCGACTCCGCGGGCAACGACAGCGCCCCGGCGAGCGTCACCTTCACGGTGGACACCACGGCGCCGGACACCGCCATCGACAGTGGCCCGGAGGCGCTGACGAACGAGACCTTCGCGTCCTTCGTCTTCTCTTCGAACGAGTCCCCGGTGACATACGAGTGCAGCCTGGACGGCGCGGCCTTCACGGCGTGCACGGCGGAGGCGCAGTTCGGTCCGCTGGCGGACGGCGGCCACACCCTGGCGGTGCGCGCGGTGGACGGCGCGGGCAACGTGGACGCGACGCCGGCCACGCACACCTGGGAGGTGGACACCGAAGCGCCCGCAGTGGCCATCACCTCCCCCGCCAGCGGCGAAGTGCTCGACACCGCGATGGTGACGTACACCGGCACCGCGGAGCCGCACAGCACGGTGGTGGTCGTGGTCGACGGCAACACCGTCGGCACGGCGGAGGCGGATGCCTCGGGCCAGTGGACCCTCCCGGTCGGCACGACGCTGGCGGAGGGTCCGCACACCGTCTCCGTCACCGCGACGGACGAGGCCGGCAACAGCAGCGACGCGGTGACACACACGTTCACCGTGGACGCCGAGCCGCCCGAGACGACCTTCACCCAGACGCCGCCGGCGCTGAGCGCCTCCGACACGGCCACCTTCGGGTTCGCGTCGGATGAGGCTCCCGTCACTTACGAGTGCAGCCTGGACGGTGCGCCCTTCTCGGCCTGCGACAACCCGGGCGAGCTGACCGGCCTGACTGACGGCGAGCATGTGTTGGAGGTCCGCGCCCGTGACACCGATGGCAACGTGGACCCGACGCCCGCCTCCTTCACCTGGACGGTGGACACCACGGCGCCGGAGACGGTCATCACCAGCGGCCCGCCGCTGACGGAGGCCCCGGCCGTGGCCACGTTCGACTTCGATGCCTCGGAGCCGAACGTCACCTACGAGTGCAGCCTGGACGGCGCGGCCTATGCGCCGTGCACGGACCCAGCCACGTTCAACGACCTGGCGCTGGGCTCGCACACGCTCCACGTGCGCGCCGTGGACGCGGTGGGCAACGTGGACGCCACGCCGGCCACCTACACCTGGGTGGTCACCGCCGACGCGGACAACGACGGCCTCACGGACACGGAGGAGCTCGCGCTGGGCACCGACCCGAACAACCCCGACACGGACGGTGACGGCCTGCCGGACGGCATCGAGGTGCAGGTCGCCGGGACGGATCCGCTCGACGACGACACGGACGACGACGGCCTCCTGGACGGCAACGAGGACGCCAACCACGACGGCATCGTCGACGAGGGTGAGACGGACCCGAAGCGCTGGGACACCGACGGCGACCTGCTGTCGGACGGCCTGGAGCGGGGCCTCACCGAGCCCCAGGGCACCGACACGGACATGACGCGCTTCGTGGCGGACGCGGATCCGACGACGGTGACGGACCCGCTCAACGCGGACACGGACGGTGGCAGCGTGCGTGACGGCATCGAGGACGCCAACCACAACGGCCGGGTGGACCCGGACGAGACGGATCCGCGGCTGGCCACGGACGACCTCGACGCCGACCTCGACGGCATCGACGACGCGACCGAAATCGCGCTGGGGCTCGATCCCCACAACGCGGACAGTGACTCCGACGGCGTGCCGGACGGAATCGACGGCATCACCGACACGGATGGTGACGGCCTCATCGACGCGCTGGACCCGGACAGCGACAACGACGGCCTCCTGGACGGCACGGAGCTGGGCGTGACGCGGGAGAGCGCTCCGGCGGATACGGACCGCGACTCGCCCCACTTCCGCCCGGACGCGGACCCGGCCACCACCACCGACCCGAAGAACCCGGACACGGACGGCGACGGCCTGATGGACGGCGAGGAGGACACCAACCACGACGGCCGCGTCGACGCCACGGAGACCGACCCCAACGACGCGGACACGGATGACGACGGCCTGAGCGACGGTGTGGAGGTGCAGGGCACCAACCCCACCGACCCGCTCAATCCGGACACGGACGGTGACGGCCTGAACGACGGGGTGGAGGACGCCAACCACGACGGCGCGCTCGACGACGGCGAGACGGACCCGAACAACGCCGACACGGATGGCGGCGGCGCCAGCGATGGCGAGGAAGTCTCCGGCGGGACCCACCCGCTGGATGCCAACGACGACTTCACCATCGCGGGCCACGGCTGCAGCACCGGCGGCGCGGGCACCTTCGCTCCACTGGCGCTGTGGCTGCTCGCCCTGCCACTGCTGCGCCGCCCGCGCCGCACGGGAAGCCGCTCCGTCCGGGCCGCCTGACTCAACGCCTCCGCTCTGTCACGACACCGGCGGATGTTCCTGCTCATCGCTTCTTGAGTCGGTCATCCGCCGGTGACAACCTTCGCGGCTCCTCGACGGGGCCCGCCTCTGCCTCGACCCGCCATGCCCCTTCCTGACTACACACCGTCCGCACCGCGCAGCTTCCTTCGCCGCGTGACACGGCTCGCCGCCCCGTTGCTGCTGGTGGCTTGGGCCACCGCCAGCGCCCAACCCGCGGCGTCGCAGGCCATCGACGTGCAGCAGTACAAGCCGGCCCCGGGCGCCTATGACGTGCTCGGCATGCACGGCGCGCGCATCGCGCCGCATCTGTCCTGGAACCTGGGCGCGTCGCTCAACTACGCGGATGACCCGCTCAACCTCGTGGACCCACGAGCGGACCGGTTCCTCTACCGCATCGTGGACAGCCAGCTCACGCTGGACCTGATGGGCGCCATCTCCCTGTTCGACCGGGTGGAGCTCGGCGTGGCGCTGCCCATCTCCCACACGACCTCCGAGCCCGCCGCCGCGGTGGCGCCAGACCTGTCGAACGGCGTGGGGACCACGGGCGTGGGTGACCTGCGATTGGTGCCGAAGGTCCGCCTGCTCTCCACGGGCAGCGGCATCCACCTGGCCGTGACGGCGCCCCTGACGTTGCCCACGGGCGGTGGCTCGAAGTTCCTGGGCTCGGACACGGTGACGTTCCAGCCGCGCTTCGTGGCGGAGTGGGCCACCACCGCCGTCCGCCTGCTGGCCAACGTGGGCTTCAACGTCCGCCGCGAGGAGCAGCTGCGCAACCTGCGCGTGGGCAACGAGTTCGCCTACGCGGTGGGCGCCGAGGTGCCCCTCACGCGGGCCCTCACGGCGCAGGCCACCCTGGCGGGTGCGCTGGGTCTGAAGGAGACGAGCTCCGAGGAGCGGCCCATGGAAGTCCTGGCCGCGCTGAAGTACCGCTTCACGCCGGGCCTGGACGCGCATGTGGGCGCGGGCCCGGGTCTGTCGCGGGGCTATGGCACCCCGTCCTTCCGAGTGCTCGCGGGTGTGGCCTGGACGCCGTTCGAGTCCAAGGCAGGCCCCGCCGCCGCGGCGCCGGTCTGCGACCTGGGGCCTGAGGACTACGACGGCTTCCAGGACGACGACCAGTGCCTGGACCCGGACGACGACGGCGACGGCATCCCCGACGTCGCCGACGTGTGCCCCACCGAGCCGGAGACCCTCAACGGCTTCCAGGACGAGGACGGCTGCCCGGATGACCCGAACGCCCACCAGCCGCCCTCCGATGCGGGCCAGCCCACGCCGGCCCCGGCGCCCCTGGCGCTGCCGCCCGCGCCGGTGGACACCGACAAGGATGGCATCTTCGACGCGGAGGACCTGTGCCCCAACGAGCCGGAGGACCTGGACGGCTTCGAGGACGAGGACGGCTGCCCCGACGACGACAACGACCAGGACGGCATCCCGGACGCCGTGGACCAGTGCCCGCTGGAGGCGGAGACCATCAACGGCATGAAGGATGACGACGGCTGCCCGGACAAGGGCAAGGCGCAGGTGCGCGTGGAGGGCGCGCGCATCGTCATCCTGGACAAGGTGTACTTCGGCACGGGCCGGGACGTGATTCTGGCCAGGTCCCACAGCCTGCTGCGGCAGGTGGCCTCCACGCTCAAGGCGAACCCGCGGATTCAGGTGGTCCGTGTGGAAGGCCACACGGATGCCCAGGGCAATGACGCGAAGAACCTGGACCTGTCCCAGCGGCGGGCGAGGAACGTGGTGGCCTTCCTGGTGAAGGAAGGCATCGCGGCGCAGCGGCTGGACGCGGTGGGCTATGGTGAGGCGAAGCCCGTGGACACCAACAAGACGGCCAAGGGGCGCGAGAACAACCGTCGCGTCGAGTTCAACATCGTGAAGGTCGCCGAGCCTTCGACGGGAGGAGGCACGCGTTGATGCGGACAGCCCCTTGGATGATGGCGGTGGTGCTCGCGGGTGCGCCCGCGTTCGCCGCGCAGCCGCAGGCGCCGTGCGGCGGGCTGCGCTTCGAAAGCGGCCGGATGGTGTTCGGCCGGCCGCTGGCGCCCCAGGGCGCGGAGACGGACGCGTGCCTGGCGCACGTGGCCCAGGCGGTCCTGGCGCGCCCCGCCATCCGCTCCGTGACGGTGGCGGCGAAGCTCCCGGACGCGGACCGGCTGGACGGCCGAGGCCTGGCCGCGGCGAAGCGGGCCGCGGACGTGTTGGTGGCGGCGGGCGTGCCCCGCACGCGCGTGTCCGCCATGGCGCCGCCGTCCGTGGAGGGTGAGCCCGCACAGCTGCAGTTCGCCTACGTGGAGCGGCCCGCCCAGCCCGCGGTGGCCCGGCTGCGGGCGGCCAGCGGCGAGGTGGAGGCGGGCGCGACGGAGGCCCAGCTCCTCGCGCGGACGGTGGGTGACTCGCTCTACCCGGGTGAGCTGCTGCGCACCGGCGCGGACGCCCAGGCGGAACTGGCCCTGGCGGACGGCAGCACGGCGCGCGTGGTGGAGAACAGCCTCATCAAGATGGGCACCATCGCGCTGATGGCGAACCTCCAGCGCAAGGTGCAGTTGGACCTGCTGCGCGGCACCGTGGAGACGAACGCGGCGCCGGGTGGCGCGGATTCCATCTTCGAGGTCCGCACGCGCGGCGCGGTGGCCGGTGTGCGGGGCACCCGGTTCCGCGTGTCGGCCCAGGACGACGGAACCAGCCGGCTGGAGACGCTGGAAGGCATGGTGGCCCTCAGCGCGGAGCAGGCAGAGGTCGAAGTCGCGGGCGGACATGGCTCGCGCGCGAAGTTGGGCTCGCCCCCGGAGCCGCCTCGCCCGCTGCTGCCGGCGCCCACGCTGGTGGGCCCTCGGGGTGGCGCGTTCGCCGCGCCCCCGAAGGTGTCCTGGCGGACGCTGGAGGGCGCCGCGACGTACCGCGTGGAGGTGGCTCGCACGGCGGACTTCGCCGCGGGGGTCCAGACGTATGACACCGAAAGCGCCGAGCTGGCGCTTCCCGGGCCCCGTCAGGGCAAGTGGTTCTGGCGGGTGATGGCCGTGGACGGAGATGGCTTCGTGGGCTTCCCCTCGAAGATCTACGCCTTCGACGTCCAGCCCTGAGACTGCTGCGTTGCGTGCGCCCATCCGCGCACGCATGATGGCCGGGCCCTGTCCGCCAGCAGGCCCCGCCCATGGACTCCAGTCCCGCCGAGCCCCACCGCCGCGACGGTCTCCGTCTGCCCTCGCCCGCCGGCGCGCGGGGACTGGGCGCATGCGTGGGCATCGCGCTGGCGGTGGTGACGGCGGCCACGGGTGGCGCGCCCGGCTTCCTGGAGCGCTCCCTCTACGACCAGGCGGTGAGCCGGCTGCTGCCCGCCGTGCCGCCCAGCGCGGACCTGGTGTTGGTGGAAGTGGATGACCGCGCCCTCGCGACGCTGGGCGAGCGTTGGCCGTTGTCACGCACCACGTGGGCTCGAGCCTTCCAGGCGCTCGCCGCCCAGCGCCCCGCGGCCGTGGCGGTGGACGTCGTCTTCGACCAGCCCGGGCCGCGTGACGCGCTGGAGCTGGGTGAGGACATCCTGGAGGCGCTGCGCCGCTCGGGGTTGACGGAGCAGCCCGCGGGCGAAGCCTTGGCGGTGGACCTGGAGGCGCGGCTCCGCGCGCGCGACGGCGATGCCCGGCTGGCCGAGGCGATTTCGGAGGGGCACGGTGTCGTCCTGGGAGCCGCCGCGCTCACGGACGACGTCCCGGTGATGGCGCCCCTCGAGGACGGCGCCCTGGGCACGCCGCTGGCCCTGCCCGCCCAGGCGCTGCGGCTCCAGGCCCAGGAGGTGGCGGGCAGCATCGCGCCCCTGCGCATGGCGGCCCGGGGCAGTGGCACCCTCAACATGCTGGTGGACGGCGACGGCGTCATCCGGCGCTATCCCTACGCCGTGGGCGTCAGCGGGCAGGCCTGGCCTTCCCTGGCGCTGGCCACCGCGCTGCACCTGATGCCCGAGCGAGCGGAGCCCCTGCGCGTACTGGCGGCCGTGGACCATGGCGCGCCGCTGATGCGGCTGCCCGCGCCCAACTGGCTGCCCCGGGTGAGCCTGGCGGACCTGCTGCACACGGACCCGCGCTCGGTGGGCCTGGACCTGGCGCTGCGAGGCAAGACGGTCTTCGTGGGGGTCACCGCCACGGGGCTGCATGGACAGAGCACCCTGCCCGGCCAGGTGGCCGTGCCCGGCGTGGAGATTCACGCCTTCGCCCTGGACAACCTGCGCTCGGGTCGGCTGATGCGCTCCTCGGGGCTGGTGGCGCTGCTGGGCGTCCTGGAGACCGCTGCGGTGCTCGCGGCCTTCGCCTGGCGCTGCCGGCGCGCGCGCACGTCCGGCGCGGTCCTCCGGTGGGCGGTGACGCTCGCCGTCCTGCACACGGCGCTGGTGGCGTGGCTGGCGTCGGACCCGGGCTGGGTTATCCCCCTGGTCCCCGCGTGGGTGGGCCTGACGCTGATGCTGGTGGTGGACGCGGCGTCGCGCGCGCAGGAGATGGGCCGGCAGCGCGGCGCACTTCGCCGGCTCTTCATCCGCTACCCCCAGGCCTCGATAGTAGACGCAAATCAAAACACGCCTGCTCAACCATCGACGTCCGACAAAGCCACCTCAACACCACGAGGCACCAACCAATAGAAGCAACAACTCCAGACAATCCCAAACAACCCAACACAAACGCCATGACTACGAGCCTGAAGGCCGGGCTCGCCATCGCCGCTGATTGATGCCTCCGAAGCGCTGTCCTCCCTCGAACCCACGACACAAGCTTCGGGACTTGACCGCCCTGTCAGTCAAGGGTGCCAGTGAGCGGAGCACGCCAGCCGTCTACGGGGGGAAGTCGTCCACCCAGTGGAACGCGGGCCATCCCCGGGAGGGTCGGATATTCGCGAAACGTCTCCAGCCCGCACAACTCAGCGAGCCTCAGGAGCGCCAATCCGTTCATGAAGATGGCCCCCTCAGTGCGACGCAGCTCGTCGTTGGGCCCCTCGTCGCGAGGCTTATTCTTGAAGGTGAGGATGCGCTCCGCGATGACGCCCTCCATCGCTTGGTTGAAGTCCAGGGCGCTTCGCGCATGCAGCGCCCGGCAGACCATGAGATAGCCGTCCTCCTTGCCTTGGAGCACGGACTCCCACCGGTCCAGAATCCCTGACAGCTCGGAAGCCACGCCTGCGTGCAACTGCATCGTGAAACGGTGCAGGAAGTGGTGCAGGAGGAAGTCCTCCTCGTACTCATGAGAAGGGTCACTCCTGCCTGCTTCGAGGCGGGCAATCTCCACAGCCAGGTCCAGCTGCCCCGCCGTCAGCGCATCAATGAAGGAGAAGGCCTTGCTGGCGCAGCGGTAGAGGGGCTCACTTCCATGCCCGGCGGCGACGAGCTGCAGGAACTGGAGGCGAGCCCGACCGGAGTGACAGAGATGGGTGGCAAACCTGCCGACATCGGCCTGGGCGAGCAGGGCGCAGAAAGCCAGGCGGCGGTGGCAGAGCGCCACCGTGGAATAGGCCTCACCGGATTGTTCGCGAGCATCTCCAACCCGCAGGGAGCGAAGGGCCTCTCCCAGCGAGAACAGCGTGTCATCCCGGATGACTTCCAAGGGAGTAGGTCGGAGCGAGGACATAACGATCCCAGCAAGCGGGGTCAGTAGATGCTACAGCGCTTACCCATGGCGATGTAGTTGACTCCCGTCATGCCCTTCGCCTCAAGCGCGGCGCGCAAGTCCTCGCGGATGACGAGCACAGTGCCCATGGGCTTGATGCGGAAGAGCTTCGCGTTCGCGGGGAGCTCGTCCTCGCGAAGGCTGAGTCGGAACAAGCCGGTGAACTCGTCGGGATTGCTCGCGAAGGTGTCGAAGTCGCTCTTGTCACGGTCAACGCAATCGTAGGTATCCAGCACGTTCGCGATGAAGTACTCGCCAGACACGCGCCGCCCCTTGTGATTGGCGATCGCCGCGGGAAGGAACTCGATACTGGCGCCTGACTCTTGCTCGAGCAGCGCCTTGAGTCTGCCGGAGACGATACACAGGTGGAGGGTGTTGGCGACCAGGTCGGGAACGTTGAGGCCCCGGTGCTCCTCGTCCATCTGCAGCGTGACATCCGGCGGGTAGCGTTCATCCATCCGCAGCCCTTCCGCAATCCTCCAGCGCTTCTCATCCAATGCTTCGGGGCACTTTCCGAGGAGGCAGTTCTTCGGGTCGGAAGCTTCATGAAAGATGACGTATGAGGCCATGGTTTCGTGCGTGGGGATGTGGCGTGCTAGCGTGAGTTCATCCACTCGAAGAGCTGATTGATATGCGAACCGGGGCTGCTGAGCCCGAACTCCCGCAGGTCCGCGCGAGTCCTCTTCGAGAACTGGTGCAGGTGATTGGCGAGGTCCGGGGCCGTCTCCTTGGTGACGGCCTTGTGGTTCTTCTTGTCCTCGGAATCCTTCGCCTTGGTGAGCTTCAGTTTGACCCTGTCGACCGCCAGCCGGACATCCCTGCTGTAGGTGCTGTGATACTTGGGATGCCTGGGAAGTTGATAGAGCCTGCTGCGCCTCTCTGACTTGGGCAGGTAGATGATGTTCACGCCCTTATGGACGTTGTACTTCGCCTGTTGGAGCAACTGGAGTTCGTCGAATTTCAGGAGACTCGTCAACACGTCATCAACCGGGATGATGTGGTGGGCGTTGTTGGCCCAGGGCCACCAGTCGCTGCCCTTGAAGTTGAGATGGGAATAAGGGCCGGCCCCCATGTACCAGACCTTGTCGACCTTCGTGGGGTCACGGTACGCGGCCTTGATGGGGGTATTGAAAATCTGCTCGAACCGCTGCCGGGCCTCGCCTGGGTTGTAGAAGTCCAGGTTGTACCAGTCCGCCTCATTGGCGAGCTGATAGTTGAAGCCGTTCTCTTTGTGGTCGTGCCCTGCCTTCTTGCAGACGAACTTGCCTCCCTGCCTCTCCCAGATGCAACGGGTGACACAGCCGTTGCCCTCCCCATCCTGATGGGACTCGTCAGTCTTGAGTTTCTCGATGTGGTCTTCATTATCGCCACTCATGGGGCCCTCCCGCCAGACGGCTCGTGGGCGTTCTCCAGGACGAAGGCGCCGCGGGCTTCCTGCTCATCAAGCAGGGCCACGAGGATGCTCGGGCTCCTGGCGTAATTCCGAGCAAATCCTCTCACGCCCAGGCAGATTGAAGCAGCCCCCGTGGCCGCGCCAACCTCTCCAAATTGCTCAACCGGATACCATTGCCGGAAGTGGGACGGTAAACCCACGCCAGCCAACCGGACGAGTGTCGTACCGAAGTCTCTGGCGCGGAACTCATCGCCGTTCAGATTGACAATTGCGAGGTCAGGCTGCCGGGTGGCGTCCTTGCTCTGCTCGAGGCAGCTCGACATGGACTTGAAGAGCGCGGTGCCCACGGGAGCTGCACCTGAGAACCGGTGAAAGGACTCCCGATGGAGGGCCATGGCCCCCAAGGCCGCCTCGATACGCCCACCGCGCGCTCGGGCCTCCTCCGTTCGCTCCAGCAACACGAAGGCAGCTGCTTCGCCTGGAAAGAACCCTACGGGCTGTCTCGGGGTCCTCACGAGCCCCAGCTCGTACGCACACATCAAGACGTCGAGTTCCACGTAGGAGTCGATGCCGCCGACGATGCATCGGTCGAGCTGCCGAGTCCGCAGAAGCTCGCTGGCGTGGGCGAGCATCTGGACGAAAGTCGCGGGCCCGCCGAACACGCATTGCTGGATGGCGTGGGCGGGAAGGGACAGCCCGTTCAGTTGCAGTGTTTCGGGAATCACCCGGCGTGAGAGTAGCGCCCGAGCGCGCGCCTGCTCGTCGCGGAACTCAGCGAGGACGCTGCCCTGCAATTTCGCATCCGTCAGGGCCGCGAGACTCCGGGTGACGTGTGTCTCCAGGAGGTCCCCTCCCGAGAGTTGCACGAGGAACCCCGTCCGTGGGAGCGCTACGGCATCAAGGCCACAGTACTCCAGGAGATCCGCGAGCGCGGCCTGCCCGAGTTGGATAAGCCTGCCAATGCCCTCGAATCCATCGGTGAGCCAGGGGATGGACTTCCCCTTCAAGGGAACGCTCTCCAGCGCGTCCTCATCCGAAACGAGGACATCCAGCTCCGCCCATTGGGAGAGTCCTGCACGCGCGGCGGCGCAACTGGTGACCACATCGCCTGCCAGGGCGGACACCAGTCCCAGTCCCGTAATCGAGATCCCCTGCCCCTGCCACGAACCAGAAGCCGCCTGAGGCGAGACGCGATGGCTCATGCCTGAAGCCTCGTTAGAGGGACGCTGAGTCCCTGGTAGCGTACGCCCGGTCCTCGTTGCATGGAAGCCCGCGGCCCAGCGCGCCAGCGCCGACGCGATGCGCCAGGACTAGCCGACAGCCAGACAACCGCTCCGGGCGCCCCTGCGTCACACGGCCCCTTGAGCCAGACCGCAGCCGTGGCAGCATCCCCGCTCCCGCATGCGCCGCTACGCCCTCATCGCCGAGCCCGACCCGCAGCGAGCCGCTGGCCTCTTGTCCCTGGTGACGGAGGAGGGCCTGGAGGGTGTCGTCGCCAAGGATGGTGCGGAGGCCCAGGACGTCATGCGCCAGCGCGGCGCGCCCCTGCTGCTCGTCACGGACCTGGCGCTGCCCAAGCTGGACGGCTTCACGCTGCTGACGTGGCTTCGGGAACAGGAGGACTCCGCCGATACGCAGGTCGTGGTGATTACCGCCTTCGACGAGCTGCGCGTCCGCGCATGGCAGCTCAAGGAGGCGCTGGGCATCCACGCGTTGCTCAGCCGCCGGGCCTCCTCGGAGCTGATGCGGGAAACCCTGCGGCGCGTGCTCACCGGACAGCTCGCGCCACAGCCCCCCGCGACGGAGGTGTCCGGTGAGCAGGAGCGGCAACGGCTGGCGAGCATCGCGGCCATGCACCTGGTCGACAACGGCCCCCCCGAGGCGGAGCTCCAGCAGCTCGTGAAGGAAGTCGCTCAGGCCTTCGGTGTCCCCGTAGCGCTGCTGACGCTGGTGCTGGGCGAGCGCCAGTGGTTCAAGGCCCACGTCGGCCTGCCGCCCGCTCTCGCGAAGGACCGGGGCACGCCGCGCGACTGGGCGTTCTGTCACCACGTCGTGCAGGGGCGCGAGCCGCTCGTCGTGCCGGACGCCCGGCGCCATCCCTACTTCCGTGACAACCCGCTGGTGCGCGACGGCGTCGTGGGCAGCTACGCGGGCGCGCCGCTGCTGACGTCCACGGGCGAGGTCCTGGGCTCGCTGTGCGTCATCGACACACGCCCGCTCGTCCTGGGCGCCGAGGACCTGGCCGCGCTGCGGGAGCTCGCGAACCGCGTCGCCGAGGACCTGGAGCAGCGAGCCCGGGTGAACCAGGCCACCGGGAAGGCCCAGGCGGAGCCCGCGCTCACCGAAGCATCGGCCCTGGGGCTCCTGCGCGATGCGGTGCAGGCCCTGGACGTGGCGGCGCTGCTGGTGGCACCTGGGCGCAAACCTCACGCGTGCAACGCCGCGATGACGGACCTGCTCGGCCTGCCGCCAGAGCCCTTCCCGGCTATGACGTTCGAGGCCTTCTGCCAGCACGTCGCGGGACTCACCGCGGACCCGGCGAGCACGCTGCGGCAGCTCGACCTGGCCTCCGAGTCTTCCCGAGGCCTCCGCCTGACGCTCGTCCTGGAGCGTCCCCAGCCGCGCCGGCTGCGCTGGGTGGCCCGGCCCTTCCCCGTCCCTGGCGGCATGGCGCAGATGCTGGCGCTCGCCGACAGCGGCCACAACCGGCCAGCCCGTGAGGAGCGGGAGCGACAGTACCGGGTGGACGCGCTGACGGGGCTGGACTCGCGGCGCGTGGGTGAAGAGCGGGTGCTGCGCGAGATTGGCCGCTGCCGCAGGGATGGCAAGCCCTTCAGCGTGCTGCTCGCGGACCTGGTGGGACTGGGGCACATCAACGCGGCGCAGGGCTTCGACGCGGGAGACGCCGCGCTGCGAGACGGCGCCCGCATCACCGAAGCCCTGGGCGTCCCTGGAGGCTTCGCGGTGCGCTGGGAAGGCGGGACGTTCCTCCTGGCCCTCCCTGGCGTGGACGCGACGCGGGCCGAAGCGCGGCGCCAGAAGCTGCACGACACCTCGGGCGCGCCCGCTGTGGTATCGGCGACCGTGACTGTCGAGGGTGAGGAGGACCCGCAGGGGACGCTGGCCCGCGCCCAGGCAGCGCTCATCCGCGCCAAGACAGCGCACCGGCCTCCGCGGCTGGCATGAGCCACGCTGGAACCCATCACCGCGACGAGGAGCACCGCATGTCGACGCCCGTGCCCGACCGCCTCCGCCTGCCCTTCCACTTCGACGCCGCGCCGCTCCAGGGAGAGCTCGCGACCCTGCCCGCCGAGGCGTGGGTTCCCCACTTCAACAAGCGCGAATACGAGGGCGAGTGGAGCGGCGTGCCCCTGCGCTCCATTGGCGGAATGGAAGGCCGCATCTATCCGGACCCCACGGGGCGCGAGCGCTACGCCGACACGCCGCTGCTCGCGCGCTGCCCCGCGCTGCGCGCCGTGCTCGCCACGTTTCAGTGTCCCATTGGCGCCGCGCGGCTGCTGAAGCTCGCGGCGGGCGCGCGCATCCGCGAGCACACGGACTACAACCTGGGCTACGCGGACGGCGAGGTGCGGCTCCACGTCCCCATCACCACGCACCCCGACGTGGCCTTCTTCCTCGGAGGCGAGCGCGTCGTCCTCCAGCCCGGTGAGTGCTGGTACCTGGACTTCAACCGTCCCCACCGGGTGGACAACCCCAGCGACACCGACCGCGTCCACCTGGTGCTGGACTGCGACGTGAATGACTGGCTGAGAGACATCTTCACGGGAGCCGTGAATGGGCGCTGAGGCCTTCGAGCGCTTCCGTCTCCGCGTCCTGGAGGATGTCACGCTTCAGGACGCGCTGCGAGAGACGCCGGACACCGCGGCCTTCATGGCACGCGCGGTCGAACTGGGCGCCGCGCACGACTGCCACTTCACCGCCGACGACGTCCACGAGGCCCTGCGCGCCGCTCGCCGGGTCTGGCGGGAGCGATGGATATGACACCGGACCTGGAGGGCTGGGTGCCCGCGCGCATCCATGTGGACGACGGGCAGCCGCGCGTGGACTGGTGCCACCTGGGGGGCCAGCGCTTCACGGACCCGTTCTTCGACGAGACGCTGGAGCGGCGGCTCCGACACCCGTTCGCCCTGCTCTTCCGGCATCAGACGTCCATGGACGCGCTGGTGGCACGACACGCAGAGAAGCCCGGCCTGCCAGTGCGCGGGCTCGTCTTCCACATGTCCCGCTGCGGCTCCACGCTGGTGGCGCAGCTGCTGGCCGCGCTGCCGCGCCACATCGTGCTGTCCGAAGCCGGGCCCGTGGACACGGTGCTGCGCGCGCATCAACTCCTGCCAGGCGTCACGGACGCGCAGCGCATCGAATGGCTGCGCGCGGTGGTGGGCGCCCTGGGACAGCAGCGCCATCCAGAGGAGCGCGCGGTGTTCCTCAAGCTGGACGCGTGGCACGTCCTGGAGCTTCCGCTGCTCCAGCGCGCCTTCCCTGGCGTGCCGTGGCTGTTCCTCTACCGGGACCCGGTGGAGGTGATGGCGTCGCATCAGAACCACCGGGGCGCGCACATGCTGCCGGGACTGCTGGCCCCCGCGCACCTGGGCCTGGAGCCCGGGCAAGTGGAAGGCATGCCCCTGGACGAGTACGGCGCGCGCGTCCTCGCGGCCATCTGCGACGCGGGCCTGCGAGGCTACCGCGCGCGGACAGGCCAGGCGCGGCTGATGGACTACCGGCAGTTGCAGCCAGAGGGCCCGCGCGTGCTCACCGAGCTGTTCGGCCTGGAGCCGACGACGGAGGACGCCCCGCGCCTGCGCGACGTCCTGGAGCGGAACGCGAAGAACCCCGTGCTGCCCTTCGAGGACGACACGGAGGAGAAGGCTCGCCGCGTCTCATCGCAGGGACGAGCCCTGGCGGAGCGGTGGGGCCGTCCCATCCACGACGCGCTGGAAGCCGAACGCCAGCGCGGGGATGGCGGGCTTTAGCGCCGCGAGACACGCGTGCCCGGCGCTCCCGGGCCAGCGCCGCCTGCGGCCCGCTCAGTGCCTCCGTCGCGCCACAACGGCGTCATGGATGAGCCCGGCGAGCAGCATGAGGGACTTCGGATCCTTGCTCGCGCGCACGCGCCACGAGCCGGCGCGGGTATGCAGCACCAGCCGGTACGACTCCTCGGCCAGGACGAGCCGCGCGATGCACCCGAAGATGACCATGACGACGGCGACCAGCGCCGCCTCGTAGACACCCTTCGCCGTGCTGCTGGACACGGACAGCGCGGACAGCGCCGGCAGCCCCACGCTCATGCACAGCGCCAGCGTGGCCAGCACGGGAACCATGCGAGGCGTGCGCCGCACCGTCTCCACCCGCTGGACGTCCGCGAGCAGCAGCGTCCTGCCCCGGGCGACGACCCGCTCGGTCGTCACGCGCAGACCGGCGTCCTGGAAGAGCGGCACTTCGGAAGGAGCGGACGGCGCGACGAGCGGGCGGTCCGGAAACGCGGGAGTGGCGGGCACCAAGGACACGGCGAGAGGCTCAATCATGGGGCGACTCGGTCGACGGCGGCACGGCCCCGCCGGGAGAGATGAATACGGAGCTCCGGTGACCTGGAACGTGGGCCAGCAACACCCGGCGCAGCTCACCGAGCGGACGGCCCAGCGCGAAACAGTCGCGGGCGCCCAGCCGCAGGGCGAGTCCCATCAGCCGCTCATCGGCGAAGGGCACCAGCACGATGATGGGCCGCTGAGGCGAAAGCTCCCGGGCGCGCTGAAGCCGGCGCTGGAGACTCTCACCCCGCTCGACGTGGACGAGCACGAGGTCCGGACACCCACCGGCCGGCGCGCCCGACTCCAGCGCGATGCCCAGCTCCGCCAGCACGTCCCTCAGGAGCGAGCTGAGCGACGCATCCCCTCCGAGCAGGAGGGCACGGGCGATGGACGAAGACTTCACGTTGCGACATCAAGCAATGCCCATGCCCGCTGTCCCCGCCCCGAGCGCCCAGGCGACATGCGGGCGAACCGTTGCATCACGCCAGACGCCCCTGGCGGATTACCACGGTGTCCCGCGCGCCCCTACCCGCGCTCCCGCTCGCGACGATGGATGGTGGACACGTCGATGCCGAGCACCTCCGCGGCGCGCGTCTTGTTCCCGCCGCAGCGTGTCACCATCCACGCGATGTACTCCCCCTCCAGCCGCCGCAGGGGCCACAGCGCGTGCTGCGCCATCACCAATGGCTGCACCTCCGGCGCCTCGGGTGGCAGGTGTGGGCGCAAGTCCTCCAGACTCACGACCTCGCTCGCCACCATCACCGCCAGCCGCTCGATGAGGTTCTCCAGCTCACGCACGTTCCCCGGCCAGGGCAAGGTCGCGAGCGCGGCCACCGCCTCCGGAGACAAGGACTGCATCCGGGAGCGAGGGTTGCGCGCGCGGGCGCGAGCCGTGAAGTGCTCCACCAGCAAGGGGATGTCCTCCCGCCGCTCCGACAGCGGCGGCAACAGCAGGCTCACGACATTGAGCCGGTAGAACAGGTCCGCGCGGAAGCGGGCCTCGCGAACGCGGGCGTCCAGGTCCTGGTGCGTGGCGGCGATGATGCGCACGTCCACGGTGCGGCTGCCGTCGGCGCCCACCGCGCGCACCTCGCCGTCCTCCAGCACGCGCAGCAGGCGGGCCTGGAGCTCCAGCGGCATGTCGCCAATCTCGTCCAGGAACAGCGTGCCCCCATCCGCCTCCACGAAGAGGCCGCGACGGGCGTGGGTGGCGCCGGTGAAGGCGCCCTTGAGGTGACCGAACAGCTCGCTCTCCAGCAAGTCATGCGGCAGCGCCGTGCAGTTGACGGCCACGAAGGGCCCGGAGGCGCGAGGCCCCTGGAAGTGCAGCGCGCGGGCGACCAGCTCCTTGCCCGTGCCGCTCGGGCCCCGCAGCAGCACCGCCGCCTGGGCATGGGCCACGCGGTCGATGAGCTCGTAGAGGTTCCGCATCGCCGCGCTGCGGCCCACCAACGCGCCCAGCCCGCTGCGCTCGGCGGCGGCGCGCCGCAGTGCCCGGTTCTCCACCTGGAGCCGGCGCTCCTTCAGGGCCCGCTCGAGGAAGAGCAGCACCTCATCCAGGCGAAAGGGCTTGGTGAAGTAATGGTACGCGCCACGCTTCATCGCCTCCACCGCGCTCTCCACGCCGCCGAAGGCCGTCATCATCAACACGGGGATGTCCGCGTCGAGCGCCCGCACGGCCTCCAGCACGTCCAGGCCGTCCACCCCTTCCATGCGCAAGTCACACAGCACCGCGTCGTAGGCCCGCGCGCGCGCCATCTGGATGGCCTCTTCGCCGCCCGTGGCCAGGTCCACGGCGTAGCCCGCGTCCGTGAGGGGCTCCCGCAGCATGAGGCCCATGTCCACGTGGTCATCGACGACCAGGATGCGTCCCTCAACCGACATACCGCTCCTCCGCGCTGGGCTTCGCGATGGGCCAGAGCACGGTGACGCAGGTGCCCCGGCCCTCCTCGCTCTCCAGCTCCAACCGGCCACCATGATTGCGCACGACGTGGGCCACCATCGTCAGGCCCAGCCCCGTGCCCTGTCCCCGCTTCTTGGTGGTGAAGAAGGGGTCGAAGACCTGGTTGAGGTGCTTCCGCGGAATGCCGCAGCCGTCATCGCGGAGGGTGAGCGCCACCAGCCCCCACGGCTCCGCCTCCGGCACCGCCGCGGTCAACGTCACCTGTCCGCCCTCACCACACGCGTGGCAGGCATTGAGCGCCAGGTTCACCAGCACCTGCTGGAGCTGGTCCGGGTCCGCCGCCAGCGGAGGCAGCGTCTGCGGCACCGTCACCTCGAAGCGCACCCCGCGCCGCTCCACTTCCATGCGCAGCAGTTCCTGAACGTCGTGGAGCAGGGAGCTGAGCGGCACCGGCCGCACCGCCGTGGGCTGGAGGCGCGAGAAGTCCAGGAGCTGCCGCAGCGTGCGGCTCACCCGGTCAATCTGCTCGATGATGACGGCGACGCCGGGACCCTGCGGATGCTCCTTGCCCAGCTTGCCCAGCACGTACTCCGCGCGCCCGCGCACCACGCCCAGCGGCGTGCCAATCTCGTGCGCGATGCCGGCGGCCAGCACGCCCACCGTGGCCAGCTTCTCCGCGCGCAGCAACTGCGTCTCCAGCGCGCGCACGTTGCTCAGGTCCTCCACCACCAGCAGCGTGTGGACCTCCGGGTGGCGCGCCTCCAGCGGCACCGCGTGGAGGTTGAACCGGCCCTCCTCGCCGAAGAGCACCAGCGTCTCTCCCAGGATGCCGTGGGCGCGCGACTCGCTCACGGCGGCCGCCACCAGGGCGCGAATCCGGGACACCACCGGCGCCGGCGCCTGGGGGAACGCCGTCTCCAACGGCGCGCCAATGGCGTCCGGCGGCATGCGCTCGCGAAGCACCTGGTTCACCGCGCTGATGCGCCCATCCACCGTGAGCGCCAGCACGCCGGAAGGAATGTGGTCGAGAATCTTCTGCGTCTTGTCTTGCAGGTGCGCCAGCTGGTCCGCGTGCTGACGGCTCTCACGCAAGGCGGCCGCGCGGCGCTGCGCCAGCACCACGTACACGGCGAACGTCACCAGGAAGAGCGCCACCAGCAACGCCGCGGCCATGAGCCGCCAGATGAGCGCCTGCTGATGCGAGCGCAGCGTCGCGGTGGACACCAACGTGGCCGCGGCCCAGTGGCTGCCGCCGCGGACGCGGATGGGGGTGAAGACGGCGATGGCCTCCGAGCGGCCCAGCCCCAAGCGCTCGGCCTCCTCCGCGCGAAGCGGCAACGCGCCGCGCTCGCCCTCGCGCATCCGCGCCGCCAGCGCCATGAAGCCCGGCACCCATGAGCCCTCTGTCTCCAGCCGCCGGAACCAGTCCGCCAGGGTGGGGTCGCTCGCGGAGGTCGGCTGGCCATACGTGCCCAGGAGCAGCAGCCGCGCGTCCGGGTCTGACGTCACGATGCGCAGCGGCGTGAAGAAGGACGTCGTGTCGACCAGCACCGCCACCGCGCCTTCGGGCCGGCCTTGCTCATCCACGGGCAGCGCCGTGGCCATGACCCGCAGCGAGTCAAAGCCGCCATCCTCCATGGGAGGTGACAGCGT
Source organism: Myxococcus sp. AM010 (assembly GCF_013372585.1). Taxonomy (NCBI): domain Bacteria; kingdom Pseudomonadati; phylum Myxococcota; class Myxococcia; order Myxococcales; family Myxococcaceae; genus Myxococcus; species Myxococcus sp. AM010. Next base: position 151,274 of record NZ_JABXEO010000001.1, read on the forward strand.
GACGTCCCCCGGCGGCCGCAGCAGGGCCCGCCGTCCCGCCTCCGCCATCTGCGCCAGCACGGGGGCTCGCGCCACCTGCTTGCCCAAGCGCCGGTCCAACATGCGCAGCCACTCCTTGCCGCTGGCGTCGTAGGCGATGAGGACCTTGTACTGGCCCACCGCCTCCAACAGGGCGCGCATCTCCCGCCGGTGCTCCGCCAGCGTGCCGGGCTGGGACATCAGCTCCCCGGCGAAGCGCAGGTCCTCCGCCACGTCCTCCAGCGTCTCCGCCACCCCGCGCGTGGCCTCATCCAACTGGGCCTGGCGCTCCACCGCGAACTGGTGCCACTGGGCCTCCCGGTTGCGCTCCAACAGGGTGAACACCCCCACCCCCACCGTCGTGAGGGCGACACAGAGCAGCAGGATGGGGACGAGCGCGTACCGCATGGCCCGCCGAGTCTAACCGCCAGCCCCTCCCCAACCCCTTGAAATAGCAGGGGAACCAAGAGGGCCATCGGCCTGGGGGCCTGCTTTGGCGATTGACACCCCGCGTCGTGCGCTGCTACCTACCGGTCGGTAGGTCTCAAGGAGGGAGCAGACGTGACGAACACCGGAGGACGGAAGCCGGACGAGGGCGAGCGCTACCGCGCCATCCTGGAGACGGCGGCGCGGCTCATCTGTGACCGGGGGTACGAGGGCACGTCGATGCAGGAGATCGCCGCCGCGTGCCGGATGACGAAGGCGGGCCTCTACCACCACATCCAGAACAAGGAGCAGCTGCTCTTCGCCATCATGAACTACGGGATGGACCTGTTCGAGGAGCAGGTCCTCTCGCGAGTGCAGGACATCGCGAATCCACTGGAGCGGCTCCGGGCGTGCATGCGCCACAACATCCTGCTGGTGACGCGGGGGTGGAGCAAGGAGGTCATCATCATCCTCCACGAGCACGCCACGCTCACCGGCGAGACGCGCGCCTTCATCGACGCCCGGAAGAAGAAGTACGTGGCCTTCCTGGAGGAGGCCTTCGCGCAGGCCTCGCAGCAGGGCCTCATCCGCCCCGTGGACCCGACGGTGGGCGCCTTCTCGTTCCTGGGGATGGTGCTGTGGATCTACAAGTGGTTCAAGCCGGACGGGCGCCTCACGGACGAGCAGATCGCCGACGGCATGGTGGACATGCTGTTCCCGCCCTTCGCCGCCGCGGGTGACGCCGCCGGACAGGCCGGGCCCTCGCCGCTGCGCATGGTGCCGGGCGTGCCGGCCACCGGCACGGATTCGGAGGACGCATGAAGACGGCGCGCTGGTGCTCGCTGGAGGAGGCGGTGGCCTCCATTCCGGATGGCGCGTCGCTGGCCACCGGCGGCTTCATGCTGGGCCGCGCCCCCATGGCGTTGGTGATGGAGCTCATCGCCCAGGGCAAGCGCGACCTGGGCCTCATCTCCCTCCCCAACCCGCTGCCCGCGGAGCTCCTCGTGGCGGGCGGCTGTCTGGGCAAGCTGGAGCTTGCCTTCGGCGCGCTGAGCCTCCAGGGCCGCGTGCGTCCCATGCCCTGCCTCAAGCGGGCCATGGAGCAGGGCACGCTCGCCTGGCGCGAGCATGACGGCTACCGCGTCGTCCAGCGGCTGCGCGCCGCGTCCATGGGCCTGCCCTTCATCCCCGCGCCAGACGCGGACGTGTCCGGGCTGGCGCAGGCGGAGCCGCCTCCCATGGTGGAGGACCCCTTCACCGGCCTGCGCGTGGCGGTGGAGCCCGCCTTCTATCCGGACGTGGCGCTGATCCACGCGCGCGCCGCGGACGAGCGCGGCAACCTCTACATGGAAGACCCGACCACGGACCTGCTGGTGGCGGGCGCGGCGAAGCGGGTGATTGCCACGGTGGAGGAGCGGGTGGCGAAGCTGCCTCGCGCCACCCTGCCCGGCTTCCAGGTGGACCGCATCATCCTGGCACCCGGCGGCGCCCTGCCCACCGGCTGCGCCGGGCTCTACCCGCACGACGACGCGATGCTGGCCCGCTACCTGTCGCTGGCGGAGACGGGCCGCGAGGCGGAGTTCCTGGAGACGCTGCTGTCACGGAGGGCGGCATGAGCGCGGCGCTGGACATCACCCCGGCGGAGACCGTGGTCGCCCTGCTGGCGCGGCAGATTGAGGATGGCGGCGTGGTGGCCACGGGCGTGGCGTCACCGCTGGCCATCCTGGCCATCGCCGTGGCGCGCGCGACGCATGCGCCGGACCTGACGTACCTGGCCTGCGTGGGCGCGTTGGACCCGGAGCTTCCCACGCTGCTGCCCTCCTCCGAGGACCTGGGCTACCTGGCTGGCCGGTCCGCGGAGATCACCATTCCGGACCTGTTCGACCACGCGCGGCGCGGCCGGGTGGACACCGTCTTCTTCGGCGCGGCCGAGGTGGATGCCGAGGGCCGCACCAACATGACGGCCAGCGGCAGCCTGGACACGCCGCGGACGAAGTTCCCTGGCGTGGCGGGCGCCGCGACGCTGCGGCAGTGGGTGCGCCGGCCGGTGCTGCTGGTGCCGCGCCAGTCGCGCCGCAACCTGGTGCCCCAGGTGCAGGTCGCCACCACGAGAGATCCGCGCCGGCCGGTGACGCTCATCTCCGACCTGGGCGTGTTCGAGCTGGGCGCGTCCGGCGCGCGGCTGCTCGCGCGACACCCGTGGGCCTCGGAAGCGCACATCGCGGAGCGCACGGGCTTCGCCTTCCAGGTCCCCGAAGCGCTGCCCGTCACCCCGCTGCCGGATGCCCGCACGGTGGCGGCCATTCGCGACATCGACCCGCACGGCTACCGCGACGCGCTCGTCGGCGCCTGAGCCGGACCCTTCCACGAATCCAGATGCACGGAGGCACCCAGATGAAAGCCGTCGTACTGCGCAGCTTTGGTGAAGCGGACAACCTGAAGATGGAGAGCGTCCCCATGCCCCGCCCCGGGCGTGGCGAGGTCCTCCTGCGCGTGCATGCCTGTGGCGTCTGCTACCACGACGTCATCAACCGCCGCGGCAACCTGCCCCGCACCAGCGTGCCCGCGATTCTCGGCCACGAGGCCGCCGGTGAAGTCATTGAAGTCGGCCCGGACACGCCGGGTTGGAAGACGGGTGACCGCGCCGCGACGCTCCAGCGCATGTCGTGTGGCGCCTGTGCCCTGTGCCGCGGCGGTCGCAACAGCCTCTGCAAGACGGACAACCGCTTCTTCGGCGAGGAGCTGCCCGGGGGCTACGCCCAGTTCATGGTGGCCCCCGTCGGCGGCCTGGGCCGGGTGCCCGCGTCGCTGCCCTGGAACGAGGCGGCCACGGTGTGCTGCACCACGGGCACGGCGGTCCACACGGTGCGCACGCGCGGCAAGGTGCGCGCGGGCGAGACGGTGCTCATCACCGGCGCCAGCGGCGGCGTGGGCCTGTCCGCCGTACAGCTCGCGCGGCTGGACGGCGCGCGCGTCATCGCGGTGACGTCCAGCGAGCTGAAGGTGCGGGCGCTGAAGGAGGCGGGCGCGGACGAGGTCATCGTGTCGCGCGGGCTGGACTTCGGCTCGGCCGTCCGCGAGCGCACTCAGGGCGCGGGCGTGGACGTGGCCGTCGAAATCGTCGGCAGCGCCACGTTCGACCAGACGCTGAAGTCCATGGCGCCCGGAGGCCGTGTGGTGGTGGTGGGCAACCTGGAGTCGGGGATGGTTCAGCTCAACCCAGGGCTCGTCATCGTCAAGGAGCTGGAGATATTGGGGGCCTACGCCACCACGCAGGCGGAGCTGGACGAAGCCCTGCGCCTGACGGCCACCGGCGGCGTGCGGCAGTTCGTGACGGACGCGGTGCCCCTGGCCGAGGCCGCGAAGGCCCACTTCCGGCTGGAGAACCGCGAGGTGGCGGGCCGGCTGGTGCTGGTGCCCCCCGAGGCGTGAGCGAAGCGGCGGCTGGAATCCAGAGCACGACAAGGAATCGAGGAGTCGTATGAAAAAGCGCGTGGGAATCGAAGCGTTGGCGGTCGCGGTGCCGTCCCGGTACGTGGACATCGAAGACCTGGCCCGGGCCCGGGGCGTGGACCCGGCCAAGTACACGGCGGGCCTGGGCGCCAGGGAGATGGCCGTCAACGACCCCGGCGAGGACACCGTGGCCCTGGCGGCCACCGCGGCGGCCCGCCTCATCCGTCAGCAGGACGTGGACCCCTCTCGCATCGGCATGCTGGTGGTGGGCACGGAGACGGGCATCGACCACTCGAAGCCCGTCGCCTCGCACGTGCAGGGCCTGCTGAAGCTGCCGCGCGCCATGCGGACCTATGACACGCAGCACGCGTGTTACGGCGGCACCGCCGGGTTGATGGCGGCGGTGGAGTGGATTGCGTCCGGCGCGGGCGCGGGCAAGGTGGCCGTGGTGGTGTGCTCGGACATCGCGCGCTACGGGCTGAACACCGCGGGCGAGCCCACCCAGGGCGGCGGCGCGGTGGCGCTGCTGGTCTCCGAGCAGCCCGACCTGCTCGCCATGGACGTGGGCCTCAATGGCGTGTGCACCATGGACGTGTATGACTTCTGGCGGCCCGTGGGCCGGCGGGAGGCGCTGGTGGACGGGCACTACTCCATCACCTGCTACCTTGAGGCCCTGTCCGGCGCCTACCGGGGCTGGCGCGAGAAGGCCCTGGCGGCGGGACTGGTCCGCTGGTCGGACACGCTGCCCGGCGAGCAACTGGCGCGCATCGCCTACCACGTGCCGTTCTGCAAGATGGCCCGGAAGGCGCACACCCAGCTGCGCCTCTGCGACCTGGAGGATGCGGCGGGCGCCGCGGCTTCGACGGCGGAGTCGCGGGAGGCGCAGGCGAAGTCGGCCGCCAGCTATGACGCCCAGGTGGCGACATCCCTGGGACTCAACTCGCGCATCGGAAACGTGTACACCGCGTCCCTCTACCTGGCGCTGGCGGGGCTGCTGCACCGCGAGGCCGGCGCGCTGGCGGGACAGCGCATGGGCCTGCTGTCCTACGGCAGCGGCTGCGCGGCCGAATTCTATTCCGGCACGGTGGGCGAGAAGGCCGCTGAGCGGATGGCGAAGGCGGACCTGGAGGAGGTGCTGGCCCGGCGCGAGCGCGTCTCCATCGAGGAGTACGAGCGCCTGATGAAGCTGCCGGCGGATGCGCCCGAGGCCGTGGCCCCGGCGCCCGGTGCCTTCCGGCTGACGGAGCTTCGCGACCACCGCCGCCTCTACGCCGAAGGGACCTGAGGCAGGGCGCCGGGCGCCCACCCCAGGCGCGTGACGAGGCACCGGCAGGCTTCCCGGTGCCTCCCCTTCCGCCGCCGTCTCCCTACCGTGAATCTCAGACCCCCTGCCTCGACGAACGGGGCGCGGTGGAAAGGAGACGGAATCATGGCGGACCTACCTGCCCGTAGAGGTGGAGGCATGCTCGGAGCCCCGCGCGGCTGGGACCCCTTCGAGCGCATGCAGGAGCTGTTGGGCTTCGACCTCGGCCGGATGCTCGGCCCCCAGGGCGCACGGGAGGGCGGCTTCGCGCCCGACTTCGAGGTGAAGGAGACCCAGGACGCCTTCATCTTCAAGGCCGATGTCCCAGGCGTGGAGGAGAAGGACCTGGAAATCACCCTCGCGGAGAACCGGCTGACCATCAGCGGCAAGCGGGAAGAGGAGCGCCGCGAGGAGGGTGACCGCTACTACGCCTACGAGCGCGATTATGGCTCGTTCAACCGCACCTTCACGCTCCCCCGAGGTGTGAATACGGACGACGTTCAGGCGGAATTCAAGAGCGGCGTCCTCAACGTGCGCATCCCCAAGAAGTCCGAGGAGCAGCCCAAGCGCATCAAGGTCGGCGGCGGCGAACGCAGTGAGAAGGCGAAGGCCTGAGCCGCGTCGGTGGGCAACCCGGGGGGCCTCGTGGGCCCCCGTCGGGTGAGCCCGGCGAATCGACGCAGCACGGCCAACAGCCGCCTGGAAGCGTCCTGGTACCCGCGCCCCGAGTGGCGAGCGCCGCCGAGAGGCTTCCGCGCATTGCGACCCGCACGGCCGCGGCATATACACAGGGCATCGTGTCTGGACTCTCGCGGATCCTCGCGCTCGCGCTGTTGCTCCTCTGGCAGGCTGTCGCCAGCGGCGCGGCCGGGCTCGGGCATTACTGCGAGAAGCAGGTCCAGTCGCGGGCCTCCAAGTGCAAGTGCCCCCACGGGGCCGTGCACTCAGAGGAGGCGGACCCGGGACTGCCGGTGCTGCACGCGCACTGCTGCGACGCGCCTCACTGGGATTTGCCCGCGCCCACCGAAGCGGGCTCCGCCCCTCACGCCCCCTTCATCCAAGCTCCTGCCATCCTCGTCCCCGCCGCCTGGCTGCCCAACCCGCCGCTCCTGAGCGGGCCACAGCCTTCCCTCGCGCGCAGGGACGCACCTCAAGGTCAGGGCCCCCCCGTCTTCCTCCGCATCCGCACGTTGCTGATTTGAGCCGAGCGCCTCCGCGTTGACGCTCGATGTCGGCTGTCCTTGCACCGCCCGCGCGAAGCGCGCGCGCCAACGGGACACGTCCGCCGTCGAGCCCCATGCCGAATGCGCTGTTTTCTCAAATCAATGACGACAGGAGTCACGACGTGGACATGTTCTGGGAGCTGATGCTGGGAACCGTGGTGCTGACCCTCCTCATCGTGGTGGTGACGCCAGCGATGTGGAGCTCGAGGCTGAGCCTCCGGGAGAAGCTGAAGAAGGGCGGCGAACACACCAAGCCAGACGCCTGAGGCGTTCGGGAGAAGCCGGCCGTGGTATGGGATTGGGCACGACAACCGGCTTTTCCCGAAAGAAGGCTACCGAATGATGCGCCGTGCCCTTCCCCTGCCCTCGCTGGCCACCCTCCTCCTGCTGGCGTCCGCGTGCGCGACCACCGGCACGGCGCCAGCGGAGGCGGACATCCTTCAGCTCGTGAGTGACCAGACGGAGGCCTGGAACCGTCAGGACGCGGTGGCCTGGTCCAAGGACTTTGCCCCGGACGCCTCCTTCATCAACATCGTGGGCACCGTCTTCGAGGGCCGCGATGAAATCCAGCAGCGCCACGCGGGCATCTTCGCCAGCATCTTCAAAGGGAGCCAGAGCCAGGTCACGGTGCGCAAGGTCCAGTTCATCCGGGAGGACCTGGCGATTGTCGACGCCACGCACGCGGTGACGGGCCACCCCGGCCTGCCCCCTGGCGTCCAGGACACCGAGCCCGGCGTGCTGCGCACGCAGATGCGCTACGTGATGAAGCACGCGAACGGGCAGTGGCAAATCCTGGCCGGCCAGAACACGGACGTGAAGCCCAGGCCCCAGGCGGCCGCGCCCCAGCTGCCCTGAGGCTCAGTGGGTGTTGGCGTCCTCGCGCCGGGCTTCGCGCGCCTGGCGGAACAGCGGCGCCAGCGCGGCGAAGCCCGCCACCACCGTGGAGCCGTTGTTGACCACGGCGGCGGCGACAGGCGGCAGCCACCCCAGCGCCGCGAGCACCATGGCCACGGCATTGGGCACCAGCACCAGCCCGAGCCCCCGGTGCACGCGGGCCAGGGTGTCGCGGCCCGCGTCGAACGCCAGCAACAGGTCCTCGAGGCTGCCACGCAGCAGCACCACGTCCGCCGTCTCCAACGCCACGTCCGTCGCGCCCCGCAGGGAGATGCCGACGTCAGCGAGCGCGAGCGCCGGGGCATCATTGATGCCGTCCCCCACCATGGCCACGATGCGTCCCTGGCGCCGGAGCGCGCGCACATGCGTGGCCTTGTCCTCGGGGAGCAGCTCCGCGATGGCCTCGTCCACGCCCAGCCGGCTCCCGACCTCCGCCACCCGGGCCGGAGCGTCCCCGGACAGCAGCACGATGCGCCGGCGCCCGTTCTCCTTCAGGGCATGGACCACGCCCGCGCTCTCCGGCCGCAGCGTCTCCACGTAGCGGATGCACCCGGCCAGCGCCCCATCCACGGTGACCCACAGGGTGGAGACCTCGCGCGGCACGGACCGGACCAGCGCCGCGCCCGCGTCCGTCACGTCCACACCTTGCTGCTGCATCCAACGCGCGCTGCCCACACAGACGCGGCGCCCGTTCACCTGGGCGCAGACGCCTCGCCCCAGGACGACCTCCTCCAGGCCCGCCTCGGGCCGCGGCACCTCCACGCCCTGCGCCTGGGCATGCCGGCGCACCGCCTCCGCCACGGGGTGGGACTGGCGCAGCTCGGCCGCGGCGCTCAGCGACAACACCTGGCGCGCATCCCAGCCCCGCGCGGGGATGACGTCCACCACCTCCGGGACCCCAACGTCAGCGTGCCCGTCTTGTCGAAGACGATGGTGTCCGCCTGGGCCAGCCGCTCCAGGTACTGGGCCCCCTTGATGAGGATGCCCTGACGCGCCGCGAGCGTCATCGCCACCAGCGCGCTCGCGGGCACGACGATGCGGACCCCCGTCCCGAAATCCGTGATGAGGATGCTGATGGGCCGTGACGCCTCGCGCGTCCACAGCCCCGTCGCCGCGGCGAGCCCGAAGGTCGGCAGCACGACGCCATTCGCCACCGAGTCCACCTTCGCCTGCAGCGTCATGGGCTTGGCGCCCGCCCCTTCCAGGATGTGGAGAATCTTGGCCGCCGTGGTCTCCACGCCCGCGCGCACCACGCGCACCCGGAGGCTGCCCTCGCCCACCACGGACGCGGCCAGCACGCGGTCTCCCGCCTCGCGCACGCGGGGCTCCGACTCGCCCGTGAGCGCCTTCTCATCCACCCATGCGGTGCCAGAAAGCACCGTCCCGTCGGCGGGCACGCTCTCCCCCGTGTGCACGACGATGAGGTCGCCCTCCTTGAGCCGGTCCGCCCGGACCTGCTCCACCTCTCCGTCCACCCGCAGCCGCCAAGCGTACAGCACCTCCAACCGCATCAACCGGGAGATGGCGGACCGGGCGCGGTCCGCGCTGCGCTCAATCAGCAAGTCACCAATGCCCAGCAGGGAGGTGATGAGCGCCGCCGTCCGCACCTGCCCCGTGGCCAGGGACACGCCCACCGCCACCAGGTCGAGCAGGTCCACGGTGATGCGCCGCTCCGCGACGGCCTGGAAGGCGCGCTGGGCCAGCGGCAGGCTCGTCAACGCGACGCCCGCGGTCAACATGGGCATGGGCGCCGCGTTCACCACGCACGCGGCGAGCACCGCCGAATTGAAGACGGTGGCGGCCCACTCCCGCCGGGGCGGCTCGGGCGCGGCGGGCCAGGTGGACGGCTCGCTCGTGCGCAGGGCCGCCATCAACTGGCTGGCGCTGAGCACCTCCGGGTCGAAGCTCACCACCAGCGAATGGATGGCCGGCGACGCGCTCGCCTTGTGCACGCCCGGCAGCGTCGCGGCCCAGGCCGCCAGCTTGAGGATGTCGTCGTCCTCCAGCCCTCTGGCGCGCAGCCGCACGCGTCCGGGCAGCGCGTGTTGCACCTCCACCTGGAACGGCTTGAGCGGATGCTGGTGCAACGTGAAGACGAAGTCCCGCACCCGCAGCGCGAACGCGCCCGGAAGGCGCGACGCCTCCTGGTAGTGCACCTTGACCAGGCCCGTGCTGCGCTGACACGTGGCCACCTGGACTTCGGGGCGGGACTCCAACCAGCCGAGCACCTGGCGCAGCGTCTTGGAGTCCTCCGCCGCGCCCCGGATGAGGAGCCGGCCCGGAGCCACGTCCGTGACGTGGACCGACACGGGCCGCTGATGCCCATCCAGGGCCTCGTGCGCGCGCCCCTTGAAGCCGCGCGCCATGCCACTCAGGAACTCCACCTCCGCCCGCATGAACGCCCCCCCGAGCTGAATGCAGTGCCACCGCGGCCTCACGCGTGGGGCCGGAAGGCCACCGTCCCACTGACGCGCGCGGCGTCTTCCAGTTCCTGCTCTCGGACGCCGTCACGGAACACGCTGTAGGCCCAGTACAGCGCGTTGTCCCAGCGCGGCAGCCAGCCCTTCTGCGACGGGTTCACCACCAGCGAGTAGAGGCCCGTGGCCGTCAGCACCACGGGAATCAGCTCGTAGAGGCTCGCCCCCGTCACCTCACGGGCCAGTCCGTCCAGCCACCGGGCGCCACTCACCACATGCTCGGCGGGGGCCTTGCGCGACTTCGCCATGAACTTGGCGTCGACGATGCCGTCCAGGTCCGCCGTGTCGACGATGGCCGCCAGCAGCGACTCCACGTCGGCCGCTTCCGGGCTGTATTCGATGAGCAAGCTGCCCGTGAGTGGAGAATGGACGGTGCTGAACACCCCTTGCGTCTCCCCCAGCTCACCGCGCACGCGGTCCGCGAGGGCCGAGTCCGCTTGGAAGCAGCGCGCGCGTACACGAAGCCGGCCGGGGGAGTGGTGCACGAGCAACAACCACTCCCCTTCAATGGCGCCCGAGTCCGGGTCGAGCCTCATGCGTGCCCCTCCCGGCTATCCGCGACGGGCCGCGCCCCACTGTCCGCCGCACGCCGGCCATGGGCCTGATGGAGGTTCGCTCGCGAGCGCGCCTCCGCCAGCAGGTCGGAGAGGAACTCGCGCTCGGTGGCGATGACCCGCCGCGTCCATCCCACCAGGTCGAACGCCGCCGTCGCCACGGTGACGACCGCGCCGCGCGAGTTGTCGACGGTGCTCCGGGCCATCCAGCCGGTGGCCACGCCCGCCAGGAAGGCCACCGTCGTCTTCATAGGGCCCCCGGAGCGCCGTGGGCGTCAGCGCCCAGCCCGGCACCACGGGACACCGGCATCCGCTCGTCGCGGGACTCGGCCAGGTCGCCCCACGGCGCAAGCACGACACCATGGGCCCGGAGCTGCTTCAGCAGGGCCTGCACCCGCTCGCGACGCGGCGGGCGGTTGAGCGCGGCGGCGGCCTGCCGCAGCAGCAGCCACTCCGCGTTCGACATGGACAGGTCCACCGCGACAAGCACCTCCAGCGCGTGCAGGAAGGCATCCCGCGCGGCCTCGGGCACCTCGTGGAGACGCTCGACCCACTGCGCCTCATCTTCTCCCAGGCGCTCCAGGACCCGCTTGCGCGCCGCGGACGGGCTGCTGCGCAGCAGGTGCGCCAGCATGACCGTCTCCTCGGCTCGCAGCACCCCATCCGTTCCAAACAGGCACCAGGCGCCTTCGATGAGCAGCTCCAGGCACCGCGCGTCCACGGCCCGGACGGCGGAGAACGCATCGTCCACGGCGCGGCGGTAGCGTGCGTACTCCACCGCCGCATGTCCGAGCTGCCGGGTGCGCCGCCAGCTGGTGACAGAGGAGGTGACGACGCTGGCGAAGGGAAGGAGGTTTCGCAGCACGCTCTCCCCCATCAAGCGGTTGCCCAACTTCCGCTCCGCCGCCTCCGTGTCCTCGGTCAGCATCCGGCCCACGAGCCCCGCACCGCCGCGGTCCGCGTCCTCCCACACCTCCGAGCCCGAGGTGATGGCGTGCAGGTGGAGCAGATCCCACGGGTCATCCGGATCGATGCGCACGCCGAACGCGGACGCCACGTCACACATCATCCGGGCCTGGATGAGCGAGCGCAGCATCGTGTCCAGCCCCATGGCGGCTCCGGCCACGGGAACGGCCACGAGCGCACCCACGAAGCCGGTGTCCAGGGTGAACACGGCGGCGCTGGTGGAGATCCCCGCGGCGCTCGCCCCCACCAGCGCCGCTTCATTGCTGGCGCGCCGGATGAGGGCCTCCGTCTCGGAGGCACGGACGGTGGACGAGGTACCGGCGCGCCGCGCCTCGTAGTGCCGCACATAGGCGGTCAGCAGGCGGGCGTGCCACGCGCCCGAACGGAGGTCCTCGAAGCGCAGCTCACGCCCGAGCTTCTCGGCGAAGTCTCGCAGCGGGTGCAGCGCGGCCGCGGGCATCGCGGCGTCTTCCGGGTGGAATGGAGTGGTTCGTGTCATGGGCATGAGTGCGAAGCAGCCGCGCGCGCCAGACCTGGAGGGCGCGACACGGCTGGTGGGGGTGCATCCGAGCTGGGCTTCCAGGAATCGGCGCACTCAAGCTAGGGGGATTCGGGGGCCGGGAGAACCGGTCCCGCGGGGCAACACCCGCGCCGCCGGGTTGACGGAGGCCTCAGCGAGCGGTGATGGCGGCCCGGGCCGTGCGCAGGAGCTCGGTGAGCTCGACACGCGCCCGCGCCTTCGCCGCCGGGTCCTCCGCGGCCTCACCTCGCTGCTCCAACAGGGCCGTCACCATGGCGCCCGCGGCGGCCTTGGCGCGAGCCCAGGGATTCGTCTCCGTGTCCCCTTCGTTCGTCGTCACCGCGGCCCAGACTTCACACAGGTGGCTGGCGGCGTCCGCGAACGCGGCGACGGCCGGCTTCCGTTCGAGGATGGACGCGTTGCGCAGGTCCCCCAGCCTCCCCGCGATGACGTGCCCCTGGCGCGGTGCCTCACCGCGGGCCTGGGCGAAGAGGTCCGCGGCGGCGGCACTTCCCTCGACGCGCGTCGCGGCCTGTCGCAGCCACTCCGTGCAGACCTGAAAGGCCGTGGGCTCGGGAAACCGCGCCGTCAGCCAGCCCAGCAAGGGATAGAGGTGCTCGGAGCGTTGCCAGGCCTCGTCCACGGAGCCGAAGGCCAGACCCGACTTCTGGAACATGCCGAGCAGGAACACATCAGGGGATTCACTCATCGCGGCGCCCACTCTCTCCCCTCGGTGGGCGCGGAACAACCCCGAACGTGGCCCTATGGCGCGCTGGTGGGCAGTGACACGTAGTGCTCACCCAGCTCGGTCAAAGTGCCCGCGGCGCCGAGCAGGCTCGCGAAGCACGGGTCATTCGTCCACCGCCCCGTGAACCACGCGTAGCGGAACACGTCCTCGCGCCGCTCGCAGACGGCCACCATCTCCGTCATCTGCACCCGCTGCTTGGCGACCGAGTCAATCTGCGCGCCATCCGGCTGGCTGTGGCAGTTGGCGAACTCGGTGACCCAGAACGGCTTGCCGTACTTCGTGAGCCGGTCCAGGTGGTGCTCCAGGCCATAGTCGTACCAGTGGAACCCGAGGTAATCGATGTGCGGGTCGCGGTTCCCGTTGGCTGCGCGATAGGCGGAATAGAAGGCGTCCAGCCAGACGACAGGGTCTCCATGGCCCGGCATGGTGCCCCAGTTCATCGCCGGCCCTACCAGCTTCACGCCGGTGTTCTGGGCGACACGCTCATACCGGGGCCACAGCTCCGCCGCGGCCCGCGGCGACATGTTGGCCTGGTCGGTGAGGTTGGGCTCGTTGAGCAGCAGCAGGTACTGGATGCGCGGGTTCGCCCGGAGGATGGACTCGATGTGCGCCGCGTCGAAGTTCCCGTTCCAGAGCATGGGAATGAAGTCCATGCCGTAGCGCGTCTGGAAATCCGCGGGCACGCCCGGATGCGGCGTGGGGCTCCAGTTGTACCACCAGCTCACGCCGGGAGCGACGGCCGCCAGGTCCTCGGGCGTCGAGAGGTCGAAGGCGATTCCCCGCTTCGAACTCTTCGTTGTGATGACGCCGGCGTCGGGCACCTCGGCGCCGGCGTCTGGCTTTGGACCTGGCTTTGGCGCATCCCCGGTGCATCCCACGACGAGCGCGGCGAGCATCACGATGAAGCCGCCGATGATGTTCATTCCCATGGCGCGGCATCCTATCCCGCCCCACGCTCTTCAAGACGGCGTGACTGACGCGTCAAGCGCCTCCACTTGACGTGTCAGGACGCGCGCCAGGCCTGCTGTCGCGCGGCTAAGGCCTTGACTCGGTTGGGCAGCCACCCGGTACGTGACTTGCTGATGCCCTCCGCACTTGAAGCGGAGGATGCATTGCGATTCATGAGCGGAGCGGTCGTCACGGTGGGTCTTCTGGGGTGCGGTGGTCCGGAGCTGGAGCGGGACCCGGTCGATGCGGTCGGCCGCCGGGACCAGGAGATTGTGGGAGGAATCGAGGCTCGGCCTCACTCCCACCCCTGGATTGTCAGCTTGCAGCAATTCAACAGCCACTTCTGTGGTGGCGCCCTCGTGCGGGTCGGCGCCAAGGAAGAGAGCGATATCGTTCTCACCGCTGCCCATTGTGTCTACGACGGGCTGTCCGGCGCCACCGCCGTCGCAGGGGCTCATGACCTGGGCCGTCCCAGCACGGGACACGTCACGGTCCGGGTGGAGCGGGCTGTCTACCACCCACGGTACAATCCAGACACGACGATGAACGACATCGCCGTTCTCAAGCTCGAACAGCCCATCAAGTTCAACCAGGCCGTTGCCGGTGCCTGCGGTCAGTCATCCACCATGCGCCCCAGTCAGGCCCCGAAGTACGCCTCTGGAGGCAAACGCGCACCTGTCTGCCTCCCTGCCAGCGGGGAGCGGGTTCCAGACAACACGGCAACGACTGTCGCGGGCTGGGGCCTGACACAGGAGGAAGGGAATGTCTCCCCTCTCTTGATGCAGGTGAACGTCCCCACCCTCAATCATCGGTCCGTGGCCAATTACTACCGCCCCCATGGAATCTCCATCAACGAGCAGGCGATGCTCGGGGCTGGGTACGCGGCAGGAGGCAAGGACGCATGCCAAGGGGACAGCGGAGGACCGCTCGTCGTACCGGGCCCCCAAGGGTACGTGCTCCAGGGAATCGTGAGCTTTGGCGTGGGCTGCGCGAGGCCGGGGCTGCCCGGCATCTATGCGCGGGTCTCCAATTACATCCCTTGGATCAACACGCAGATCAGGAACCTCAGCGCCGTCAGGTAGGGGGCGCGCGAGGGCTCCGGCAGGCCCTCGCGGCGTCCACAGGAAAGGCTCCGCCTTGAATCAGCCCGCGCTTGGAGGACGAGCCTTCGCGACGGGCCCCAGCTCCACGCGGAGCGCCTGCGCGAAGGCCTCTGGCAACGGCTTCGGTGGCTCGTCCGCCAGACCGTATTCCTCGATGCGGGGCGCCGAGCCCAGGAGGAACTCCAGCCAGCGCTCACGCAGCCGGACTGTTCGCTCAAGACGCTCGTCGATGGTGTTGGCAATCAACGGCAGGTGAACATCCAGGGTGGTGTCCGGCTGTCGCGCCCGCAACCGCTGGACGAGCGATCCCAGCCGGTCGACGCGCCCCACGCGCTGCTCGAGCTGCGCGGGGTTCCACGCCAGGTCGTGGTGAACCACCCGGCGGCAATGGTGATGCAGGTCCAGCCCCTCCTGCATGACCTCGTTGGCCACGAGCACCATCGGGTACAGGGGCGTGTTGAACGCCTCACGGAGCCGCTCCCGGCTCACACCCTCCACGGTGTGACGGACAAGCGCACCCGCGCGAACAGCGTCATCGAGCACCTCGCGCCGCCGCTCCTCGTCGAGCTTCCCCGCATAGGCCAGGAAGCGCTTCAGCAACTCGAACCAGGGCCGTCCCCGAGGCGTGGTCCAGAAGCGGTCCACCACTGGCGACAGCGCCCGGGACTCCACCGCCTCCACGTCAACGCCCTGCTCCCTGGCGAAGGCCAGCAGGTCCGGGAGGAACGGGACGTTGCGCGCGACGAGATAGCTGGCGAGCCGCTCAACGGTGCGGACCCGCAGCTCGGGAGGCACCTCGAGCAAGGGGGCCTTGAGATAGGACCAGAGATGCTCGCGGCGAAGCACGAGCGCCGCGTCCCCGGCGCCAATCGACCAGGACGGCGTCCTGTCTCCCTCGGCGGAGTCCTCGACGTCGTCGGCGACCAGGTCGAAGCCGAGCGCCACGAAGCGCGCGTCCGTCAGGCGCCGCAGCACCTCCGGGTCGACATCCCCCGCCAACACGCCGTCTCGCACGAAGAGGGCCACGGCCTGCTCGACACAGCGCTTGACCAGGGACCAGTCCATCCGCTCCGCTTGCGTCTTCGAGACGCGCTGCTGGCGCAGAAGCTCGTTCGCCCGCGCGATGACGCGCTCGAGGTGGGCCCCCTCTACCGACACGCCCTCCAACAGCGTTCCGACGTACCGCTCCCGCAGCGCGAGATAGAGCGCATCCTGGGCGCGGCCGAACCGGTCTCGCAGGCGCGAGTGATGCCCATCCACCCGCTTGCCGTCCACCTCGTGCTCGAAGATGTCGCCGTGGCTCGCGGCCGGATACACCTTCCTCCATCGCTCCAGCAGCAGCTTCTCCCACTCCGCCTCGATTCTCCGCTTCAGCTCGTGGAGCGTCTCGATGCGGGCGCAGAAGATGAGCGTCTTCTCGTCGCGGGCGACGGCCTCCAGCGCGTCCTGCACGACGTGGTCCACCTTCGGGTGGCCCCCCTGCTCCCCGCTCAGCGCCCCCAACACGCTCCGCAAGAGGCCGCGGTAGGCCTCGGTGTCGCCGCCGAGCAGTGCCTGCCGCTCCCCGGAGAGCAGCGCCCCCTCACGCGCGGCCCCATAGGAAGAGACCATGTTGATCTGCACCGCCGCCTTGTGGGTGCGGCTCTTCTCCCGGAAGAGCTCCGCGATGAACCGCTCGTAGAGCATGAAGGGAACGCCCTCCCCTCCCTGGGCGCGCAGCCTGGGGCGGTGGCTCCTGCGGTAGACGCGCTTGTCCTCCCGGAGGCTCCGAATCATCCATCGCCGGAAGCCTGGCTCGATGCGCTCCGACTTCAGGGCCAAGAGCCGGCGCGCGCACCGCACCACCGCCCGCAGCGAGGCATCCGCCGGCTCCTCCTCGAGCCGAGGGTCCCTGGAGAACAACGCGCCGAAGTCCGAGATGGCGGCCTCGTCCGCTTGCGACCAGACACGCTCGAGTTCGCCATAGGCCTGCTTGTAGTCCCCCACGTCGTCCAACAAGCGCTGGGCCTGCTCCAGCAGGTCGGCAGGCGCGGACCGGGCCAGGGCGAAGAGTGAGAGCACCTGCTTCAGCTCGTCGACGGCGAGTTGGAACGGCGTGGCAGTGAGGAACAAGGCCTTGTCGAAGCGCCCCTCGAAGATGGTGCGCACCCCGGTGGCCCGCACGGAGTCCACGTTCTTCAGCCTGTGGGCCTCGTCGACGATGAGCAGGTCGAAGTCGGGGATGAGCTGCCCCACCAGACGGAAGCGCAGGTCCATCAGCGCGTCATCAACCCGCCGCTGGTTCGCGAAGCCATCGTAGGCCTCGCGCTTCCAGAGCGCGTCGAGTGAGCCGTCTCCCGCCCCCTGTTTGTGCCGTCTCAGCGTCGCCCGGACATGGGGCCTGATGACCGACCACTCGAAGGTATCGAGGAACGGCTGCTGCTCGATGTCCACACGCGCCACCGCGCCCTCCCGGTAGCGACGGAAGATGGCCGCCACCTGATTGCCGGCGAGGCCCTGTGCATCCGCCCACAACGACAGCAGCCAGGCCTGGTCCGCCAGGGAGCGACTCCCCGCGAAGATGTTCACGGGCGCGATGGTGATTCGCGTCTCGCGGGCGGTCGCGACGAGCTCGGCCAGGGTGCTCGCGGCCTTGGATTGCCCGGCGAAGCCCCGGTACATGGGGCGGCTGACGTCACTGAAGGCGCGCAGCTCCTTGGCCCACTTCATATTGAGGTCGGGCCCCGGGGTGAGAATCAGCGCCCGGGCCTCCGGCATCAGATGCAGCCGGGCCGCCAGGACGCCGAGCGCCTCATACGTCTTCCCCATCCCCACTTCGTCCGCGAGCACGACGCCTGGCTGGTCGTCGAACAGCTCCAGCGCGCGGAGGACGGTGTCCTCCTGTCGCTCGATGTCACGCAGGGGCACCGTTGAATCGGCCCTTGCATCCAGGCGAAGGAAGCCCCGCAACCAGGTCCGCTCACGTCTTTCCATGGGTGCCCTCGAGCCCGTAGAACCGCACCACACCGTCCAGCCACCCGGCACCTCGCGGCCGCAACCGCGTCAGGTCCGCGCGCAGCAGGGTCCGCAGCTCCGCGAGCAGCGCCTGCTTCGACTCCAAATCGGCGCTCTCTGGCAACACGAACTGCTCCAGCTCGCGCAGCAGCTCGCAGCCGTAGACCCAGATCTCGTCATCGGACACGGAGTCCCGAGGCAGGTCGCGCAGGCGCTCCCAGAGCGTCCGGGCCCCCGTCGGTCCCAGCAGCCGATAACGGAGCGCGGAGACCGTCGTCGCGGCGAGCAGGTCCTCCTTCAGCCCCCACCAGGCCTTGAAGACATCCGTGGGGCCAAAGCCCTCTCCAAACACCGTGTCCAGGACGGAGTCGACCCCCGCCACGCCTCGCTGTTCGCGCAGGGTCGACAGCCGCTCCGCGCCCACGCGCCGGCCCAGCAGCGCCAGCAACTCCCGGACGCCCAGTCCCGCCAGGTGGGCACTCGTGGGCAGCATCGCGAGGTCCGCGACGCGGATGGGGACCAGCCACTTCCGCCCCGCCGCGCGGTACTCCAGCTCGGCGCCCGCCGCGGCCAGGTCGAAGTCGGAGAGCACCACCGGAGCCGCGCCCGGCCCCACGCCCTTCGCGAGCTCCCGGTCCAGGTACCACCAGGACCAGGCCCCCAGGCCCGCTGGCCCCTGCTGACTCCAGGTGACGGTCAACGTGCGGGCGGCCGCGTCATGGACGACGTCCTCGAGCCACGCCGAGAAGTCGATGTCGGCCGCGGGCGCCTCGCGCTCCTCGAAGCGCGCCGACTCGAAGGGCGCGCACACCAGCGAAGGCAGCAGCTCCGGCAGGCGCACCTCTCCGTCCAGGCAGAGCAGGACGCCCGCCTCGACATTGCCCCCCTGCTCCACCCCAGACGAGAGCGCGGCGTCGGAGGCGTTGGCGGACCCGACGAGCGCATAGGTCAGCGTCCTGCCTGCGCTCGTCACCGTGAGAAGGAAGAGCTTGGCATGCAGGGGGCGGCGGCTCGCGCGCCCGGAGGGTGTCAGCGTCGCCGTCGGATGGAGCCAGAGGTGGACCTCGTGCTCGCGGACGATGCGCTCGAGGATTCGCCTCGGCGCATGGACCGTCGGGGGCTCCACGGGCCACATTCGCCCCTCGGCGATTTCATGCTCGAACGCCTCGCGCTCGTGCCGCCCGGGCCGCCCGGAGCCGAGCTGGACCTCCACACGTTTCGCCGTGACGCGCTTGAGCCCGAAGTACTCCAGGCGCTCGATGCGCTCGCCGTCGACCTCCTCGCGATAGCGCGAGGCCCACAGCCGCCCTTCGCCCTCCGCGAGCACGGGCAGTGCCCCGCGAATGGGAGGGGCGAGGGGTGCGTCCTCCCAGGGCACGCCAAGGTCCAGCGGAGGCGGACTCCCTGGGCGAAGCGCGAGCAGCTTGGAGAGCACCGACGAAAGCCCCTTCGTGTCATTCGCGATGTCGAGGTCATCCTGTTCGAAGAACGGGGACAGGATGCCCACGCGAGTGACTCGCGCGTCCTCGGGGAGCGCCTCGCTCAACTGGTCCAGCATGGACGCGCTGAAGGTGTCCACGAAGAGCGCCTCCGTCGGCGCGTGGCCGCTGGGGGGCGGCGTGCCGGCGATTCTCGATACGAGCGCGGAGCGGACCAGCGTCAACTGGGTCCCCGGGTGGGTCGCGAGCGCCGCGCAGCTCCGGAGGAACCCGTCCACCGTCCGGAGGAACGCCGCGTCGACGGGGACGTCGTAGCGCAACGTGCGCGTGAAGAAGAGCTCGGCGTTCTGCTCGTGGCCCGGCCTGGTGGCATTGCCCGAGCCCACGGCGACGCGCGCCTCCTTGTCGTACAGCACCAGGATGACCTTTGGGTGGAAAGTCCGCTCCCGGATGAGCTGGAGGTCATACGGCAGGCGACGGCCACCCCGGCGGACATGGGCGTCGACGAAGCAGGCCACCGGTGTCTCGCGGAGCGCCGCGCGGGCCTCTTCGTGGTAGCGGACAGCCTCCTCCTCCGGGTCCCCTTGCAAGCGCAGCAACGCACGCAGGATGCGGTCCTCGAAGTAGGAAGGGTCGAACGTGTAGGAGCAGAAGACGGCTCCCAGGCAGGGCTGCTCGGAGACGAGGACCTGCTCGATGAGCCTCCGGGATTCGAGCATCATGAGGCACCTTCCGGAGCATCCAGCTCCCGGTTCATGGGCAGCCGTCCCAGGTCAGTCAGCAACGTGCGGACCACATCCAGCTTGAACGCCGGGAAGCGGGCCGCCTCCGGACGCGCGGTGTACGACGTGACGACGAGCACGAGCTTGCCGGCCTCGTTGCGAATCCAGCCTTCGCCGCGGCGCCGCTCGCGCTGGACATCGGAGTGATAGGCCAGCAGCAGGTCGAGCGCCGCGAGCGAATCCCCCTCCACCAGCGCCTCGACCAATCTCAGAAAGGCGGCGCCATGCATGGGCAGGCGCCGGATCGCGCCGACGCTCGGTGAGGACAGCAGCGCCGCGCATGCGCCCTTCAGCGACTCGAGCGTCCGCGCATCGAGGGCCTCGCGCCCGATGCGCTCGCGGGGGGCGACCCAGCCGGCGCCATCCAGACAGGCATAGACCCGGTCGAAGGCCCCGACGAGCTCCTGCATCACCTCACCGAAGCGACGCGCCGTCAGCAGGAGCGCCAGGAGCTCATCTGAGAGCTGCCCCAACCGGCCCGCCAGCGCCGCATCAAGGATGTCTCGCGGAGCAGAGAGCCCGGCCTTCGCG
Organism: Myxococcus sp. AM010; assembly: GCF_013372585.1. Taxonomy (NCBI): domain Bacteria; kingdom Pseudomonadati; phylum Myxococcota; class Myxococcia; order Myxococcales; family Myxococcaceae; genus Myxococcus; species Myxococcus sp. AM010. The sequence goes on from NZ_JABXEO010000001.1 coordinate 171,653, forward strand.
GCCGACTCGACCAACTGGCTCATCGCGAACGAGTGCGGGTCCCGTGCATGTACAAAGAGGGCCTCGAACAACCGGTGCTGCTGCGCGGTGCGCTCCCGCTCGACCAGGGAGGTCAGGCGGCTGAACCGCCCCACCTGAGCCAGCGTCAGCCGCCCATGGGTCCGCGCGATGTGCGGCGACTTCCTGTCCAACGCCTGCAGCGCGTACTCCTCGTATCGCCCCCAGTGTCTGTTCTCCGAGGGTTCGTCCCAGAACGCATCGATGAGCGCCAGCGCGCCCGGGCCCGGCCGCAGGGAGCCCTCGATGACGAGCCCGGAGCGCCGCAGCGGCGCCAGGTAGGCACCCAGGTTTCCCAGCTCCTGCTGACGGGAGATGAGCTGGAAGTCGAGTGGCAGGCTCGACGCTCCGGAGCGCCACGCATTGCGGGCACCTCGCACGCCCCGCATGGAATCCCAATCGCCCCGAGGAAGCTGGCCTTCTCTGAACTCCAGCGTGGCCAGGGCCCAGAAGCGCTCCCAGCGCTCGAAGAGCTCGCGCCGCACCTCGTCCGTCGCGGGGTAGGAATGGTGCTCGATGGCCCGCTCCACGAGTTGCAATCCATAGAGCACCATGGCGTAGGCCTGGGCCCTGCTGGAGCGCGTCGTCAGCGTGGGCAACCCCCAGAGCCCCACCTGCTGCGAGACATAGTCGAGCGCGAGCGGGTCTTCGGAGGTCAGCTCGGGGTTCTCCGCGGGCGGCGCCACCCAACAGAGGGCATCAACGGGACTCTCCAACGGCGTGAGCATGGGCATTCACGCGCAGGCTCGCATCTCGACGCCGTGCTGGAAAGACAGGGGACCTACCACCCGGGGAGTATGGCCGCGCGCCATCGGAGACCACACCGGTCCATGACGCAGTGGTCCATGACGCAGTGACCCATGAAGATGCTTCGAGAAGCCGTGTCTTGGAAATGTTCCAGTTCTCTGGGAGTCAAAATTGTCACTATCCTGAGTATGTCTAGTTTGATACACCCGGCCGCGGCCTCGCTGATTACTGCCGGATGGGGGCTGGCAGCGGGCGCTTCATCATCCCTGGACCTCATCAGCTCGAGGAATGCCAAATGTCGGGTCAAACCAATCTTCAGAATCTCCATTTGGAAGTCAAGACGTGGCTCTATTCCCATGACATGGACAGCATGGCCGTGGGGGCCCGGAACCAGCTGCGAGAGCAGGTGGAGCTCCTGGCGCGCGGCGCCTTCCAGGAGGGAGACGACGCGGCGCTGACCGAGGCGCACCGGGTGCTCTACGCCATCAACATGGCGCTGCTCACCGCCCCGTGGTCCGTCGAGCGCCTGAACGTGGGCGATCCGCTATTTGGCCAGATGAAGAGCATCCTGGAGAAGTGTTGGCACCAGGCCTCGCGGAAGAAATACGCCCCCATCCTTGCCGCGTTGCCTCCCGCGTCACAGTTTCGCGACTGGGTTACGCAGCGCGTCCAATCTCATCCATCCAACGTCACGCACCCCATCTTCGCGTTCCTGCGTGACCAGGCCACCTTCGAGCAGATGCGGGAGTTCATCCTCCAGGAGACGCCGCTCGAATCGCTCTTCGGTGACATCATCGCGTTGATGATGCCGGGCGTCTATGGCGGCATCAAGCTCGAGCTGGCCAAGAACTTCTGGGATGAGGTCGGCCACGCACAGGACGAGCGCGTCCACCGGAACATGCGCTTCCGGTTGATGGAGTTCCTGGACCTCCCGAAGGATGTCTACACCCACCAGTTCGACCTGCTGGTGCGGGAGGAGCTGGCGCTCGTCAACATGTACATGAGCATGGCCACGAACCGCTCGCGTCTGACGGAGATCCTGGGCGCGCTGCTCGCGACGGAGACGATGATTCCCGGGCGCTTCGAATGGCAGATTGAAGGCTGGCGGCGGCTGGGCGTGGGCGACAAGCCGCTGGAGTACCTGCTGGAGCACACCACGGTCGACGTGGAGCACGCCAACGCCTGGATGGGGGAGATCATCCTGCCGCTCCTGGAGCGCAACCCGGCCGTCATGCCCGACATCGTGCTGGGCATCCTGCTCCGCCTGGACACCGCGGGGGCCGTGATTGACAGGCTCTACCCCCACCTCAAGGGCCTCAAGGAGTCCACCGTCGGGCCGTACCGCGGCTCGCACGTCGTCCCTTGATGCCGGGCGCCGTGGCGCTCACGCTCGAATCGACGCGTACCGACTGTCATTCCTGGCCGCCCCGTGTCCCAGCAGGGCGGCCACGCCGAGGGCTCAAAATTGCCATACGTCAATGTCCAGCTCACTGGAGATAGGCTTGCCGCGGAGCAGAAGCTGGAGCTCATCCAGCGCATCACGAAGGTCTTCGTGGATGTGCTCGGCAAGGACCCCGCGACCACGTTCATTGTCATCCAGGAAATCGATCCGGAGAACTGGGGCGTTCATGGTACGAGCGTGGCCTTGCGCCGCGAGGCCCGCGCTCGGGGTGAGAAGCTCTAGGCGCGGGGGCGCCGTGCCAAGGAATTGACGGAATGAGTCAACCGAATCCCATCTCCGGGGAGCCCGCTCCCGCGCCCGTGGCGCGTCCGGGCTGGCCCGAGCTGGGGGCGCAGGCCAGTCATCTGCTCCCCAAGGACGTCTGGCAGCAGGTCCGAGCGCTGCACAAGGCTCGGCCCTGGCGCAGCGTACTGCTTTATCTGGAAGTCTATGCTGGGATTGCCCTGGCCTTCGCCGCCGAGGCCTGGTTCCAACATCCCCTCGTCACGCTGCTTGCCATCGTCGTCATCGCGGGGCGGCAGCACTCGCTCTACATCCTGAACCACGACGCGAGCCACTACGGCCTCTTTCGCTCCCACAAGGCCAATGCCATTGTCGGCACGGTGTTCTCGAACCTGGTGATGTTCCACCACCCGGAGGCCTGGTCCTTCGTCCAGTGGCGGCGGGTGCACATGCTGCACCACCGGCACCTGTTCACCCCGGAGGACCCCAACTGGCTGGGCAGGCACCTGCGGGGGGACACCCAGCGCCCCTATTCGCCGGGGCGCCTGCTCTGGACGTGCGTGAAGGCGGGGCTCCTGAGCGTCCTCGAGTTCTTCAAGGGCCGTCAGGACTACGTGCCGCCCCAGGGGAACCACACCGTCAAGTGGCGGGACAACCACCTGCGGGCGCTGCTCCTCCCGTTCCGGGACGACGCGGAGATGGAGCGCGAGCGGCGCATCAAGCTGCTCTTCTTCGCCGTCGCGCTGGGCGCGGTGGCGTACTTCGGCCTCTGGCGCCCCTTCCTGCTCCTGTGGCTGCTGCCCATGTACACCGTGTACCCCATGATCCTCACGCTCATGGACCTCACGGAGCACCGGTGGACCCGCGAGGAGGGCGACCTCAATGTGAACGCGCGCTCCACCCGGCTGGGGCTGCTGCCAGCGCTCCTCATCAGCGGGCTGCCGCGCACGCTGCACCGGGAGCACCACGTCTTCCCCGGCGTCGTGGCCAGGGACCTGCCCCGGCTGAGCGCGCTGCTGTGCCAGGCCCGTGTCTCCCCCGAGCCCGCCCCGGGGCTCTCCGCGCTCATGCGGGAGCTCGCGGACTCCCAGCCTTCTTCTCCTCGGTGAATCCGTGAAACCAAAGCAGCGCGAGCGTCCCGTCCCCCACTCCGCGGATGAGTTCAAGGTCCACGTCCACAACTCGGGGAGCGAGGGGCTGTTCACCAACGCCTTCATCGTGGAGACCACCAGGTCCGTGGTCGTCATCGACGCGATGATGCGCGTCTCCGACGCCAAGGGCGTGCGGGCGCGCGTCGAGGCGACGGGCAAGCCGCTGGTGGGCCTCATCGTCACCCACGGGCACCCGGACCACTACAACGGCGCGGCCGAAATCACCCGGGGCCTGGACGTGCCCATGATTGCGACCCAGGGCGTGGACGCGGTCATCCGCCGCATCGACGACGCCAAGGAGAAGCAGTGGAAGCCCGTCTTCGGCGAGGACTGGCCCGCCACGCGGCGCTTCCCCAACCAGCTCGTCAAGGAGGGGCAGACGCTGCACTTCGACGGCGTCCCGTTCACCGTCGGGGAGCTGGGGGAAGGCGAGTCCCACTGGGACAGCTACTGGGTCGTCGGCCGCGCCGCGTCCGTGGCCTTCGTGGGGGACATCGTCTTCGGCGGCGTCCACTCCTTCATGAATGACGGCCACTCCGCCCTGTGGCTGAAGAACCTGGACCGGCTGGAGGCGAAGCTCTCCAAGGACGCGCTGCTATTCACAGGGCACGGCGCGCCCAGCGCCTCCAAGGCCAGCCTGGAGGCCCAGCGCCGCTACCTGCGCCTCTACCGGAAGACGGTCCGTGAGCTCGCCCAGGGAAAGAGCACGCTGGACGACAAGGCCAAGGCGCGGCTCGTCCAGGTGATGAAGCAGCACCTGCCGACGTCCGACCTGGAGACGTTCATCACCGCGGGGGCCAACGCCGTCGCCGCGGAGCTGGCCCGGGAAGAGACGGAACGCGCCGATGACTGAGGGCGCCAATGCCAAGGGGCGCTCCCAAGCCGCGGGAATGTCCGCGGCCGAGTTCCGGGAGCTGGGGCACCGGCTGGTGGACCAGCTGGGTGATTTCCTGACCGCGCTGCCGGACCAGCCCGTCCGGGCCGAGGACTCGGCGCCTCGCATCCGCGCGCTCCTGGACGCGGACGCCTTCCCGGAGCAGGGAATGGCGCCCGGCGAGGCGCTGGAGCGGGCCTTCACGCTGCTGCGTGAGCACGCCGTCTCCACGGCGCATCCTCGCTTCTGGGCCTACATCATGGGCTCACCGAGCCCGCTGGGCGCCCTGGCGGACCTGCTCGCGTCCGTCATCAACCCGCCCGTCACCAGCTACCCGACGTGCGCCATCACCGTGTCGCTGGAGGCGCAGACGGTGCGTTGGCTCGCGCGGCTCGTCGGCTTCCCCACGGACTGTGGCGGGCTGTTCCTCGGCGGCGGCTCCCTGGCCAACCTGGTCGCCATGCGCGCGGCGTTGCACGTCAAGGCTGGCTGGGACGTTCGCGCGGAAGGCGTGCGGGGGCCCGCGGGCGCGCCCCTGTGCCTCTATGCCAGCGCCGAGTCCCACACGAGCATCGTGTCCGCCGCCAACCTCTGCGGCCTCGGGTCGAACGCGGTGCGCAAGGTCGACACCGACCGAAGCGGTCGGATGCGCTTCAGCAGCCTGGCGCAGCGGCTCGCCGCTGACAGGAAGGCGGGGCTGCGGCCCTTCATGGTCGCCGCGACCGCGGGGACCACGGGCACGGGCGCGGTGGATCCGCTGCCCGACATCGCCGCCCTCTGCCAGGAGGTGGGGCTGTGGTTCCACGTGGACGGCGCGTACGGAGCGCTGGCCGTGCTGTCACCCGACGCGCCCCTGGAGCTGCAGGCCCTCCGGCTCGCGGACTCGCTGGTCGTCGACCCGCACAAGTGGATGTACCTGCCCGCGGATGTCGGGTGTCTGCTCACGCGAGACCGGCGCGTGCTGTATGACACCTTCCACCAGGGCGCCTCCTACTACGCGGACAGCGACGAGCAGCTCCTGCTGGGAGGCCCGGAGACGCTCCAGCTCCGGGACCTGGGGCCGCAGACCACCCGCAGCCTGCGCGCCCTCAAGGTGCGCTTGTGCCTGCAACACGAGGGACGGGCGGGCTACGCGCGGATGATTGGCGACGACATCCGGCTCGCGCGCCGGCTCTACGCCTGTGTCGAGGCCGAGCCCGAGCTGGAGCCGCTGACCCACGGATTGAGCATCACCACGTTCCGCTTCATCCCGGCGGACCTCGAGCCCCAGGCGGAGGCGCACCGCGACTACCTCAACACCCTGAACAAGGCGCTGCTCAAGCGGCTGCAGCGCGGCGGGGCAGCCTATCCCTCACATACGGACGTGGAGGGCCAGGCCGCGCTGCGCGTCTGCATCGTGAACAACAACACCACGGTGGCCGACATCGAGCGCCTCCCGAGCCTGGTGCGGCGGCTGGGCACCGAGCTCGACGCGGAGCTCCGGCCGGGACGCCAGCACCGGACGGCGTGAGCCTCGGCGCGCCCGTCAGCGGGCCGGCCCCCCGGGCTCATCCAGGCCGATGGTGTTCTCACACAGGTGGATCCGTCCGCGCGCCCGGTTGGAGGCATCCAGGACACCCTCCAGGAGGCCGAAGGCGTCGTTCAGCCAGGCATGCTCCGCGCTGTTGCTGCGGAACATCACGGACGCGGTGCAGACGCGAGCCTGGTCGCGGGCTCGGAGCAGCGAGACGCCATTCAGCTCCAGGTAGACTTTGCCCCCCGACGGGGTGGTGAGCACGCCTCGCAGCGCGGGCAGGTTCACGTTGTCAGGCCGCTTCACCGGCGTGTTCAAGAAGCGCACCGGGCCCGCGAGCCGCTCGCCGGTGAGGGCCCCGTCGACGATGGCGAGGTACTGGCCTCCACTGCCGAAGTCCAGGTACTCCATCCAGGTGTAGTGCAGGTCGAAGTCGGCGAGCGTGCTCAGTCTCACGTGTGATTCCTCTCAGGGGGCGTGCCGCGCTCGCTACCTGGGGCCGTGGTTCGCCATCCAGGTTTCATGGATGTGCAGCCACACCACACCACCGGGCGCGGCCGGGGCCGCCTGGAACAGCACCGTGGCGTACCTGCCCGTCTTCTGCCCGCCCGCCTCGCGCCACTCCACGTACCGCACCAGGGCGACCTCATCCCGGGCCCACACCGGAGCGAAATCATCAATGGTGATCTTCATGTCCGGCTGCGCGCCGCGGGCCTTTGAGAGTCGCTCCAGCAACACCGGCTTCTTTTCGGCCATGCCGCTTGGAGCATACAGCGTGCAGTCCGGCGCGAAGGCGTTCGCCATCCGGTCCGTTCCAGACGCGGCGGCGGGGCCCGTCCCCCGAAGCCACGCTTCGAGGACACGGTGGAATTCAATGACTTCCGTTCGACTGAGTTCGACGATGCCAGTCATGGTTCATGGGCTCCGCTGGAGGGTGGCCTGGCGTCAGACCTGACCTGACGCGCGCTTGCCTTGGGGCTCCACCGGCGCATGCGCTTCACCCGGGGGCGGAAAGCGGCGCCTGAAGTCGAACGCACGGGACGAAGGGCCCTCGCTCGCGAGCAGTTCGAGCCGCTCCTTGGCCTCCGCGACCGTGGGAATATGGCCGACGGGCACCCACCAGAGCACATACGGCGGTCCCTCGACGGGAAGGAACCACTTCCGGCGGCTGCGGAAGGGCACCACATGCTCGCTCTTGTAGACGAAGTCGAAGAGCGACTCGACCGACTCCCACGTCGACATGTTCAGCAGGATCAGCGGGTTGTCGAACCCACGGACTCCCGTGGCATCGCCGTCGCCCGTCTGCAGCCTCCAGACAAATCCAGGTGAGCGGTCCGCCAGCTCATTCACCGGCCGGAGCTGCGCGACAAAGTCTTGCATCAGGGGGTGGTCAAGGGGTTCGCGTGCCAGCGAAATCGCCAGCTGCGCAACATGGAATTTCTGGGTCGTCATGGGTGCTTGCTTGGCGTGTTGATGGGAACCGCGAGTATAGCCATTGGCCCGTCTGGCACCAAGCATTCTGAACTCTTGCGCCCACCCCGCCCATGGACTACCGCGCCTCGCGAATCGTCTGGCCATCCCGGCCGCCTCGACACAAACAAGGACGCAGCCATCTTCAATCAGGAATCTTGTGGCCGAAGAAGTAACGGCTGGCGGGCTCGAAGCGCTGCAACGCACCGGAGGCGATCAGGGTATCCAGCGATGCGCCAGCGCTCAGGTTGGTCAACAGGTGCTCTCGATACCAGTGGGACAGAGCCTCGCCGGTGGCGGCTTCGAGCCAGGCACGGGCGATCGCGACCTCCTCGGTGTCCTCACCGCCTTCGATGCGGGCGCGGGCCTTCTCGGCGATTCTGGTGAGCGACAGCGGCTCGCCTTCCCAGACGCTGGCGCGCCCCGGCTCGGCGACCTTTTCACAGAGGTCCAGGTAGCGCTGCATGACCAGCGCTTCGAAGGCGTCGTCGTCATGATCACGCGGCAGTACGCACCAGAGGGCGCCACTCTTGCACGAGCCGAGCGAAGTGACCGAAATCGCCTTCCATCGCATTGGCCAGGACGGCATTCACGGCGACGCGCGGATCTCGCTCGGCGACCCGCAGGCGCAGGTCGGGCGGAGGCGCCGCGGCGAAATGGAAGGTGCGGCCACGGCTGAGCAGCAGGCGGTGGTCGTAGGCTGGGGCGCTTACCATCGGGTTGCTCCGGTCTCTTGCCGTGTGAACAGGCCGCTGAGACGCTGCTCTCCAAATCCTTCTTATAGCCCCTCTCATGACGACCGCGCGGTCGCGACCGGCTGCTAATCCATTCGCTGGTGACGCTGGCGCCGGCCACGCAAGGGCGCACAGCAGGTCCTGCGCGTCATCTGGGCCCGGAGGGGCAGCGCCTGCGCGCTTGAGCTCGTGCCACCGCCGGACCATCTTCTCGAGCCTGTGGCAGCGCGTGGGCATGCCCGTGACGGGCGGCATCACCACGCTGTTCCATGGGACCTACGAGCACAGCCCCGTGGGCGTCCACCTGGACCGCTTCACCACGTTTCTGTTCGCGTTGCGCGGTGACCCGCTTTCCAACCTGCGCAGTGTGCCTCGCGGAACCGATGTAAGGCATTCTGGAGCACGCAGCCCCTCCCACTATCCTGGCACCCTCCGGAATCTCCCGAGGAGCCGTGACATGAAAAGCGCTGTCGACCTGCAGGGCAACCCACTGAGCGACCTCTCGCTCGCCGCGATGCGGCGCTGGCTCCTCGAAGCGGATGTGCTGGGCTACCTGCCACAGATTGCCGCCACGGAGTCCGAAGCCCGCCTCTGGACGTACTACGGGTTCGGCGTCCGCCGCATCGAGGAGGCCGCCCGCGCCAGCGGGTACGCGGTCCTCGACGACGCCACCGTCCTCACCGAGGACCTGGACGCCATCGTGGCGCTACGCGAGTTCATGGCCGCCGCGCCCCCGCTCATGGACGGCCAGCGGAGGCTCGTGGAGCAGCTTCGCGCCTTCGCCGCGGAGCGGGACGCGCTGGCGCAGGGCCGCCCGCTCACCTCGCGCGAGCTGTTCTCCCTCTGGTACCTGAAGGCCGTGCCGGGCGCCTACATGGCGCAGCGCCTCCAGCTCGCGGACGTGGACGAGGCCACGGTGCGGCGCATCGCGAAGCTCTCCGCCGTGGGACTCCAGATGTTCGACGATGGGGTGGACCTCCAGGCGGACCTCGACCGGGGGCGCCTGTGGTTGAGCGCGGAGGAGCTCGAGCTGCTGGGGTTGTCCTCGACGCCGCCCGCGTCGCTGGCCACCACGGAGGGAGAGCGCATCATCCGGCTGCGCAAGGCCATCTGCCTCGAGTACTTCCTCGCGGTGTATGACGAGGCCTCTCGCATCGCCTCGCCGGAGAGCCGCAAGCGCGCCCAGTCCTTCGCGGAGGGCTGGCTGAGCTTCCTCCAGCAGGGCTCCCTCAAGCTCTACCCGCCCGGGAGCCCCCGGCCCTGGGACTCCGTGCAGCGCGTCCTGAAGGCGCTGCCGGGCTCGGAGACGGCGAAGCTCCCCGTGCTGCACTCGCTGTTCTCCCTCATCGCCGCCCTGCCGCTTCCGCCCGTGGACGTGGAGGCCTGCCGGCGGGAGCTGCGACAGCTCGGGGGCTGCCCACAAGCGCTGGCGCCCGAAGTGGCCCTGGAGGTCATGGGTGCCTGCGAGGCGGAGGGGGACACGGCGAAGTTCGACGCGCCCGGGCCGGAGGCCTCCGTGCTGGAGCGCGTGCTGCTGGCCTCGCCCTCCAAGCACACGGCGGCGGACTTCGCGCGGCGCTGCCGCGAGTCGACCGAGGGCTCGCCGTCCAACCTGCGCGACCCCAACCTGTCGGAGGTGTTCGCCAGCGGGCGCAAGCTCGCGGAGCGCACCGCGCGGAACTCCGTCACCGCCCGGGAGAACTTCCTCCAGCAGCTTCGCCCAGGCTCACGACGGGGCCCCGTGGTGGACGCCGAGCTGGCCGAGCGGTTCTCACGCGACGGCGCGGACTGGCTCGCGCTGGGAATCGAGACCCTCGCGGCGACGGCCCGCGGAGTCCGCGCCAGCTGCCGGAAATAGGTCCTCTGTCCGTTGCCCCCTCCATCGTCAATGAATCCTGAATCCAGCATCGCGGTGGCCGAGTCTCCCTGGCTCGTCCGCCGCAAGCCCCAGACCTCGCCTCGTCTCCGGCTGTTCTGCTTCCCCTATGCGGGCGCGGGCAGTCTCCCCTACTTCCGTTGGTCGGACCTGCTCCCGGAGGCGGACCTCGAGGTGTGCGCCGTGCAGCCGCCCGGCCGGGAGAGCCGACTGCATGAGCCGTCCATCGAAGAGCTCCCGCGGCTCCTGGACGCGCTCGTGCGGGAGCTGTCGCCGCTCTTCGACAGCCCCTTTGCCTTCTTCGGCCACAGCCTGGGCGCGCTCATCGCCTTCGAGCTGACGCGCGAGCTCCGCCGCCGCGGACTGCCGCTGCCTGGCACACTGCTCGTCTCCGGCTCGGAGGCACCCTCCCGACGCAGCGGACTTCCGCCACTGAGCGGGCTGCGGCGAGACGACTTCATCCGCGAGCTGTCCGCCCGCTACGACGGCATTCCGCGGCAGGTCCTGGCGCAGCCGGAGGTTCTGGACCTCATCCTCCCCATCCTGCGCGCCGACCTGAAGATTTCAGAGGGCTACTCCTACCAGGAGGAGCCTCCGCTTCCGGTGCGGCTGTGTGCCTTCGGTGGCACGCGCGACCCTCGCGTCTCGGAAGCCGCGCTCGACGCGTGGCGACTGCAGACCCAGAAGGCCTTCTCGATGAAGATGTTTCCAGGCGGCCACTTCTTTCTCAACGAGCTGACGGCCCAGGTGGTTCAGGCCGTCCATGCCGAACTCGCAGTCGGAGCAACCCCAGCGCCATGAACAGAGACGACCTGCTCGATGACCTGACCCGCTATGTCGCGGAGGAACTCCTGGACGGGGACGCGGAGGACCTCGACTCCTCCACGCCCCTGCTGGAGCTCGGCGTGCTGAACTCGCTGGAGACCGCCCGGATGATGGGCTTCGTCCAGAAGAAGTACGGCATCACCATTCCCTCGGAGTCGCTGAAGGTCGAAAACCTCCAGACGATCTCCGCCATCGCCGACCTCGTCTACGACGCGAGGCCCCGGCAGCCGTAGCCGCTCAGCGGCCCCGACGCAGCATGGCCTGGACGGCGTCATCGTCCAGGCTGTCCACGTCCGCCAGGAGGGCCTCCAGCTCCGCGTCCTCGGGGGCCTCCTCCACGGGCGCGGCCGCTTCTTCCTTCAGGCCCAGGACCTCGGCCGCCAGGTAGTCCACCAGCCCGTTGACGGTGGGGTTGTCGAAGGCCACCGTCGCGGGCAGCGAGGTGCCCAGGCTCCGCTGCAGGACGTTGCGCAGCTCCACGGACATCAGCGAGTCCATGCCGAACTCGAAGAAGCCCTGGTTCGGGTCCAGCGGCTCCGTCGTGGGACGCCCCAGCACGCCGTTGACCAGCTCACCCACGTGCGCACGCAAGGCGCCGCGCCGCTCCTTGAGCTCGAGCCGCTCCAGGCGCTGGCGAATCCCCTCGCTCGCCGCGGGGCTGGCCTTCTCGATGAAGGCCTCGAACAGCGGCGCACGTCCGCGCCGCCCGAGCACCGCCCAGTCCACGGGCAGGACACCGAGCTGACCGCTCAGCCCCAGGGACTGCTCGAACACCTGGAGCCCGTCTTCCGGAGGAATCACGCCGAAGCCGAGCTGCTCCATGCGGCGGCGAATCTGCTCCTCCGCCGCCGCGCCCACCTCGGCCCACGCGCCCCAGTTGAGGCTCAGGGCGGGCAGCCCCTCGGCCTGGCGGGAGCGGGCCAGCGCATCCAGGAACGCATTCGCGGCCACGTAGTTGGCCTGTCCCGCCGAGCCGATGAGCGACGCCGCCGAGGAGAACACTACGAAGAAGTCCAACGCCGTGCCTCGCAACGCGCGGTGGAGGTTCCACCCACCGGAGACCTTGGGCGCGAAGGCCTTGGCCAGCCGCGCCGGCGTCATCTGCACGAAGAGGCCATCATCGATGACACCCGCGGAGTGGATGACACCACGCAGGGGCGGCACACTCCCTGAGAGCCCGGCGAGGACGCGCTCCACGTCGGCGGCCACGGCCACGTCGCCCTGCACGCAGTGGATGGTGACGCCGCGTTGCTCCAGCGCCGCCAGTCGAGTTCGCGCCTCGGGCCCCGGCTCACGCCGGCCCATCAGGACCAGGTGACGGGCGCCACGCTCCGCCAGCCGCTCCGCGACGATGAGCCCCAGCCCGCCAAGGCCGCCCGTGACGAGATAGCTCGCGTCCGGCTTCAGCGCGGCGTCGCCGTTCGCCCCACGGAGCTTCCGGCTGCGCACCAGCCGAGGCACCCGACGCGTCGCTCCGCGAAACGCGAGCTCGTCCTCGGCGCTCGCACCGAGCAGTTCGGCCTGAAGCTGGGCGACTTCGTGTTCGGACGCGCTGGCGTCCAGGTCCACGCGCCGGCAATGGAGGTCCGGATGCTCGCGGGTGATGGACTTGCCCAGGCCCCAGAGGACCGAACTCGCAAGGTCAGTGATGCGCTCCTTCTCGGAGGTCGCCTGCGCACCGCGGGTCACCAGCCAGAGCGAGGTGCTCTTTCCCTTGGCCTCGACGAGCGCCTGGGCGAGCGCGAGCACACGCGCACCGTGTCCAAGGGCCTGCGCGGGGACGTCGTCTCCACCACCGTCGAGGCTCCACAAGTCGAGCACATGCAGCGGCCCTTGCAGCGCCTCCGGGCGCAACGGGCCCAGGAGCGCGAGCGCCGAATCGCGACCATCGACCGTGGCTCGCGCTCCGGCAGCCACCGTCACCACTTGCCAGCCCTGCTTCGTCAGACGCTCGGCCAGGCGCGCGCCCAGCCCCGCCGCGTCAGCGAGGATGAGGCACTGTGTCCCAGCAGCGTGCGCCGCCTCCGCCGCTGGAGCCTCCAGCGGGCGAGGCTGCCACTCCAGCTCGTACAGCCAGCTCTGGTAGCGCTTGCTCTTCGCGCCCAGGAGCCCCTCCCGGGTGATGCGCCGGAGCAGCAGCTTCTCCACCGTGGCCACGCGCTCCCCATCCGCCGTGAGCAACTGGAGGTCGCACACGTAGCCAGGGCCCTTCGGGTCATCGCTCCGCGCCAGCGTCGCATGGGCCCACACCTCGCCCAGCCCGCCGCGCTGCACCTGCACCTTGCCGACACCCACGGGGAGGTAGGCGGCATCCCCCTCCTCGTCGAGCACCGCGCCCACCATCTGGAAGCACGCATCCAGGAGCGCGGGCTGAAGCTGGTACTGCCCCGCGTCTGCCGCCGCGCTGCCTGACAGGGCCAGGCGCCCCAGCACCGCGTTGTCACCCCGCCAGAGCGCCTGGATGCCTCGGAAGCTGGGGCCATACGCGAGCCCCGCCTGCCCCAGCTTCGCGTAGTAGCCCTCCACCGGCACCTCGCGAGTCAGTGAGGCACGTAGACGCTCCACGTCCACGCGCTCCACTTGGGCGGCCGTCGTCGCGGAGAGCCTTCCGTGCGCATGGAGGATCCACGCGGGCTCACCCTCTCCCGTGCGCTCCTCCTGGCTGTGGATTTCGAAGCGCCCGGCGCGCTCGCCTTCCGGCGAGTAGAGCAGGTGCACGCGGCGCGCCCCTTCCTCCGGAAGGAAGAGGGCCTGCGAGAAGGTGATTTCATCCACCGTCCCGCCCGCCGAACCGAAGAGCGAAGCTCCCGCGGCGAGCCCCATCTCCACGTAGGCCGCGCCCGGCATCAGAATCTGTCCGTAGACGCCATGGTCCTTGAGGAAGGCGGGCTTCGCGGCCGCCACGGAGGACTCGAACTGCCGCACCTGTGAAGGCGACGCATGCGGATGGCCCAGGAGAGGATGCCCTGGAGTGGCCCCCGCCTCCGGCGCGGCGCTCCCGCCCGCGATGTCCCAGGTGGACCCGTTGAGGTCCATCCAGTGATTACGCCGCTGGAAGGGATAGACGGGCAGCGCGACCTTGTGGCGCTCGCGGCCCTGGTCCACACCCCGCCAGTCCACCGGCACGCCCGCGACGTAAAGGGCCGCGAGCCCCTCCAACATCTGCTGCCAGTCCGAGCGCTCCGGCCGCAGGCTGCCCACCCAGAGCGTGTCCTCCTTCGTGATGCAGGACTGGCCCATGGTCACCAGCGTGGGCTTCGGGCCGACCTCCAGGAAGGCCTTCACGCCAGCCTGCTCCAGCGTCTGCATGCCCCGGGCGAACATCACCGGCTCACGAAGATGCCGCACCCAGTACCGGGGCGTCAGGAGTTCCTTCCCCGCCTCGCGCCCGCTCAGGTTCGAAATCAGCGGGATGACGGGAGGCTGGAGCTTCACCTTCGCCACCGCCACGGAGAACGCGTCGAGGATGGGGTCCATCAACGCGGAGTGGAACGCGTGCGAGACGCGCAGCATCGTGCCGCGCTTGCCCTTCCGCGTCAGCTCGGCCACGCAGTCGTTGACGGCGGCCTCGCGCCCCGAAATCACCACGTTGCGAGGGCCGTTGAGCGCCGCGATGGACACCTGCCCGTCGTACCGGGAGAGCAGCGCCTCCACCTCCGCGGCCTCCGCGGACACGGCGGCCATCGCCCCGCCCGCGGGCAGGGACTGCATCAGCCGGGCGCGCGTGGCGATGAGCTCCAGTCCTTCTTCCAGGGTGAAGACGCCGGCCACGCAGGCCGCCACGAACTCACCCACCGAGTGCCCCATCACGAAGTCCGGGCGAAGGCCCCACTGCATCCACACCTGCGCCAGGGCGTACTCCAGCGCGAACAGCGCGGGCTGGGTGAAGCCCGTCTCGTCCAGCCGGGCTCGCGCCTGCGCGTCGCGCTCGGAGGGATGCAGCAGGTCGATGAGCGACTGCCCCATCAACGGCTTCAGCACGGCGTCACAGCGCAGGAGCGCCTCGCGGAAGGTGGGCTCGGTGCGGAAGAGCTCCTCTCCCATGCCCAGCCACTGCGCGCCCTGCCCGGTGAACAGGAAGGCCAGCCGAGGCTCCCCATCCGCCTTCCCGCGCAGCACCGACGATGACGCCTGCCCGGCCAGGAAGGACGTCAACTGCGCCTGCATGGCCTCCTGTGAGCTCCCCAGCACCGCGAGCCGGTGCCGGAACGCGTCCCGCCCCGTGTTCGCGGTGAAGCAGATGTCCTCCAGTGACTGTGACGCGAGCCCCGGGCCGCCGAGCGCCTGCGCATGGCGCCGCGCCAGCTCGTTCAGCGCCTGGGGGTTGCGCGCGGACAGCGTCAGGACGTGCATCGGCCGCGGCGTCGCCTCCGGCGTCCGCGCGGGCGCTTGCGGAGCTTCTTCGATGAGGACATGCGCGTTGACGCCGCTGAGCCCGAAGCCGCTGACCCCGGCCACGCGGGGCTTGTCGCCCTTGGGCCACGGCGTCACCTGCGTGGGGATGGCGATCTGCAACTGCTGCCAGTCCACGGCCGGGTTGGGCGTGCGGAAGTGCAGGTGCGGGGGAATCTCGTCCTGCCCCAGCGACAGCACGACCTTGATCATCCCCGCGGCGCCGGCGGCGGACTCCAGGTGCCCGAGGTTCGTCTTCGCGGAGCCGACGAGCAACGGTGCGTCCGCGCCGCGCCCGTGCCGGAGCACCGCGTCCAGCGCCCGCAGCTCAATCGGGTCACCCAGCGGCGTCCCCGTGCCATGGGCCTCGATGTAGTTCACGTCCGCTGGGGCCAGGCTCGCGGACTCCAGCGCCTTGCGCAGCAGCTTCTCCTGCGCGGGCCCGTTGGGGACCGTCAGGCCGCCGCTGAGCCCGTCATGATTCACCGCGGAGCCACGGATGACGGCGAGGATGCGGTCCTTGTCCCGCTGCGCATCCGAGAGCCGCTTGAGCACCAGGACGCCGCAGCCCTCGCCGCGTCCGTAGCCATTGGCGGACGCATCAAACGTCTTCGAGCGCCCATCCGGCGCCAGCGCCCGCATCTTCGACAGGACGATGTTGTTGTCCGGCCGGAGAATCACATTCACTCCGCCCGCGAGCGCCAGCGAGCACTCCCCCTGCCGCAGCGCCTGGCAGGCCAGGTGGGCGGAGACGAGCGCCGACGAGCACGCGGTCGCGATCACCATGGACGGGCCCTGGAGGCCCAGCACGTAGGACACACGACCCGCGGAGAAGCTCAGCTCGTTCCCGGTCCCCATGTATGGCAGGTCCCGCGTCTGCACCGCGTTGAAGGGAACGCGCCCGTAGTCACTGCTCAGGAAGCCGACATAGACGCCCGTGTCGCTGCCCACCAGCGAGCCCGGGGCGATGCCGGCGTCCTCCAGGGCCTCCCACGACACCTCCAGCATCAAGCGCTGCTGCGGGTCGACGTAGTTCGCCTCGCGCGGCGACAGGCCGAAGAACTCGCTGTCGAAGCCGGCGATGGGCTGGTTGAGGAACCCTCCCTCGCGGACCACCATCTTCCAGCCCGCGTCCGGGTCCGCCGCGTAGTACGCGTCCACGTCCCAGCGGTCCGGCGGGACGGTGCTCACTGCGTCGACGCCGCCGCGCAGCAGCTCCCAGTAGGCGCGCGGGTCGTTCGCGCCACCGGGGAACCTGCACCCCATGCCGATGACGGCGATGGGCTCCGAGCGCGCGCGCTCCAATCCATCCACGCGCGCCCGGAGGGTCTTGATGGCCAATGCCGCCCGTTGCAAGGGCGTCATCGACTCCATCGAGAGAGCATTCTCCTCGTTGGACATCCTCACTCGAATGGATTCATCCGACACTGCCCACCCCTTTCGCTGCGACTAGCTGATGGAAATCTTCTCCAGCGGTTCCGGCGCGGGGCTGGACGCGGTGCCCGTCGCAGCCTCGCTCGTGACGCTCGCCGGAGGTGCACGGCGGTCACTGGGCCGGGCGCACGCCTCGGAAGCCGGCGCCCCCTTCGGCCGCTTCGCGAGGATCAGGTCCCCCGCCTTCTGGAGCACGTCGCCAAACGACACCCCGGACCGGTGCGGCTGGCCCGCCGCCGGAGCCGTGTGCGCCTGCTTCGCCCGGTCCTCGATGGCCGCGTCGATGTGCTGCAGCTCATGAATCTGCGCGTCGAGGATGTGCGCGACGCCCTTGAGCGCCTCCTGCTTCGCGCGGAAGAGCTGCTGCACCAGGCCTCGCCCGCCCGGAATCAGGGCGTTGGTGAGCTCGGCGAACCGAGCACCGTACTCCGGCGAAGCGCCAAAGGAACCCTGCGGATAACGATCGTCTTGCGTGGACATCAAACACCTCTTTCTTTTTGGAAACTCACGATGAGCCGGTCACCCTCCATGCGGGCGCCCGACGTCGGGAGGAGTGCAATCATCCGAGGCAACACGACGTTGCGCCGGACGGCCCCGACCTGGATGACGAACTCCGCGCCGCGGCGGAAGAGCTCGACCTCGCTCTTCGCCACGAAGGGGAGCCGCACCTCCAACGAATACGCATCCACTGCGTCCTTGCGGATGCCCAGGGCAGGCTGCGGGGCCGTGAGACGGACGGGGTCCTCGCCCTGGTAGAGCTGCTCCGCGAAGACCTCCAGCGGCTTCTCCCCCACCACCTCCGTGGCCTGGTGCGGGACCTTCAACAGCAGCAGCGACGAAAAGGCGGCCTGGAGCTTCTCCAGTTGTGCCTGCTGCGCCTTGACCCGGTCGGAGCCGGCGTCGGCGGCTTCCGGTTCGAGCCGGTTGATGACGACGCAGTCCACCGCGAGGCCGAGCAGGCTGAAGTACGTGTACGCCCGCTGCGCCTCCTGCCCGGACACCGTGTCCGCGGTGGTCACCAGCCGGAGGGTCGTCACCTCCGGGTCGTGCAGCAGCGCGTCCACGGCGTTCAGCCGGTCGCGAACCTCCAGGCTCGCGTCCGCGCCGTGGAGGCTCGCCGCCAGCAGGCGTGCCCTGCGCCCCGGCTGCGCGGGCGCCTGCTGCTTGCGCGCGTACCAGCTCATCGCTGGCACGGTGTTGAGCAACTGGAGGGCCGTGCGGGTGGACGGGCAATCCACGATGACGAGGTCGTGCTGCTGCTCGCGGAGGGACTCGCCCAGCCGGAGGAGCATGACGACGTGGGCCGCCTCGGCCGTCATCGCCACCTCCCCCGCATTCACGCGCTCCAGCCCGCCATCCACGAGCGCGGCCAGTCCGCCCTGGCCCTCGTTCCATCCCCGGCGGAGCTCTTCCCCAACGTCCACCTCGTGAAAGGACAGGTGGTCGTTGACGCCCACGGGCACGCCCCGGGGCCCTGAGAAGAGCGGACGCTCGACGCCCATGGCGGCGCTGAGGCCGTGGGACAGGTCGAACGAGAGCACGAGGGTCCGGAGCCCCCGGCGGGAGGCCGCGAGCGCCGTCGCCGCCGCCACCGTGGTCTTCCCGGAGCCGCCTGTACCGGAGACAAGAATGATCCTGGCCATCTCAATCCACCTTTGGGGCTAGGCCGCCTTCGCCGCGTCCGACACCCAGCCCGACTTCCCGATCCACGTCTGCGCACGGTTGAGCTGCGAGACGGTGGACTGGGTGCTCAGCAGGCTCTGGACGGTGGACTCCACCTGCTTGAGGTTCGCCGCGGAGAGCGTCTGGTCCACCACCGGATTCAGCCGGAAGTACTTCTTCCGCAGAATCATGCGGCACTGGTAGTCCGCCGCGTCCGAGCCGGCCTCCAGCATCATCTTCACGAGCACCATGGGGTCGTGGAAGTCCAGCAGCCACTTGGAGAAGCCCCAGTTGGCCACGCCCTGACAGAAGTGCGGCGTGAGGTACGAGGACATGCAGCCGTTGCCCACCGACATCAGCAGGATGTTCGTCAGGTCGGGCGGCTCCGTCTCCAGCGTCTCCACCTTCTCCGCGCGGCTCTTGCGGGTGATGTTGTTGATGATCTGCGCCAGCGCCACCAGCGACGGGTTGTTGGCGAAGATGCCGCCGTCGACGTAGCCGCTGCCCTGCTCCCGGATGCCCTGGTAGACGGGATAGGAGAGCGGAGGCGAACCGCTGCGCATCAGCACGTCCACCACCAGCTCGTTGTGGTCGGTGTCGTTGTCCGGACCGGTGTTGTGGAAGACCTTGGCCTTCCAGGTCCGCAGCGACTTGCGGTGGCCGTCGAGCTGGAAGGACGGCAGCGCCACCTTCCGCTTCAGGTCTCCCAGGCGCAGCGTGGCGCCGAAGTAGCTGCAGAAGAAGTCGCGCATGTAGCTGGAGTCGAGCAGCGCGGCGTTGCCCGTCAGCGCCATGGCGGTCCGCCCCAGCGACACCGCCTTGCGGTTCATCTGGACGACCTCACCCCAGAAGTCGAGGATCTTGGGGAAGGCGTCATCGGGGTTCTCGTAGGTGGCGAAGAACGCGGCGTTGAAGGACCCCGCGGACGTGCCGGAGAACAGCTCCACGTCGTTCAGCAGGCTCTGCCCGCCTCCGCGGCTGGTCAGCGTCTCCTTCAACGACTTGAGCAAGCCCGCGGTGACATACCCCTCACCACCGGAAATAGACGTACCATCCATTGCAAGGACTCGGTGCGGCATCACATGACCTCCATGGGGAGCTGCGCAGCCAGCCCCGTTGCTGGCATCTCCGCCCGAGACACTTCTGCGATTGGCGGGAGCGTCAAAACCCTATCCAGACATTTCTGTATTTCATTTGCAAGCACGACCACGTTCCGCTCATCCATGATGAGCGTCATGTGATTGCCTGGAACCGGTATCACTTCCGTCCCCGCAAGCGCGAACCTGCGCACACTGTCGACGAGCGGGTCGCCGCCAATGGTCACCGGACCCGTCCTGAAGAGTGTGGCGGAGCCACCGTACGAAGAGAACGTATAGAGTTGCTCGGAGCGGCGTGTTGCCAGGAAATTCCGGGCCGTCAGCGTGCTGTCTCGCAAGAAACGCCACAGGTATGAATACTGCCCATCTGTATCCCGACGAAGCAGGTCTGCCCAGGCCTCGGGGAGGCTGATGCCCATCCATTCGCCTATCAATCTCAGGCTGGCGTAGTCCCGCGGCATCTGGGCCTCCCCCAGCACCTTGATGAGCTGGGAGCCCGCGGGGAGCTCATGCGGGGTACCGTCGTGCGCGGCCAGCCGGTCCAGCGCCGCGCCGTCAATCAAGCCGAGCAGCGCCACCTGTTCCCCAAACGCTTCGAGCTGCCGCGCCATCTCACAGACGACGAGCCCCCCGTAGGACCAGCCCGCGATGCGGTACGGCCCACGCGGTTGGACCTGCCGCAGGGCCGCCACATACAGCGCGGCCGTGTCCTCGATGGTCTCCGGTGGCAGCTGGTCGTCCATGACGCCAGGCATCTGGAAGCCGAACACGGGCTGCTCCGCGTCCAGGTGGCGAGCCAGGGTGACGTAGACGGCCGGGCTGCCAGCGGACGGCGGGGCGAGGAACAACGGCGGCTTGTGCCCCAGGGGCTTCAGCGCCATCACACAGGCGGGCAGCTGGCGAATCAGCGCGGTGACCTTGCTGGCGTGTTCGTCCACCCAGTGCGCCAGGGCCTCCACGGTGGGCCGGTCGAACACCTCGTTGAGGGGCACCTCGATACCCAGCTTCGCGGAGATGCGCGAGATGAGCGTGACGGCGAGGAGCGAGTGGCCTCCCAGCTCGAAGAAGCTGTCGGTGGGCGCCACGGTGCTCAGCCCCAGCAGCTCGCCGAACAGCGCCTGGAGCTGCCGCTCCGTCTCGGTCCGCGCCTCCGTGCGGGCCAGCGCGCTGGCCACGGGGGCCTCCGACACCACGGGCGGCAGCGCCTTGCGGTCAATCTTCCCGCTGGGCGTCAGCGGCAGCTCCGGGAGGACGGCGATGACCTCCGGCATCATGTATTCGGGCAGCACCTCACGCAGGGACTTGCGCAGCTCGGCCCGCAAGTCCTCGTTCTCCATCGACTGGGGCTGCACATAGGCCACCAGGCGCGGCGCCCCGCCTGGCGGACGCTGCAGGAGCACCGCGGCCTGGACGACGTCGGGATGACGACCCAGCGCGGCCTCCACCTCTCCCGACTCGACGCGGTGACCTCGAATCTTGAGCTGGTCGTCCTGGCGGCCCAGGTATTCGATGCGCCCGTCGGAGAGGTACCGGGCGTGGTCCCCCGTGCGGTAGAGCCGCGAGCCCTCGGTGCCCCCGTCGAAGGGGTTGGGGATGAAGCGCTCCGCCGTCAGGTCCGGCCGGCGCAGGTAGCCTCGGGCCAGTCCGACGCCGCCGATGTACAGCTCGCCGGGGACGCCGACGGGCACCGGCTGGAGGTACCGGTCCAGGATGTACAACCGCATGTGCGGAATGGGCCGGCCAATGGGCACCCGCTCCGGCGGCGGCGCGCCCTCCGGCAGCAGCGTCTCGAAGCAGCACGCCACCGCGGCCTCGGTGGGGCCGTACTCGTTGATGACGCGCGTGGGGAGGCCCTGCTCGCGCCACGCGGCCAGGTCCACGCCGTGCAGCCCTTCCCCGCCCAGCACCACCGCCTGGGTGCGGCCGAGCACCTCGCGCGTGCGCCCCAGGCCGTTGAAGGCCCGCAGGTGCGACGGCGTCATCTTGATGAAGCTGAAGCCCTGCTCGGGGTAGTCCCGGGACGTCAGCAGGTCGATTTCGTGACCGCGCGGCACGAGGAACAGCGCGCGGCCCGCGAGCAGCGGCGCGAAGAGGCTCGTCAGCGTGCCGTCGAAGCTGACGGAGCCAATCACCGGGCTCCCCGTCCCTTCGCGGAGCCGGTAGGCGTCCACGCTCCAGCGCAGGTAGTTGACGATGCTCCGGTGCGTCACCTCCGTGCCCTTGGGCCGGCCCGTCGAACCCGACGTGTAGAGGATGTAGGCGAGCTGGTCGGGGAGCACGTCGCGGCGGAGCTGCTGACCCGGCGCGGCGGGCATGTCCCGGTAGTCTTCGTCCACGTGGAGCGTGACGAAGCCCCCCATGCCCCACAGGCGCTCGGACAGCTTCGCGGAGGAAATCACCACCCGGGGCCGGGCATCCGCGACGATGTGACGGAGCCGGTCCGCGGGCTCGTCCGCGTCGAGCGCGAGGAACGCGCCCCCTGACTTCATCACCCCCAGCAGGCTCACGATGAGCTCCGGCGAGCGGTCCAGGTGGACGCCGACCACCACCTCCGGCCCCACGTCCAAATCCTGGAGCGCCGCGGCGACCCGGTCGCTGAGCTGGTCGAGCTCGCCGTAGGTCAGCTCCCAGTCGTCCACGACGACTGCCACCGCGTCCGGCGCGCGCAGCGCCTGGGCTTCGATGAGCGCGTGGAGGCACGCGCCCTCCGCCTCCGGCGTCCCCGTGTCGTTCCACTGCCGGAGCACGCGCTCGCGGACGTCCGCGGGGAGCACGGGCAGCTCGCCCACCGGCCGCCGCGGCTCGGCCACGAGCCCTTCGAGCAGCACCTGGAAGCAGTCCACGTAGTGCTGGACGGTGCCCTGCTCGAAGAGGTCGCGGTTGAACACCATCCGCGCCGACAGCCGGTCGCCGTGGTCATCCACGAAGAGGTTGAGGTCGAAGCGCGACGCCTCCGCCTCGAACTCGAGCGGCCGCATCCGGATGCCCGTCTCGTCCTGGGCCTCACCGGAAGCGCGGACCCAGGCGAACACCACCTGGAACAGCGGGTTGAAGCCCAGGCTGCGCGCGGGCCTCAGCTCCTCCACGAGCAGATCAAAGGGCAGGTCCTGGTGCGCGAAGGCCCCGAGCACCGTCTCACGCACGCGCTCCAGCACCGTGGCGAACCCCGGGCCGCCGCCGAGGTCCA
The DNA here is from genome assembly GCF_013372585.1 of Myxococcus sp. AM010. Lineage (NCBI taxonomy): Bacteria > Pseudomonadati > Myxococcota > Myxococcia > Myxococcales > Myxococcaceae > Myxococcus > Myxococcus sp. AM010. Next base: position 194,356 of record NZ_JABXEO010000001.1, read on the forward strand.
CCCGCATCACCAGGTTGTCCACGAAGAAGCCCACCAGCGGCTCCAGCTCCGTGCGCGTCCGGTTGATGGAGTTCGCGCCGAGGACGAGGTCCTCGCGCCCCGTGAGGCGGTGCAGGAGCACGAAGAACGCGCTCAGCATCCCCACGAAGGGCGTGGTGCGGGCCACGTGGCTCCGCGCCTTCAGGGCGGCGGTGAGCGAGGGCCCCACTTCAAAGCGGACCTCGCCGCCCCGGTTCGACTGCACCTTGGGGCGCGGATGGTCCGTGGGCAGCTCGAGCAGCGGCGGCGCCCCCTCCAGCTTCTTGCGCCAGTAGTCCACCAGCTTCTGGCGAACCTCGCCCTGGAGGTACTCCCGCTGCCAGACGGCGAAGTCGGAGTACTGGAGCGTCAGGGGCGGCAACGGTGAGGGCTGGCCGCTGGCGAAGGCGCCGTACAACGTCACGATGTCGCGGACGAGGATGGCCTGCGCCCACACGTCCGCCGCGATGTGGTGCAGGCAGAGCTGGAGGTACTGCCCCTGGACGCCCCGCTCAATCACGAGCACTCGCATCACGGGGCCCGTGGCCAGGTCGAAGGGCCGCTTGCCCTCACGCTGGAGGAAGGCCTCCACGCCCGCGGGCTCGGAGGCCAGCACCTCGCGCTCGTCGAGCACGCGGAAGTCGAACCGGGGCTCCGGGTCGACAATCTGGACCGGGACGCCCGCGTGCTCGGCATAACGCGTGCGCAGCACCTCGTGGCGACGGATGACCTCGGTGAAGCAGCGCTTCACGATGGCCACGTCGAGGTGACCGTCGACCTGCAGCGCCAACATCAGGTTGTAGGCGGTGCTCCCGGGCTCCAGGCGGTCGAGGAACCACAGCCGCGTCTGCCCATAGGAGAGCGGCGCGGGCCCGGTGCGTTGAACCGGGACGATGGGCGCCTCCTCCTGGCCCTCGTCATGGGCACGCAGGAGTTCGAGCAGCTCGGGCTTGTGCTCCGCCAGTGCCTGACGAAGCTCCGGGCTGGCGGCGCCCTTCGGGCCACGAAGCCTCAGCGCGTCGCCTTCCACCCGGACTTCCAGGCCCCGCCGATTCAGCTCCGCGAGCAGTTCCCCCAGGTTCATACCGTCAACTCCTCGATGTCGGCCGTGGCTTCCGCCGCGGGCGCACGCGCGAGCAGCTCCTTGAGCTCGAGCTGGGTGCTCAGCGCATCCACAATCCCGTCGAGCGTCGTGCCGTCGATGAACCGCGCCATGAGCAGGTCCACCCCCAGCTCGCGGCCGATGCGGTTCTTCAGCTCGACCGCGCGCAGCGAATCGAGCCCCATCTCGTTCAAGGAGATCTTCTTCTGGAGGACCTCGTGGTCCGGAGCGAAGCCCAGCAAGGGCCCCAGTCGGCTCTGCACGTAACGCGTCAGCAACGCGCGCCGGCGCTCTGCGTCCGCCCGCTTCAGCTCTTCCATCAGCTCATGCATCCGCGATGCCCCGGCGGACCGGGCCTGCTCACGGAGCATCAGCTCGGAGAACAAGGGGCCATGGCCGGGCGAAGGCCCCGCCTCCAGCGAGGAGACGCTGAAGGGCACCACGCCCACCTGCACGGCCCCCTGCTCCAGGAGCTGTTCGAAGACCTGCAGCGCCAATTCGGGAGAGAGGCTGGTGGCATCCGACGTCTCCGGCCGGTCCGCGCTCCTGGCGGCCATGCCCGCGCCCGCCCACCTTCCCCAGTTGACGCTGAGGGCTGGCAGTCCCTGGCGGCAGCGGTGGTGCGCCAGTGCATCGAGGACACTGTTCGCCGCCACGTAGTTGGACTGTCCCGCCACACCCACCAGCGAGGCCGCGGACGAGTACATGACGAAGAGGTCCAGCGGCATCCCGGCCGTGGCGCGGTGCAGGTTCAACGCGCCCTGCACCTTGGGCGCGAACACGCGCGAGAAGCGCTCCGCCTCCTGGTGCAGGATGACGCCGTCCTCCAGCACGCCCGCCGTGTGGATGATGCCTCGCAGGGGTTGGCCCCGCTCGGACGCGCCCGCCACCAGTCGCCGCACGTCCTCCTGACGTGAGACATCGGCGCGCGCGACGGTGACGTTGACGCCCCGCGCGGTCAGCGCCGCGAGCCGAGCGTTCGCCGCGTCCGAGGGCTCGCTCCGTCCCACCAGCAGCAGGTGCCGCGCCCCCGCCCCCACCAGCCACTCCGCCGTCGCGAGCCCCAGCGCCCCCAGGCCTCCCGTGACGAGGTAGACGCCATCCGGGCGGATTCGCACGGGCGCAGCGCGCTCAGGTGGCTTGCCAGGGCGCACGAGGCGCGCGCCCAGGAGCCGGCCGCCGCGCAGAGCCATGACGTTCTCCTGCGGCGGCTGCGCCATGAGGTGGAACAGCCGCTCCAGCGACTCGGAGCCCGGCTCCAGGTCCACCATGCGGCACGCGAGCTCCGTGTGCTCGATGGCCACCGCGCGGCCAAAGCCCCAGAGCGAGGCCTGCGCAAAGCCCTCCACCGCGTCCGTGGGCGTGGCGGCCACCGCGCGCTCCGTCACCATCCACAGAGCGGGCGGCTGCGCCCAGTTGGCACGCGCCATCGCTTTCACGAGGTGAAGCGCGCCCACGGTGCTCGACGTCACCGCGCCGGAGAGGGCTTCGGGAGAACCATCACCGAGCCCCCACAGGTAGGCCACCGCCGCCGGAGCCGAGCCCGTGGCGGAGACGTCCTGGAGCAGCCGGTCAAAGCCGGCCGCGTCATGCGGGTTGAGCTGATGATGGGTCGCGTCGATGCGCTCGTAGGACGCACCGGGCGTGGCCACCACGCAGGTCCAGCCACGTTGCCGCGCCAACGCCCTGACTTCGTCCGCGACGCGGTCCGAGTCCACCAGCAACAGCCAGGCCCCGGCTTGTGAAGCCACCTGGTCACGCGCGGTGGGCATGGACTGCTCCCGCCACGCCAGCTCGAAGAGGAGCTCCTGCATCGCGCCCGAGAAGGCGGCCTGGAACGCGCGGCGGTCGACCTGCTTCAGCAGCAGGCCCTCCACCTCGGCGACGACGGCGCCGTCTTCGTCCAGGATGCGGAGGTCGGCGCTCACCAGTCCATCCGCGAGCGAGGTGCGCGCCCCGGTTCGGGCATGCACCCAGATGCTGCTCCCGGGTCGCTTGAACCAGCGCAGCCGCTCGATGGCGACCGGAATGCGCCCCTGCCCGTCACCCGCCACCTGTGCGCCGCCGTCCGTGAACGCCGCCGCCGCCGTCTGGAAGCACGCGTCGAGCAGCAACGGATGCAGCCAGTAGTCCCCCAGGCCGAGGACGAGCGCATCGGGCAGCCGCACGTGAGCGAGGCACCCCTCCCCTCCGAACCGCAGCGCATCAATGCCTCGGAACGAGGGGCCGTACTCCAGCCCGCCGCGCGCCATCATGTCGTAGTGCGCGCTGACGGAGCCCTGTTGCGGGAACGCCGGCAACAGGCCCGACTCCAGGGCCACGTTCTCCGGGTGCGCGCGGCCTTCGGTGATGCGACCTTGCGCCAGCCGGGCCCAGCTCCGGTCCGCCGTCCCCGTCCCCTGCCCGTAGATTTCGAAGCGGGAGCCCTGCTCCTCGGGCGTCAGGACCGTCTGGACGTTTTGTGCCTGCCCCTCCGCGAAGACCAACGCCCGCTCCAGCTCGATGGCCGTGAGCTCCAGGGGCTTCCCGCCCGAGGTCGCGTGGTGCGCGGCGCCGAGCGCCATCTCGACGTAGCAGGCGGCCGGCAGCACCGGGTTGCCCAGCACACGATGCTCCTCGATGAAGGCGGGCTCGTGCCTGCTCAGCCGGGCCTCGAACCGTGACTCCCTGGCGCCCGCGAGCGACAGCGGTGTCCCCGGCAGGGCGTGCGCCTCGCCTCGCGCGGCGTCGTCACGCGCCGCATCGCCGCGGCGATGCTCGGGGCTTCGCGAATCCAGCCAGTAGCGCTCACGCTGGAAGGGCTGCGTCGGCAAGCAGCGCGGGCGCCGCTCGAAAGGCGCATCGAACGCGGCCCAATCCACGTCGAAGCCGCGCATGTACAGCTCCGCCACGCTGGAGAGCAGCTGCGCCGTCTCTCCAGTGGACGGACGCAGGCTGGGAAGCCAGCACAGCGCCTCCGACTGGAAGGTCCTGCGGCCAATGCCAGCCAGAATGGGCGCGGGCCCCAGCTCCAGATAGGTCCGGTGCCCCTCCGCGCGCGACGCCTCCAGCGCCTTGGCGAAGGCGACGGGCTCTCGGATTTGACGGCACCAGTAGTCTGGCCGGGTGATTTCGTCGCCGACACGCCGGCCCTCCAGCGTGGACACCAGCGGGATGCGCGGTGCCGAAAGCGTGAGCCCTCGGAAGGCCTCCGCGAACGGCTTCAGCACGGGCTCCATCTGCGTGGAGTGGAACGCGTAGGACATCCGCAGGCGCTTCGTCTGGACGCCCTGGCTCGTCAGGGCCCGCTCCACCTCGGTGATGGCGTCGGGTATCCCGGAGATGACCACGTCATCGGGGCCGTTGACCGCCGCCAGGGAAACCGTGTCGGCGTGCGGCGCAATGGCCCGGTTCACCGTATCGAGTGAAGCGGAGACCGCCAGCATCGCCCCGGCGCCCAGCTGCTCGCCAATGAGCCGCGCGCGCGTCACGACCAGGCGCAGCGCCTCCTCGATGCTGAACACCCCCGCGACGGCAGCCGCGGCATACTCTCCCAGGCTGTGCCCGATGAGCGCCGCGGGCGTGACGCCCCAGGCCCCCCACAGCTCCGCCAGCGCATACTCCAAGGCCACCAGCGCGGGCTGCGCATGGCGCGTGTCCTCCAGGAACGTCGCGGAAGACTCACCGAAGAGGAGCGCTTCGAGGCTGCAATCGAGCAGGCCCTCCAGCGCCTTCGAGCACCGCTCCACCGCGGCGCGGAACACCGGCTGTGTCTCGAAGAGCTCCCGACCCACTCCAGGACGAAGCGCGCCCTGCCCCGTGAAGAGGAAGACGGGCCGGGGGCTCTCCGTTCCGCGGAGGGGTTCGCGTTCCGGGCGCAGCTTCTCTTCGCGCAGCCGCGTCAGGTTCGCGCGCAGCTCCGCGGCGGTGGCGCCCGAGACAGCGGCGCGGTGCTCGAACTGGGAGCGGCCCGTGTTCGCCGTGTAGCACCAGTCTCCCAGCACCGCCGGGTCCTCCGGCAAGGCGCGCTCCTGCGCTGCCATGAGCGCTTCGAGCGCGGCTTCACTCTTCGCCGACAGCGTCAGGACATGGACCGGGCGCTCCGCCTCCACGCGGGGGCGCGCCAGCACGGGGGCCTCCTCCACCACCATGTGCACGTTGGTGCCGCTGAAGCCGAAGCTGCTGACCCCGGCGATGCGGCGCCTGTCACCGCGCAGCCAGGGCTGGGTGGCCGTGGGGATGGTGACGGGCAGGTCGTCCCAGCGGATGTTGGGATTGGGCCGCTCGAAGTTCAGGTGCGCGGGGATGGCCTCGTTCTGCAGCGCGAGCAGGACCTTGATGAGCCCCGCGATACCGGCGGCGGCCTCCAGGTGCCCGATGTTCGTCTTCACCGAGCCGACGTACAGCGGCTCACCGCGATCGCCCTTGCGCCCGAAGACGGACCGCAGCGCCTCCATCTCGATGGGGTCTCCGAGCAGCGTCCCCGTGCCGTGGGCCTCGATGTAGCCCACCTGCTCCGGCTCCACGCCACAGCTGTCCAGCGCCGCCCGGATGACGCGCTCCTGCGAGCGCCCGTTCGGCACCATCAGCCCGCTGCTGCGGCCGTCATGGGTGACCGCCGAGCCCCGGATGACGCCGAGGATGGCATCCCCCTGGGCCAGCGCGTCCGACAGGCGCTTGAGCACGACGACGCCGCAGCCCTCGCCGCGCCCGAAGCCGTCCGCGGAGGCGTCGAACGTCTTGCAGCGGCCGTCCGCCGCCAGCATGCGGTTCTGGCACTCCACCATCACCGTGACGGGGGAGAGGTTCAGGTTCGCGCCCGCGGCGAGCGCGAGGTCGCTCTCGTCGTTGCGGAGGCTCTGACAGGCCAGGTGGATGGCGACGGCGGACGACGAGCACGCCGTGTCCACGGAGACCGCGGGCCCCTGGAGGCCCAGCGTGTGGGAGATGCGTCCCGCGGCGACGGACGGGTAGTTGAGCGACGCCGAGTGGAACTCCAGCTCCTCGGCGATGCCCAGCAGGTTGTAGTCGTTGTGCATCAGCCCCAGGAAGACGCCGGTGCGGCTCCCGGTGAGGCCAGCGGGCGGAATGCCGGCGCGCTCCAGGGCTCGCCAGCACTCCTCCAGCAGCATGCGCTGCTGCGGGTCCATGCCCTTGGCGTCACGCGGTGTGATGCCGAAGAAGCCAGGGTCGAACAGGTCGACGCCGTCGATGAAGGCGCCTCGGCGCGTGTACATCTTCCCCGGGACACCGGGCGTGGGGTCGTAGAACGCGTCGACGTCCCAGCGCGAGGCCGGCACGTCCCGGGTCGCGTCGCGGCCCGCGGCGAGCAGCTCCCAGAACGTCTCTGGCAGGTCACCTCCGCCGGGGAAGCGACAGGACATGCCCACCACCGCGATGGGCTCGGCCGCCAGCAGCTCCTTCTTCGAGCGCAGCTGGCTCGCGAGGTACGCGAGCTTGACGACAGGCAATTCAGAAATGCGTGAGGATAGTTTCGCCATCAGGGTCTCATCTGGTGAGCGCGCTCTCCAGCTCCTGGTCGATGAGGGACGTCAGCTCCTGCTCCGACAGCCCTTGAATCTCCGCGGAGAGCGCGCCCTGCGCCTCCCGCGATGCTTCCTGCTTCTTCTGAACCTCGGTCCCCAGCCCCAGCTCCTCGGTCAGATGCGCGACGAGCCCGTTCACGGTGGGGAAGTCGAAAATCAGCGTCGAACGCAGGCCTCGCCCGAGGCTGCTCGCGAGCCGGTTCTTGATTTCGATGGCCAGCAGCGAATCGACGCCCAGCTCGAACAGGCGCTCGTTGCCAGACAGCCGCTCCGACGCCGGCATGCCCAGCGTCGCGGACACCTGCCCCGCGACGTGCTGACGCAGCAGCTCCAGCTTGCGATTCGTCGGCGCCGCGTCCAGCTGCGCGCGGAAGGCCGGCGCTTGCACCCGCTGTGGCTCGCTCCCCAGCAAGCCCTGGACGAGCGCCTGCCGCGCGAGCCCTGGCAACTGCTCCGCCAGCCGCGTCCAGTCCACGGGGAAGACGCCCCATTGAACCTGTGTGGTCCCCATGAGCCGCTCCAGCACGCTGAAGCCCTGCTGGACGGGAATGGCGCCGAAGCCCTGCGCCCCCGGCCGCGTGGAGGCCGCCCGCTCCAGCCGCGCCGCCATGCCCGTCTCCGCCCACGAGCCCCAGTTGAGCGTCAGCGCGGGCAGCCCCTCCGCGCGGCGCAGATGGACCAGCGCATCGAGGAAGGCATTCGCGGCGACGTAGTTCGACTGCCCCGGTGAGCCGATGAGCGAGGCGGCCGACGAGAAGCAGACGAAGAAGTCCAGCGCCATGCCCTGGCTGAGCGCATGGAGGTTCCACGCCCCCTGAAGCTTGGGGGCCAGCACCTCCCGGAACTGCTCGGACGTCTGATTCGCGAGCGTTCCGTCGCGGAGGACGCCCGCCGAATGGATGATGCCGCGCACCGGCGGAGCTCCGCGCAGGCTCGCGAAGAGGCCCGCCATGGCGTCGTGAGACGCGATGTCCACCCGCGCGACCCGCACCTTCACGCCCTGGGCCTCGAGCGCATCGAGCTGGGCGCGGGCCTCAGGAGACGGCGCGCTGCGCCCCATCAGGACCAGGTGCCGCGCGCCCTGCGCCGCCAGCCAGGTGGCGGCACGCAGGCCGAGTCCACTTAGGCCTCCCGCGACGAGGTAGGTGGCCTCCGCGAGGATGGACACCTTCTTCGCCGCGACCGTCCGCGAGCGGGCCCGCTCGAGCCGGGGGATGTAGAGACCGCCGCCACGAATGGCCGCGCCGGACTCCTCATCGGGCAGCGCGAGCGCCCGCACGAACGTGCCCAGGTCTTCGGACCGGGGCTCCGGGGGCAGGTCGATGCGGAGGCACCGCAGCTCGGGCAACTCCGTGGCCACGGCCTGTCCGAAGCCCCACAGCGGCGCCTGCGCGACGCGCGACCCGTGCGTGTCGGTGGGCAGGCCTTGCGTGCCCCGCGTCACCAGCACCAGCCGGGGCGGCGCTCCCTGGGCATGCGCCAGGGCCTGCGTCAGCCGCAGCGCGCCCAGGCACCCCGACGCCTGAGCCGCGTCGAGCCAGGCGCCTGCGTCACCCGCCTGGGTCCCCGCGTCGAGCCCCCACAGATACAGCAGCCCCGTGGGAGGTTGAGCCGCCCACGCCTGGACCAGCCGTGCGTGGTCCTCCGGGTCGGCGGGGTTGATGCGGAAGCCCTCTAGCGTGCTGCTGAACGACGCCCCCTTGCGAACCAGCGTGCAGCGCTCGCCCCGCTGCGAAAGCACCTGCACCAGCTCCGAGGCGAAGTCGTCCTCGCTGGTGAAGACGGCCCAATGTTGATTCGCGGAGCGGCCTTCCTCCGTGACGTCACGCGGCACCCAGTCGAGGCGGTACAGCCAGTCCTGGAAGTCGTTGTCGAGCCCGCGCAGCAACACGTCGCGCTCGGCCTTGCGCACCGAGAACCCCGATACGACCGCCACCACCGCGCCATCGTCGTCACACAGGGTCAGGTCCGTCGCGGAGAAGCCCTCCTGGCCCTCCCGGGGAGGCTGCGTCGCGTACGTCCAGACCCGCTCCGGAAGTGACCGGTACAGGTCGAGCGTCTGCAAGGCCACCGGGAGGTGCAGCGCGTCTTCCGCCGTGAGCCGCGACACCGCCGCCGCCGTGCGCAAGCAGCCGTCGAACAGCGCCGGGTGGACGCGGTAGTGCCCGCTCCGGTCCTCCACCTGGCCCAACGACAGCGCGGCCCCAGTCCCCCGATGCAGCGACGTCAGCACGCGCAGGGACGGCCCATAGTCGAGCCCGTGGTGCGTGAAGACGGCGGAGAGCTCATCGATGGAGACAGGCGTCGAGCAGTCGCGGCCCCACGCCTCCCGCTCCACCGATGGGGCCACGGCGCGCAGCGCCGACACCCGGCACGTCACGTGGGTGACCCAGGCCGCGCGCGCGCCGCCGCCACCCTCCTCCGAGCGCTCGTCCCCCCGGCTCACCACCTTGCACGCAAGGCCCGCCTCGCCCTGGTCCTCCAGCAACGTCTGGACCACCCGCGCCTGCTGCTCGGGGAGCACCAGCGGTTGAAGCAGGGAGATGTCCTCCAGCCTCAACGACTCCGTTCCGAGCACCTGCGCCGCCGCCGAGGCCACCATCTCCACGTAGGCCGCGGCGGGCACCACCGCCTTGCCGTACACCCGATGGTCCGCCACGAAAGGCACGGTTCCCGCCGACAGCTCATTGGAGAAGACGGTCGTCCCCTCCTTCAAGGCGGCGGACTCCAGACGCGCTCCCAGCAGCGGGTGAGTCGCCGCGCGGCGCGACGTGCGCGTCCACGGCGCGGGCACATCCAGCCAGTAGCGCTGACGCTCGAAGGGATAGGTCGGCAACGCCCGGCGGGTCCGCCCATAGCCCGCATCGAAGCGCTCCCAGTCCGGCCTGGCGCCGCGCACATACAGCTCCGACAGCGCCCGGAGCAGGCCGACCCAGTCGGAGCGGCGTGGGTGAAGCGTCTCCAGCCACAGCGCCTCTTCACCCGCCACCACGTCTCGCGCGAGGTTGGACAGCGAAGGCTTGGGCCCCACCTCCAGGAACACCCGCACCCCGCGCTGGAGGAGCGTCCGGATGCCCTCCTCGAAGCGCACGGGCTGGAGGACATGCCGGGACCAGTAGGCCGGCTGGGTGATGGCCTCGCCTGCCTCGCGTCCGTCCAGGTTCGAGATGAGGGGGAGGCGCGGCTTCTGGAAGGAGGCGCGGCTCGCGGCCCGCTCGAACTCCGCCAGCATCGGCTGCATCAGCGGAGAGTGGAACGCGTGTGACACCTTCAGCCGCCGGCTCTCGATGCCCGCCTCTCCGAGCGCCTGGACCACGGCGCCGATGGCCGTGCTGTCCCCTGAGATGACGGTGTTCCGCGGCCCATTGATGGCCGCCACCGTCACCCGGGGGTGCCCGGCGATGAGCGGCAGCACGCGCGCTGGCTCGGCGAACACGGCCAGCATCGCGCCGCGCTCGGGCAGCGCCTGCATCAGCCGCGCGCGCTCGGCCACCAGGGGCAAGCCGACCTCGGGCTCCAGGACGCCCGCGAACATGGCCGCCGCGTACTCGCCCACGCTGTGGCCCAGGACAGCGTCGGCGCGCAGGCCCCACGCGCGCAGCAGGTGCGCCAACGCCAGCTCCAGCGCCACCAACGCGGGCTGGGTGTAGCGCGTCTCGTCCAGCGCTCCTTCCGTGTCCTGGAAGAGCACCTCGGTGAGCGGCCGCTCCAGGTGCGGCTTCAGGATGCCCTCGAAGCGCAGGAGCTCCCGGCGGAACTCGGGCTGCGTGTCGAACAGCTCCCGCCCCATGCCCGCGTACTGGGAGCCCTGGCCCGTGAAGAGGAACGCGACGCGCGGTGCCTCGCCGTCGCGGCGGCCCTCCACGCAGGCTCCGGGGGCGGTGGGCGCTCCGCGGCTGAACGCTCGCAGCGACTCCGTCAGCTCCTCGGCGGTCGAGGCCGTGAAGGCCGCGCGCTCTTCCATGGCGCCGCGGCCAATGTTCGCCGTGTGGCAGACATCCGCCATCCCCTCCGCGGGACGCAGTGACAGCTCCTCCGCGATGGACCCGGCCAGCCTGCGAAGGCTGGCGTGCGAGCGCGCGGAGAGCGCCAGGACGTGACGCGGGCGCTCCACCTCCCGGGCCTGAGCCTTCGGCCGAGGCGCGGACTCCAGGACGACGTGCGCGTTCGTCCCCGAGAAGCCAAACGAGCTCACCGCCGCGAAGCGCGAGTCCGCCCCCTGCCACTGGCGGCGCTCGGTCGGCACTTCGATGGACAGCTGCTTCCAGTCCACATGCGGCGTGGGCGTGCGCAGGTGGAGGTGCGGCGGGACCTCCTCGTTCGCCAGGCACAGCGCGGATTTGATCAACCCCGCGATGCCGGACGCACCTTCCAGGTGCCCCATGTTCGTCTTCACCGAGCCGGCCATCAGCGGCTGCTGCCGCCCCGTCCTGGCGCAGTAGACGGACGCGAGCGCCTCCAGCTCGATGGGGTCACCCAGCGACGTCCCCGTCCCATGGGCCTCGACGTAGCCCACCTTCGCGGGCTCCACCTGTCCGTCCCGCAGGGCCTCCCGGATGACGCGCTGCTGGGCGAGCCCGTTGGGCACCGTGAGCCCGCTGGTGCGGCCATCCTGGTTCACCGCCGAGCCGCGAAGCACCGCGACGATGGGGTCCCCGTCCGCGAGCGCGTCCGACAAGCGCCGCAGGAAGACGAGCCCACAGCCCTCTCCTCGCCCGATGCCGTTCGCCGAGGCATCAAACGTCTTGCACCGGCCATCCGGCGACAGCATGTGCGTGCGCGACTCAATCAGCGTCGCGACGGGGGAGAGGACCAGGTTCACCCCGCCCGCTAGCGCGAAGTCGCTCTCCCGCTGACGCAGGCTGCGGATGGCCAGGTGCACCGCGACCAACGACGAGGAGCACGCGGTGTCGACGGTGAGGCTGGGCCCTTCGAGTCCGAAGGAATACGACAGGCGTCCCGCGGCGACGCTCGCGCCATTCCCCGCGCCGGTGTGGGCGTCGATGAGCTCCGGGGACTGGGTGGCAATCTGCGTGTAGTCCTGCCCCATCATCCCGACGAACACGCCGGTCCGCGTCCCGCTCAGGCTCGTCGGATTCCGGCCGGCGCGCTCCACGGCCTCCCACGCGACCTCCAGCAACAGCCGGTGCTGCGGGTCCATCCGCGCCGCCTCACGCGGGGAGATGCCGAAGAAGCGCGGCTCGAACTGGTCGATGTCCCGCAGGAAGCTCCCGTGGCGCGTGTAGATGCCACCGGGATGGTCCGGGTCCGCGTGGAAGAAGCTGTCCGCGTTCCACCGGTCGGTCGGAATCTCGGTGACGGTGTCCACGCCTTCGGAGAGCAGGCGCCAGTATTCGGAAGGGCTGGTGACGCCCCCCGGGAACCGGCAGCCGATGCCGACAATGGCGATGGCCCCGTGCTTCTCCTGCTCATGGGCATCGAGCTTCGACTGCGTCTCCTGCAACTTCAGGAGCGCGCGCTTCATCAGCTCGCCGTAGCTCGTGTCGCTTCCTTGCGCTGACATCGTTCCGTCCCTAGTTCATCTTCGACAGCTGCTCGGAGAGCAGGTGCGCGAGGTTCGCTTCAGCAAGCCCTTCCAGTGGGCTCTCGACCGGGGCGTCTGACTTCGACGTGACGCGCGCTTCCTCCGTGAACTCCAGGGGGATGAACGCGTCCATGAGCTGCGTCGCGAGCTTCTCCGCCGTCGGGTAGTTGAAGACGAGCGTCGCCGGCAGCGACACGCCGAGCCCGTCCTGAAGCCGGTTCTTGAGCTGGAGCGCCGCCAGCGAGTCGATGCCCAGCTCGTGGAACCCCCGCGCCGGGTCGATGGACTCGCTGGAGCCCACGCCTCGCATCCACGCCACTTGCTCGCGCACGTAGTCCATCAACAACTGCCGGCGCTTCTCGATGGGCGCCGCCGTGAGCGTGTCCAGGAACGACGCGCGCTCCACCGGCCGCGCTCCCCCTGCCTGCTCGCGCAACTCCGCGACGTAGGGCGTGGACCGGCCGCTTCCGAAGACAGCCCAGTCGATGGCGGCCACGCCCACCTGGGGGACGCGCGACGTGAGGAGCAGCTCCAGCGCGCGCAGGCCCTGCGCCTTCGGAATGACGCCGAGGCCAGGCGTCCGGGCCTCCTCGCTCACCGACACCTGGGCGCCCGCGTCACCGGCCCAGATGCCCCAGTTGATGCTCAGGGCAGGCAAGCCCAGGGCACGGCGGTGGTGCGCCAGCGCGTCCTCGAACGCGTTCGCCGCGCAGTGGTTCGCCTGTCCCGCCGAGCCGACGAGCGACGCGACGGAGGAGAACAGCACGAAGAAGTCCAACGGCAGGCCCGCCGTCAGGCGATGCAGGTTCCAGGCACCGCGCAGCTTCGGTCGCAGCACGGTCTCGAAGCGCTCCCACCGCTGCTGCCGCAGCACGCCGTCATCCAGCACCCCAGCCGAGTGGAACACGCCGCCCAGCGGGGCCATGTCCCGCGCCACCTCGTCCAGCAGCGCGGCCAGCGGCTCCGCCTCCGCGATGTCGACCTGCCGGTGCTCGACACGGACACCCTGCTGGCGCAGGTGCTCCAGACGCTCCGTGACTTGTGGCCCCGGGGCGCTCCGGCCCGTCAGCACCAGGTTGCGTGCCCCCCGGCTCGCCAGCAGCTCCGCCGTCAGCAGGCCCAGGCGTCCGAGCCCGCCCGCCACCAGATAGCTGCGATCCGCCCGGAAGGCCTCGACGCGCTCCGCGGACGCCTCGACCAGCGTCCGTGACTCGACCCTCCGGAGTCGCGCGACGTAGCGGCCATCGCGGTAGGCCACCTGGTCCTCCGCCACCTCCGCGCGGTGGCGGAGCTCCCGCGCGAGCAACTCCACCTGTGCGCTCGGTTCGCCGTGGGCATCGAGGTCGACACACCGGCAATCCAACTCCGACGCCTCGATGGCCAGAGGCCGCGCCATGCCCCACAGCAACGACTGCGCGAGCCCAGGCAACGGGACGCCCGGCTTCACGGGCTGCGCGCCATGGGACACCAGCCACACCGTGCCGGAGTATCCACGGTCCAGCAGGAACTGGAGCAGCCCCAGCGCGCCCCCCCCCCGTCACGCGAGCGGCCTGCCCCAGCGCCGCCGCATCCAGCGACTCCGCCTCCGCGCTGTTGGCGCCCCACAACAGGATGACGTCCGACAGGGACGCCGGAAGCGGCAGCGCTCGCAAGGCCTCCACGAGCGCGTCGGGCGCATCAGGGACCTCGAAGGTGGTCTCGTCAATCCGGCGCGGCTCCGTGCCACGGATGGCGACGAAGCAGGAGCGCCCATCGCGCGCCAGCGTCTGTGCGAGCTGCTGCCCCGCCCCGTCGCGCTCCGAGAGAATCAGGCACGCGCCACTCGCGGGCACCCACGTCTCCGGACGAGTCCCGTCCAAGGCGAGGGGCTCCCACTTCCGCTCGTAGAGCCACTCATCCAGCGAGGTGGAGAGCGCGGCGCGCAGCGCCTCCTGGCTCGTGCGCTGGAGCTCCAGGCCGCGCACCCAGGCGCGCAGCGCGCCATCTCTTCCGAAGATGCGGACGTCCGCACGCAGCCGCTTCCCCGCCTCATCCACCGGCCGCACCACGGCATGGCTCCACACGCCGTCCTCGATGCTGCCCAGGACCTGAAGCCGCTCGATGTGCACCGGCACGTACAGCTCGGTGCCATCCATATCCGGATAGGCGCCGCCCACCACCTGGAGGCAGGCATCCATCAGCGCGGGATGCGCGAGGTAGCCACCGCCGCTCCCAAGGCCCGCGGGGCGCTCGATGCGCGCCAGGACCTGCTCGCCTTCCCGGCGCAGCTCCGTGATGCCCTGGAACTCCGGCCCGAAGTCGACGCCCGCGCTCCGTGCCCGCTGGTAGTAGTCCTCGACGGGAAGCGGGGTCTGCAAGTCCCTCAACACGCTGTCGAGGTCGTGCGCCTCGGGGGTCGGTGCGCCATCCCCCAGCACCGCGAGCGTGCCCGTCGCATGGAGGCTCCACGCGCGCTCCGAGCCCTCACCGGTCCGGCTGAAGATGCGAACAGCGGCCCTGCCTTCTCCGTCGCGGCGCACGGCGCACTGCACCTTCCGCTCGGCGTCCTTCGGGAAGGTCATCGCGTTGAGGATGGCCAGGTCCGTCAGCTCCAGCGCGGTCGTGCCCAACAACCGGGCCCCGGCGGCCAGCGCCATCTCGACGTAGCCCGTCGCGGGCAGCGTGGGCGTTCCGAAGACGCGGTGCTGGCCCAGGAACGCCTGCGAGGCAGGCCCCAGCGTGGCCTCGAACAACAGCTCACCGGACTCCAGGACGGCCAGGGGCACGCGCTCGCCAATCAGCGGGTGCTCTGCGCGGGACACGCTGCGCCCATGGGGCCGCTGGAGGCCCGCGCCCTCCTCCCAGTAGCGCTGACGCTGGAAGGCATACGTCGGGACTTCCACCTTCCGCCGTGGATAGCCGGCATCCACCGCCGCCCAGTCCACCGGAGCGCCGCGCACATACAGCGCCGCCAGGCTCTCCAGCATCTGCCGCCAGCCCCCGTCATCGGCGCGCAGGCTTGGCAGCCAGGTCCCCGCGCCCTCGGGCACCGAGCGCGCCGCCATGCCGAGCAGGGTCGCCTTCGGGCCGACCTCGACGAAGACGCGCATGCCGTCGCGATACAGCGCCTCCACGCCCCGGCCGAACTGCACCGGGTTGCGAAGCTGGCTGCACCAGTAGTCCGGTGTGCAGAGATTGTCGGTGATGAGCTCGCCCGTCATCCCGGAGACCATGGGAATGGACGGCGGCGAGTAGCGCAGCGTCGCGGCGACGGCCCGGAACTCCGGGAGGATGGCCTCCATCATCACCGAGTGCGCCGCGCGTGGGATGTTCAGCCGCTTGACCTTGTAGCCCTTCGCGTCCAGCGCCCGGCCAATCTCCACAATCTCCGCGGGGATGCCGGAGATGACGACGTTGTCCGGCCCGTTGACGGCGGCGATGGAGCTGGCCCAACCGCCCTCCGCGAGGAACTGGCGCAGCTCCGGCTCCGCGGCGGCGACCGCGATGTTGCTGCCCTCCGGAAGCTGCTGAATCAACCGGCCGCGGTGGACGGCCAGCTTCAGGCCATCCTCGACGCTGAACACGCCCGCGATGCAGGCCGCGGCCAGCTCGCCCGTGCTGTGTCCCAGCAACACGTCCGGCTGGATGCCCCACGACATCCACAGCTCGGCCAGCGCGTACTCCAGCACGAAGACCACGGGCTGGGCGTAGTCGAGCTCGTCGATAGGCGATGGCGTCCCCGGCTCCGCGTAGAGGACGGAGAGCAGGGAGCGGTCCCAGTACTCGCGGAGCAGCTCGTCGAACGAGTCGATGCGCCGGCGGAAGCCCGGGTGCGTCTGGTACAGCTCACGCGCGGCGCCGACGTACTGCGAGCCCTGACCGGAGAACAGGAACGCGATCTTCACCGCCTGCTTCGCGTCGGCCTCGCCCTGCACGACCCCCGGGTGCTCTTCCTTCCGCTCCGCCGCGCCCAGGATGGCGGCCACCTGCGCGGCGTCCGCCCCCACTACCGCGAGCCGGTGGTCGAAGGCGGCACGGCCGGTGTTCGCGGAGAAGCACACGTCCGCGAGCGACGCGCCCGGCGCCTCAAGCACCGCCCGGTAGCGGCCCGCGAGCTCCCGCAGCGCCTCCGGGCTCCGCGCGGACAGCGCCAGGAGGTGCCGCGAGCGGTCCAGCCGCTGCGCGTCCTGCGCTGGCGTCGCCTGCGGTGGCGCCTCTTCGAGGACCAGGTGCGCGTTGGTGCCGCCGATGCCGAAGGAGCTGAGTCCCGCGCGCAGGACTCCCTGCGCCGCGGTCCACGGCCGGGCCTTGTCCACCACGTAGAAGGGCGTCTTGTGGAGCTCCAGCCGCGGGTTGGGCGACTGGTAGTGGAGCGTGGGCGGCAACGTGCGGTGCTGAAGCGCCAGCACGACCTTGATGAGCCCCGCGATGCCCGCCGCGCTGTCGAGGTGGCCGATGTTGCCCTTCACCGAGCCCAGGCCGCACGACTGCGCCTGGACCTGTCCCCCAAACGCCTCCGTCAGCGCGGAGACTTCAATGGGGTCGCCAATGGACGTCCCGGTGCCATGGGCTTCGACATAGGAGATGGTCCGCGGGTCCACCTTCGCGTGCTGATGCGCGCGGCGCACCACGTCCGTCTGGCCCTCCACGCCGGGGGCCATGAAGCCGACCTTGCGGTGCCCGTCGTTGTTGATGGCGGAGCCCTTGATGACGGCGAGCACCCGGTCCCCATCCGCCAGCGCCTGGCTCAGGCGCTTGAGGACCACGATGCCGGCGCCGCTCCCCGGGATGGTCCCGTTGGCCCCGGCGTCGAAGGGACGGCAGTGGCCGTCGCGCGAGAAGACGCTGCCTTCCTCGTACAGGTAGCCCACGCGGTGGGGGACCTTGATGGCCACGCCGCCCGCGAGCGCCAGGTCGCAGCTGCCCTCATTCAGCGCCGCACACGCCGCGGACACCGCGACCAGGGACGTGGAGCACGCCGTCTGGACGTTGATGCTGGGCCCGCGCAGGTCCAGCTTGTAGGACACCTGCGTGGCCAGGAAGTCCTTGTCCTGCGCCATCAAGTCCTGGAAGAAGCCAATGGGCCGCGTCAGGTCCGGGTAGGGATAGCGATAGTGGCTGACGCTCTTCCCGGC
Source organism: Myxococcus sp. AM010 (assembly GCF_013372585.1). Taxonomy (NCBI): domain Bacteria; kingdom Pseudomonadati; phylum Myxococcota; class Myxococcia; order Myxococcales; family Myxococcaceae; genus Myxococcus; species Myxococcus sp. AM010. The sequence goes on from NZ_JABXEO010000001.1 coordinate 211,660, forward strand.
ATACACGCCCACGAGCCCGTCGCGCTCCGACGGCGGGTAGCCCGCGTGCTCCAGCGCCTCCCAGGCGCACTCCAGGAACACCCGCTGCTGAGGATCCAACGCGCGCGCCTCGCGAGGCGTCAGCGAGAAGAACTCCGCGTCGAAGGTGTCGAAGCCCTCCATCACCGCCGACGCGCGGACGTACCCGGGGTTCCGGAACGCCTCCGGGCTGACGCCCGCGGCCAGCAGCTCGTCATCGGTGAAGGTGCCCACCGACTCCACGCCCTGCATCAGGTTCTGCCAGAACTGCTCGGGCGTCGACGCCCCGGGGAAGCGGCAGCTCAAGCCGATGATGGCGATGTCCCGCGCATCCTGCGTCCGTGGCGGCGCTTCGCGCGGCGCGAGCGCCACCTCGGGCTTCGCCTCGCCTCCCGCCGCCGCGAGCCGGGCCGCGAGCACCTTGACGGTGGGCCTGCCGAACATTTCGGTGACGGGAACCTCGAGCCCCAGCTTCTCCTTGAGCTCGAGGTGGAGCTTGATGAGGTGCACCGAGTTGGCGCCCAGCTCGAAGAAGTTCCGGTCCGGGTGGACCTCTGGGACCCCCAGCACCTCCGCCACGGCCTTCGCGATGGACTGCTGCAGCGCCTGAGCCTCGCGACTGGGACGGACCGCGGCGGCCTTGCTCGCCTCGGGCTGCGTGGGCCGCGCGACGGAGTCCGGGTGCGGCAGCGCCTTGCGGTCCACCTTGGCGTTGCGGGTCAGCGGCAGCGCCTCCAGCACGACGTAGGTCGCTGGGACCAGGTGCTCGGGCAGCTTGCGCGACAGGAACTCGCGGACGTGCCGGGTGTCCACGCCCCGCTTCGTGTCCGAGGGGACGACGTAGGCGACCAGCCGCTTCTCATGGTGCTCGCCGACGGCCCCCACCACCGCCGCGCTGACGCTCGGCTCCTGGAGCAGCGCCGCCTCGATCTCACCCGGCTCGATGCGCTGTCCACGGATGGAGAGCTGGAAGTCGACGCGGCCGAGGAACTCGATGGTGCCATCCGGCAGGTACCGCCCGAGGTCGCCGGTGCGGTAGAGGCGCTCGCCCGTCCGCGGATGCACGGTGAACTTCTTCGAGCCCGCCCCCGCGCCCACGTAGCCCAGCGCCACGCCCACGCCCGCGCAGCACAGCTCGCCGGGCACCCAGATGGGGCGCTCGTCCAGGTGCTCGTCCAGCACGTAGTACTTCGTGTTTGAGATGGGCTTTCCATACGGGATGCTGCGGCGCCGCTCGTCGGCTTCGACGACCGGGTGGGAGATGTTCCACAGGGACGTCTCCGTCGGCCCGCCGACGCTCATCAGCTTCACGTCACCGAACTTCGCCCGCAGCCGCGAGGGCATGGTTACCGGGAGCCAGTCGCCGCCGAGCATCACCAGGCGCAGCGGACAGGTCAGCCGGGCGTTGCTGCCTTCAAGGTACGTCAGCAGCATCTCCATCATCGCCGGCACGGTGCTCCAGATGGAGACGCCATGACGGGACATCAGCTCGGCCCAGTGGGAGGGGTCCCTGCGCGACGAGGCGTCCGGCATGACCAGGGCCGCGCCCGCGCTCAAGGTGCCGAAGACGTCGTAGACGGAGAAGTCGTGGTGGAGCGCGCTGAGCGCGATGACGCGGTCATCCGGCCCGACGCCGAACTTCCGGTTCGTCCACTCCACGCCGTTGACCATCCCCGCGTGGGTGAGCATGGCCCCGTTGGGCTGGCCGGTGGAGCCGGAGGTGTAGAGGATGTGCGCCAGGTCGTCGGGCTTCTGCACGGGCGCCAGCGGCGCCTCGCTGTACTCGCTGAAGGCGTCCGGCGTGACGGCGAGCACCCGCACCCCTTCAGGCCAGGGCTCCTGGGTGAACTTCGGCTGCGTCACCGCCAGCTCGGCCCCGCCGTTGCGCATCATGAAGACGCGCCGCTCGTGCGGCAGCCCCGCGTCGATGGGCAGGTACGCCGCGCCCGAGCTGAGGACGCCCAGCGCGGCCACGACCTGCTCCCACCCCTTCTCCATCACGATCGCGACGATGCGGCCAGGCGCGGCGCCATGTTCGCGCAGCGCATGCCCGAGCCGGCTGGAGCGCCGAGCCAACTCGCCATAACTCAGGCTGACGCTCGACGAGGCCAGCGCCAGGGCATCCGGGCGCGCGGCGGCGTGGCGATAGAAGCCGGTGTGGAGCAACTCCCCGCTCCGCGGGCGCGCCGTGTCGTTGACGCGAGCCAGCAGCTCCACCTGCCGGACGGGACGGGTGTCCAGCCCCTGCTGGTCCCACGCCGCGTCGTCCTCCGCCAGGCGCCGCAGCAGCGCGCAGAAGCTGGAGAACATGTCTTCAATCATGCCGGGCGGGAACAGCTCCTCCGCCACGTCCCAGTTCAGGAAGACGCCGCCCCGCTGGTAGACAATCTGCAGGTCAATCCACACCTGGGGCGTCTGCGTCAGCGCCTCGATGAGTTCGCCGAACTCCTCCGCCAGGAAGTCGACCCAGTGCGAGTCCTTGCTCTTGGAGTGAGACGCGAAGCTCGTCATCACCACGGGCATGATGGCGCCCGCGATGCGCCCCTGGGCCCGGAACAGCTCGCGCAGCAGCTCCACGCCGCTGACCTCACGGTGCTCCAGCGCCAGGAAGAGCTGATCCCGGATGGCCAGGGCCCGCTCCGTGAAGGTCCGCTCCGGCCGGTGGTCCACTTCAATCAACGTGAAGCTGGCGAAGGTGCCAGCGATCTCGTTGACCTGGGGATGGAGGGGCAGCCGGTTGAAGTGCGGGACGTTGAGCGTGAAGCGTGGGCTGCGGCTCCAGCGCGCCATGACCTCCGCGTACGCCGCCAGCAGCAGCTCCGGCTCCGTCAGCTTGCGCGCGCGGGCTCGCTGCTTGAGCGGCTGCCAGACCTCCGGTCCCAGCCGCTCGAACACGCGCCCGAAGCGAGGACGCCGGAGCGAACCCGGGTCCTTGTCGAGCGGAAGGTCCGGCGCGGGCGGGAGACTCGGGAGGCGAGAGCGCCAGTATTCGAGCGAGCGCGCGTAGCGGGCACCGCGCGCATGCTGCACCGCCAGCGCGTAGTCCCGGAAGGACAGGTCCAGCGCGGGGAGCGCGGGCGCCCCACCCAGGTGTTTGTAGAGGTGAACGAGCTCCCGGTAGAGAATCTGGAAGCTGTAGCCGTCGATGAAGGTCCCATCGATGCTCATGAAGAGGCGCGAACGCCCCCCGTCGAGCTGGCACACGCGGAGCTCGAACAACGGCCACTGGTCGAGCGCCAGCACCTGCTGCGACAGCCGCGCGCGGATGGCCTGGAAGCGAGCCTCTGTCTCCTCCTGTTCGCGACCGCGCAGGTCCTCCACGGGGAGGACGTAGCGCGGCACCTCAGGGAGGATGCGCTGCTGGAAGCCCGGGAGCGCCACCACCCGGAGCATCTCGTGGCGCGCGATGAGCAGGTTCCAGGCGTCCTCGAAGCGAGCCAGGTCGAGCGCGTGGCAGTCAATCTCGTTGTACGCGTGCATCGCCGCGTTCATCTCGAGCTCGGCCTGCCGGCCCACGCTGTAGGCCTGCTGAATCTCCGTCATCGGGAACGGCTCGTGCCGCGCCTCGGGCCGGGGCGTGATCTGCGGCAGGGTCTCCGCCTGGGGAACGCGCTGCTCTGACAGCAGGGTCAGCAGCGCCGCCTTGTTCGCCACGAGCTGCTCGCGCAGCGCTCCCGGAATCTCGCCCGTGGGCGAGTCCACCGCCAGGCGGTCCCCCTCCACCGACAGCTTGATGCCGTGCCCAGCCAGGGCCTGAAGAAGCTCATTCAATGTCATAGCAGGACCCGCTTCGAGTCATTGCGCTCCGAGGAGGCAGCGCCGAGCACACTGGCCACGGCGAGCTTCTCAAGAAGCTCAGCCGTCACCTGCTCGATGGAATGTTCATCGACGAAACTCTTGAGCGGCATGCTCACGTCGAGCTCGCCCAGCACCATGTCCCGCAGCTCGAGCGCCATGATGGAGTCGAACCCCAGCGCGTCGAACGAGTCCGTGGACGAGAGCTTCGCCGTCGGAATCTTCCCGACCTCGCTGACCATCTCCCTGAGCCGCGCCTCCAGGACGCCACGGCGCGCGGAGCCTTCCAGCGCGAGCAACACCTCGCGCAGCTTGCGAGGCGCCTCCGCGACGTCAGGTACGTCATCGGAGACAGTCGCGGGCCGGAACAACGACGAAGCCACGATGGAGGGATGGCTGGCGGTCCAGCGCGCCACATCGAAGCGCGCGATGCCCCGCGTGACGCGGTTCTCCGCGAGCACGCACGCCATGGCCGCCAGGGCCTCCTCCACGGACATGGGCGACATGCCGCGCTCCGCCAGCCGCTCCCCACGCCGCGCATCCGCGACGGCCATGCCGACCTCGCCCCAGCTTCCCCAGTTCAGGCTGATGGCCGGCAGCCCCCGTGCGCGACGCAGGTGCGCCAGCGCGTCGAGGAACGCGTTGGCCGCGGCGTAGCTGGCCTGCCCCGGCGAGCCGATCAGCGACGCCGTCGAGGAGAACAGGACGAAGTGCTCGAGGGTGGAGTCGGTGGCCAGCGCATGGAGGTTCCAGGCACCGTCGACCTTGGGGCCCATGACCGTCTCGAAGTCCTGGGGCTCCCACTGCAACAACGAGCTGTCCGCCAGCACGCCCGCGCTGTGGAAGATGCCCCCCAGCGGCGCCCCGCCTCCGCGGACGGCAGCCAAGAGCTCCGCCACCGCCTCCGGGCGGCTCACATCGACGCGGAAGGTCTCCACCCTCGCGCCCACGGCGCGCAGCGGCGCCAGGGCCTGCCGAGCTTCATCGGTCTCGCCCTTTCGTCCACACAGGGCAATGTACCGCGCGCCGCGCTCCACCAACCAGGAGGCGAGCCGCAGCCCGATGCCACCAAGCCCACCCGTAATCAGATACGTGCGGTCTCCCCGGGGACGAAACGCGCCCACGCCTTCCGGAATCGTTTGCGCCTGCGTGAGCGAGGGCACCAGCCGCCGCTCGCCGCGCAGCACGACCTCGTCATCGTCAGCGGCAGCAGGCGCCTTGCGCGCCAGCTCCGTCACCAGCGCGCCGAAGGCCGCGGGTTCGACGTCGATGCGCTTGCAGGCAAGCTCCGGGTGCTCGTAGGCGACGACGCGCCCCAGGCCCCACAGTGGCGCGCCAGCAATCGCCGTGGGTCCAGCCGCTTCGCCAGCGACTTGCGCGCCCTGGGTGACCAGGAACAGCCGAGGCAGCGCGGGCACCGCCTGCCGCGCCAGGGTCTGCACGAGCGACGCCGCCGCGTGGACCTCACGCTGGACCGTGGTGTGCAGCCCTTCCAGTGACTCAGGGTGCTCCGAGCCCGCCAGGTAGACGATGCCTCGAGGCGCCGGACTCCCTGACAGCCACTCCCGCAGCACCGGCGCCTGCTCGGAGCCCACGCTGGCCACGCGCACCGTGCCTCCGGCGGAGGACAGGGCCTGCCGCAGCGACTCCGCGGCAGCCGTCTGCGCGCTCACGATGAGCCAGCGTCCCTCCGCGTCCACGGGCCCCTGCGCCACCGCGCGCGCATGCCACGCGAGCTCGCAGTAGAGGTCCCGAGGGGAGACATCCCGGACCGTCCGCGCGCTGCTCGGCGCGGGAGCCACTTCTCCGTCCCACCAGTAGCGCTCACGCTGCCACGGGTACGTCGGAACCACCGTCTTGCGCGCCCCGGTGTAGAGCCCCTCGAAGCGAATCGGGCTTCCGGAGGAGTACCCACCCGCGATGACTCCCAGGACACCCGTCCAGGCGTCATCACCGGGCATGCTCGCGCGCAGGATGACGGCGTTGCTTCCACGGCTTCGTGCAGCGGCCTCCAACGCCACTCCCACGGAGGCGTCACAAGAGACCAGGATGAGAGCCGACGCGTTCCGCGCGCACAGCTGCGCCGCGGACGACGTCAGGTCGCTCACGGCGGTGCGCTGTCTCTCCCAGTACGCGGCCGGCACCGTGGCGCCCGCTTCGACCCAGGTGCCATCGACGGTGGAGAAGAACGGGGACTTCACGGGTTGAGGACGCACGGGCTGCGCCGGAGCAAGCTGCAAGGCGAGCCGCACGGCGTCTTCCACGGTGAGTGCTCCCGCGACCACCCCCGCGGAGAGCGCGCCCACGCCGGAACCCGAAACAACAGCGGGCGTCAGCCCGCACGAGCGCCAGAGCTCCGCCAACGCGAGCTGGAGCACGAGGAGCACGGCCACCTGGTGTCCTTCGCCCGGCTGCTCGATGACGGACCAGCCCGCGACCTGCCTGAGGACCGCATCCACTCTCTCCGCGTGGACTCGGAAGACGTCCCGGCCCAGCAGCTCACGCAGCAGCCGGCCAGCCTCGGGCTCCGCGCCACCGAAGAGGAAGACGTGCTCGCCCTCACGGGAGCCGTGGGTGACGCCCGGCGCATCGCGCCCCTCCGCGACAGCGTGAAGGCCCGCGCGAAGCGCCTCGGGCGTCCTGGCCACGAGCACCGCACGGTGCGCATGGTGCGAGCGTCCGGCGCCCGCCGTGAAGCACGCATCCTGGAGGCGCGTCCCAGTTCCAGCCTCTGACACGTACTTGAGCCATGACGCCGCCAGCGCGCGCAACGCCGGCTCCGAGCGCGCGGAGAGGGGCAGCACATACGGCCCGGCCTCCACGGCGGCATGGGGGGCCTCCGCGTATGCCTCGACGAGCGCATGCGCATTCACACCGCTCATCCCGAACGAGCTCACGGCGACGCGATGCGGGCCGTCCTTCGCCGCCAGGGGCGTGCGCGCCCGAGGCACCGCGAGCCCCGAGCCCTCCCACGTGAACTCCGGTGTCGGATGTTCGAAGTTGATGGAGGGAGGCACCTCGCCCGTCTGGAGCACCAGGACGGCCTTGATGAGCCCCGCGATGCCGGCCGCGGCCTCCGTGTGCCCGATGTTCGGCTTGACGGAGCCAATCCACAGCGGGCGCTCCGCGGGCCGCGCTGCGCCGTAGACGCGCGACACGCCGTCCAGTTCGATGGGGTCTCCCAGCCGCGTCCCCGTCCCGTGCGCCTCCAGGTAGTCCACCTGCCCGGGCTCGATGCCCGCGCGCTGCAACACGCGCCGGTACAGCGCCTCCTGCGCTCCGACGTTCGGCACCGTGAGGCCACCGCTCGCGCCGTCGTGGTTCATGCCCGTGCCGCGCAAGGTCGCCAGGATGCGGTCGCCATCCCGAACGGCGTCCCGCAGCCGCTTCAGGATGACCACGCCACAGCCTTCCCCCTGCACCATCCCGTCCGCGTCCCGGTCGAACGTGCGGCAGTGGCCGCCGGGGGACAGGGCTCCCGCCTTGGACAGGAACACGCTGAGCTGCGGCGCAAGGATGAGCTTCACGCCTCCGGCGATGGCGAGCGTCGACTCCTCCGTCCGCAGGCTCTGACACGCCAGGTGAACCGCGGACAGCGAGGACGAGCACGCGGTGTCCACCGCCATGCTCGGCCCTTCGAGCCCGAGGAGATACGACAGCCGGCCGGCCACATAGCTGGCGTCCACACCCGTGGAGTAGTGGGCGCTCACCTTCTCCAGCCCGCCCTCCGTGACGAACGCATAGTCCTTCGCGTGGACGCCCGCGAAGACACCGGTCCGCGTCCCCAGGAGCTGGTGCGGGGGAAGGCCCGCGTCCTCCAGGGCCTCCCAGCTCACCTCCAGGAAGAAGCGCTGCTGCGGGTCCATGCCCTCGGCTTCACGCCGGGAGATGTGGAAGAAGTCCGCGTCGAATCGGTCCACCTCGTCGACGAAGGCCGCGCGGCGCATGGACAGCTTCCCCTGGAGCGCGCGCCGGTCGCTGGGAATTTCCGTCAGCGCCTCCCCTGCCCCCCACAGCAGGTCGCGGAACCTCGCTGGGCTGGTGGCGCCCCCCGGAAAGCGGCAGGCCATGCCGATGATGGCAATCGGCTCCCGATCACCATTCGAGGCCGCGGCCAGCTTCTTCTGCAGCTTCTCGATGGTCAGCAGCGCCTGCTGGAGCGGCGAAAGCTCCGCCATGAATCCGTCCTTCCGGTTCATCACGCGACCTCGAGGCTGAGTTCCGCCAGCGTCCGGGCGATCTGCTCGCGCGCTTCGTCCTCGGACAGCCCGGCGATGCGCTCCATCAATCCCTGCTCCTCCTGCTCGGGCGTGCTCACGTCGCCCGAGTCCGACGGCAGGCGGCCACGCCCCGCCTCCAGCAGGGACACCAGCCGCTTCGCCAGTGGCTCCAACCGAGGCAGCTCGAAGAAGAGCGTCGTCGCCAGCGGGAGCTCGAGCGCCCGCGAGATGCGCTCCTTCAGCAACGTGGCCCCAATGGAGTTCAGGCCCAGCTCGAAGAAGGTCCGCCCTTGCACGTCGAGCGTCTCGGGCTCGACCTCCAACACGTCCGCGAGGTGCCCACGCAGGAACGCCCGCATCTGGGCCTCTCCCCGCACGTCGGGCACGCGGGAAGCATCTCCCGCGGCTACGGCGGCGGCCTGAAGCAACGAGGAGGCCTCCGGACGCGCGTCCTTGGGTGAGCGGCAGACTTCATCGGGCGAAAGCCACTCGGGCCACAGGCGCTGCCGCTGGAAGGGGTAGACCGGCAGGCTCACGCAGCGGCCCGCACGCACCCAAAACGCCTCGGTCGGCACGACCCCGTCCGCGACGAAGACGCGCCCGGCCTCCACCTGCTCCAGCGGCATGCCCTCCTGCGCCAGCAGCGTCGTCCCGCTCGACGCCGCCAGCGAATCCAGGAGCGCCACGAGCCCAGCCCGGTCTCCCGCGATGACCGCGGCCCGGTGACGGTGGTGCTGACGCTTGAGCGCGGCGGTGAAGCAGATGTCCTCCAGCGTCGCCACCGAGTCCGGCGTCGCGACGAGGAAGCCCCGAAGCTGGAGCGCCCGCTGACGGAGCGCATCCTGAGACAGCGCCGAGAGCGCCAGGAAATGGACCGGCGCGGGCGTCCGCTCCAGCACCGCCGCCGGAGCGGCCTCCAGGACCACGAAGCCGTTGGCACCACCCAGGGAGGTGGACACAATGCCCGCCCGCGGAGGCACGCCAGGCTCCCGCGCGGCCCAGGGCTCCAGCTCCGTCTGGATGCTCAGCCCGAGCGCGTCGAACGCCACCAGCGGGTTGGGCGCATCCACGTGAATCGTCGGCGCCAAGGTGCGGTGGTGCAGTGACAGACACACCTTGATGAACTGCGCGATGCCCGCCGCGGCGCCCAGGTAACCCACGTTGTTGCTGATGGCGCCGAGCCTGCAAGGCGCCGGTCGCCGCGGCCCGAGCGCCTCGCCGATGGCCTCCGCCTCGGCCGCGTCACCCTTGAGGAACGCCGAGCCGTGCAGCTCGATGTAGTCGATGCTCGCCGGAGCCACCCCGCCCTGCGCACACGCCTGCCGGATGACGTCCGCCTGCGCCGAGGCGCTGGGCGCCATGATCCACTCGTTCCGGCCGTTGTGGTTGACGGCGCTGCCCCGAATCACCGCGTACACGCGGTCACTGGGGTCGACCTTGGACAGGGGCTTGAGGACGACGACGCCAGCGCCCTCCCCGCGCACGTAGCCGTCCGCCTGGGCATCCAGGGTCCGGCACTGCCCCCGCTCGGAGAACACGCCGGCCTGGGACAGCATGATGCTGCTGTCCGGCGACAGCATCAGCTCGACGCCCCCGGCCAGGGCCATCTCCACCTCGCCCAGCATCAAGCTGCGGCAGGCCTCGTGAAGGGCCACCGTCGAGGAGGCGCACCCCACGCTCGACACGGTGCTGGGCCCTCGGAAATCAAACGCGTAGGAGAGCCGGTTGGCCGCGAAGGACGCCGTCGTCCCCAGGACGGAGTAGCCATCCAGCGCGGCCCAGTCCCGCGCCAGCATCCGCTGGAAGTCGCTGAAGTTGACGCCCATGAAGACGCCCGTGCGGCTCCCTCGCACGGCGTCGAAGGGCAGGCCCGCGTCCTCCAGCGCATGCCATGCACACTCGAAGAGGAGCCGGTGCTGCGGGTCCATCTGCCGCAGCTCCCGCTTCGACAGCCGGAACGCCGCGGGGTCGGCCAGCTCCACACCTTCAATCAGCCCGGCCTTGCGGTTGCGAATCGTCCCGGGGCGATCAGGTGCAGCGTCGAAGAGCGAGGCCGAAGGCCAGCGCCCGGACGGGATGTCTCCCGTTGCATCAATCCCATCACATAGCATTTGCCAGAGCGTACGTGGGCAGTCCGACATGGGGAGACGCAGCCCCAGTCCAATCACAGCAATGGGTTCACACCACATCAGGGCACGGCTCCGCTGGCGGCCTGAAAGCCGCTCAGACTCATCACCTGTTTGAACTTCACTCTCAACCAACAAGAATCAATAAAGACATACATCCGGAACGTCTTTTACCGCGGCCGGCGTGGCATCACGCGGCCCCAGGCCTCCGTCCTCCACCACGGACAGATCGCCGAAATCAAAGAGGGCGTGCTTGTACAGCTTGAGGCGTGGGCTCAGTCCTTCGGGGCCCACCCGCACCGCGACGAACTTCGCGCGGTCGGTCTGCAGCATCCGCTCGAAGTCCCGGACGGATTGCTTGGAGGACTCTGGATACCCGAACCGGGAGATGGCTTCCAGGACCGCGGAGGTCTGGATCCCGCTGTAGATGAGGTTGACGCGCTTGGGCTGGGCTTGGGACTCGGAGGTCTCGATGGCGACCTGGGTCATCTTGTCCGCGGAGTTCTCCCAGAGCAGCGCGTTGAGCTGGCGGACCCGCTCCAGCTCCGGGGCGAACACGCCCATGTCCTGGAGGAAGCGCCACAGCTCCGAGCCGGGCTGGAACGGGGGCTGCTTGTGGTCGAAGCGCACCAGGTACATCTTGGATTCGAGCGTCCCGTCCTCCAGGAAGCTCAGTCCCAGGAACAGCGGGTAGTACTCGGTCCGCAGCGAGGAGGCGTGGCCCTTCACTCGCTCCGTGAAGGGCCCTGCCCGGAAGCGCTCCGGCAGGCGGCTCATCGCCTCATCGAAGCCGGTGTGCCCGCGCATGGGGTCGAAGTGCCAGCTGGCGGCAATGGAATACCGGGTGGGGCCTCCGGGCTTGAACTCCGCGCGCACCAGGCCCAGGTCCGATGAGCGGAACGTCTCGCAGATGGCCACGGACCGCTCGACGCCCTCGTTGGAGATGCCGAGCTGACGCATGTACTCCCGGAAGGCCCGCGTGACCGTCCCGTTGTCGCTGTAGAGCATGAAGCCCAGGCCGGGCTCGTCCACGTTGTAGGAGAACTCAATCAACGCCCTCTTCGCGACGCCCAGGCCCTGCACCGGGAGCCAGTACTCCAGGAACCGCCGCGCCTCGGCGGCCTCGCTCAGCAACCCCTGGGCACGCAGGGCATCGCGGACGAACCACCCCAACGTCTTGTCCAGCTTCCCCAGCCTCTCCGTGTCGAAGTGGCAGATGCGATCCCGCGGGCCCACCATGCCAGGCGCCACCAGGTTGGCCATCACCCGCCCTACGTAGCGCGCCCCCAGCGCCACCCGGCTGGCGGGCCACAGCGCCCCGTTGCCCGGGCCCTCCGCGGACTGCTTCCGCCAGGCGCGCTGCGCGAGCCGCATGGCGATGTCCGGGCGCAGGAGGAACTCCGGCCCCGCCTGGACGTGCATCAGCTTGAGGAACTCCTTGTAGATCTCCGGATGCTCGTGGTTCAGCGCGTAGAGCTCCTCCACGTACCACTGGGCCAGCTTGATGAGCCGCGTCCGCTCGCCGGGGACGTGGGGATGCCGCATGGCCTCCGCCGTCACGAAGAACCAGAGCCCCTGGAGCCACTGCGCGCCCTTGCGCAGGTAGGACGCCGTCCAGGCCTGGCTCACAGCCTCCAGGCTGTCGAGCTGGTGCAGCGCCTCGTTGAGGAGGTTCGCCTCCAGCATCGCCACCGACATGCCCTGGCCGAAGACGGGGTCGAAGTAGCACCACGCGTCCCCCAGGACGAGCAGCCCCGCGGGGAAGTCCCGGACGCGCTCGAAGTGGCGCCACTTCACGTCCGGCACCCGGTACACCTGGACGTCCGAGACGGGCTGCGCGTCCTTGATGGCTTCGTAGATGTCCGGCTCGCGGAGGCCCCGGGCGAACTCCAGGAACCCGTCCTCGTCGCGGGGCGGGTGGTGTCCTTCGTAGCCGAACAAGGACACAATCCAGCGCTTGCCTTCCACACCCTGCATCGCGCCACCGCGCGGCGCGTCGGGCGGCAGCGGGGTGATCCACAGCCCCCGCCAGTCCCTGGCCGTCTCCGGCTGTTCGAAGAGGCGCGACGCGTAGCAGAGGTTGATGGGCAGCCGGCTCTCCTCTGGCGGGCTGAACCCCCACTCCGACAACCACTTGCCCAGCTGCGAACCGCGCCCGCTCGCGTCGACGACGATGTTGGCGAGCCGGTTCGTCACCGCGCCGCCGTCCCCGTGACGGTCCTGCGTCTGGACACCGAGAATCCGCCGCCCATCCGGCGTGGCCAGCAGCGCCCGCACGGCGGTCGACTCCAAAATCTCCACGTTGGGATAGGCGCGAAGCCGCTCCCTCAGGTAGCGCTCCAGGGAGAAGCGCGTCTGCGGGTACAGGACGATGCCGCTGCGGTCGCGCGGCATCCAGTCACCGAACTGCAGCCACCGCAGGTCCTGGGTGAAGTCGAAGGGCTCGATGCCGTCCGCCTTCATCTGCTCGACGAGGCCAGGGAAGTACTGCTCCAGCAGGTCCACGCCCTTTCGCAGCAGGACGTGGATGTGATGGGCCTGGGGCGCCCCCTGCCGCGGGCCGTCCTGGAGCACGTCCCGTTCAATGACGGTGACGCGCTCGAAGTGGTCCGCCAGCACGCGCGCGGCGCTGAGCCCACCCATGCTGGCGCCAATGACAATGGCGCTCCCTGGAAGTTTATTCATCTCGTGTCCCGCCTCTTGCAGCGTCAACGCTCGGGTTGCTCGCGGAAGGCCCTCAGGCCGCCGCCTGCTGTCCGGTCAGGTGCGCCAGGATGAGGTCGTGGACTTGCGTGGCGTGGAGTGTCTCTGCCTCGATCAGCTCTGCTTGTCGTGTCATCAGCACCGGCCCGTTCTCCGGGCCGGTGGGCAGGCCATGCGCCCCCTTGAGGAGGGAGCCATCCATCGAGACGACCTCCAGTCGCGCTCGCATGCCCAGCTTCTCCTTCACGACACTGCCCCCCAGCTCCAGCATTCGCAGACCCAGCTTCGGGTCCACGAACATCTCCAGCGGGTCGTAGCCCGGCTTGCGGTAGATATCGACGGTGCGCGCGTAGTCCGGCGCGCGCGCATCGTCCAGCCAGTAGAAATACGTGAACCAGGCATCCGGTTCGGCCAGGGCCACCAGCTCGCCTGAGCGGGGGTGGTCCAGGTGGTGGGCGCGCTTGCCCTCGGCATCCAGCACCTGGGCCACCCCAGGCTCCGCCTCGACCAGGGCCTTGACCTCATCCAGCAGCGCCGGGTTTCGGACGTAGACGTGCGCGATCTGCATGTCCGCGACGGCGAACGCCTCGCTGCCGCTGGGATAGACGACGTCACGGCCGCCCTCCTCCCGAATCGCCAGCCACCCACGGCGGCGGAAGAGGCGGTTCAGGTGGACGGCCCGGGACACGGGGACCGCGCCGAACTCCGAGAGGATGATGACGCGCACGCCGCGCGACTCGTAGAAGCCGATCAGCTTCCCGACGACGTCGTCGATCTCCCGGAGGCTCTTGTGGATCTCCTTCGCGTCCGGCCCGAACGTGTGCGGCGTGTAGTCCAGGTGCGGCAGGAAGACGAGCGAGAGCGTGGGGCTGTGCCGCCGCTCCAGCCACATGGCGACGTCGGCGATCCACTCCGAGGAGCGGATGCTGTAGCGGGGCCCCCAGTAGTCATACGCGGGGAAGTTCCCCAGCGCCTTGACGAGCGGATCGCGCAGGTGGAGCGGCTCCGTGAACACGTCTGGCACCACCCGCCCGTCCGCGGTGAAGGACGGCTGCGGCGTGATGGCGTAGTCCGCCTTCGAATACATGTTCATGAACCAGCACACGCGGGCGCAGGTGAAGCTGGGGTCGAGCTCGCGCGCGGCATCCCAGAGCTGCGGCGCCTGCACGAGCCCGTCCGACTGGGGCCAGAAGCGGACCTCTCCCAGCTCCCGGTGGAGCCACCCATCCCCGACGATTCCGTGCTCGCTGGGGTATCTTCCGGTCAGGAACGTCGCCTGCATGGTGCAGTTCAGCGCCGGCAGGACGGGCTGGAGCGGCACCATGCGCCCCCGCTCCACGAAGGCCTGCATGTTTGGCGTCGAGGGGCCGACATACCTCGCGCTCAATCCAGGCAAATCCAAAACGACGCAACGTTCCATGCCCGAAGCAAACTGCCCACGGGCAAACCAGTCAATCACCGACCAGGTTGTCCCATACCCTGGTCTGAGTCGAGCGCTCAGTCACTTCGGCCAGGCCAGCCGCCTGTAGAATTTTACCGCGGCCATAGGCTGAAACCCCCTGACGCGAGCGCCCACGGCGGGAATGAGTGACACCGCACCCAGTGCAATGGGTAGTGAAGCGAAACAGAATACAGGGTCTGGAGGGGTGGATCAGGGGCGCGCGGATGGGCGCTGGGGCCCGATTTTCCGCGACGGCGGAGCACCGCCCCCCGGACCATTTGTAACTCACTGAGTACACCCCGGACCAGACCCGCCAGATAGGAATTGCCCCCCCCTCGCGCTCCAATCCCATCCAGCATCGCCGCAAAAGACTCACTTGCTGACAACCATCCCGGAGGTTCTTGACGGCTCGTTCCCACACACGCGAGACTTCACCTGACTCCTCATACGTCTCACCCTCCCAATCCGAGAGCCACGCAGTACGAGCGCGAGGCTTTCGAAGCGCGCTCCCGCGTTGCTGTCACCCGTTGGAACGACAGGAAAACATGGACTTCAGTTGGACTCACGAGCAGGTGGAGCTCTATGACCGTGCCCTCGCCTTCGCGCGAGCGCAGTTGCCCGAGCCCGCGAAGCCCAGCAAGGAGGCGCTGCCGCGCGAGCTGTGGCAGCGCTGTGGTGAGTTCGGTTTCCTGGGGCTCCCGGTGCCCTCGGCCCATGGCGGACTGGGGCTGGACACGCTGACCACGGCGCGGGTGATGGAGGCGCTGGGGCGCGGCTGCGTGGACACCGGGCTGGTGTTCTCCGTGGGTGCGCACCTCTTCGCCTGCGTGATGCCCATCCTGGAGAGCGGGGATGACGCGCAGAAGTCCCGGTACCTGCCCCGCCTGTGCTCGGGGGAGTGGGTGGGCGCCAATGCCATCTCCGAACCGGAGGCGGGCTCGGACGTGTTCGCCCTGAAGACGCGCGCGGTGCGGGACGGCGACGGCTACGTGCTCGATGGTGGCAAGAGCTACGTCACCAACGGCCCCTCCGCGGACGTCTTCCTCGTCTACGCCGCCACCCAGCCGGCCCATGGGTACATGGGGCTGAGCGCGTTCCTCGTGGAGAAGGACACACCGGGGCTCTCCGTGGGGCGCGCGTTCGAGAAGATGGGGCTGTCCACGTCACCCATCGCCCCCATCTATCTAGAGGGGTGCCGTGTTCCGGAGTCCGCGCGGCTGGGCGCGGAGGGACAGGGCGCGGCGATGTTCAAGCGGTCCATGCAGTGGGAGCGCGCGTGCCTCTTCGCCGCCTACGTGGGCGTGATGGAGCGGGTGCTCGAACAGACGGCGGACTTCGCCCGGACTCGCAAGCAGTTCAAGAAGGCCCTGGGGAAGAACCAGGCCATCTCCCACAAGCTGGCGGACATGAAGCAGCGGCTGGAGGCGTCCCGCCTGCTGCTGTACCAGGCCTGCTGGAAGATGGACCAGGGCCAGGACGCCGTCATGGAGGTGTCCCTGGCGAAGCTGGCCATCAGCGAGGCCGCCATCCAGAGCGGCCTGGACGCCATCCAGATTCACGGCGGCATGGGCTACGTGACCGAAACGGGCATCGAGCGCGTGCTGCGTGACGCCATTCCCAGCGCCATCTTCTCCGGCACCTCCGAAATTCAACGCGACATCATCGCCAACCAGCTCGGCCTATGACACTCGACCAAATCGTCATCCGTGCAGCGGCGAAGGCTCCCGAGTCCATCGCCATCAAGGGTCCCGACGGGACCCTCACCTACGGCCAGCTGGACGCGCACGCCAACCGCGTCGCCCGCGCGCTCCAGGAGCTGGGCGTGAGGCGGGGAGACCGCGTGGGGCTGTGGACGGAGAAGTCCGTGCGCGCCGTCGCCGCGATGCAGGGCATTGCCCGGCTGGGCGCCGCCTACGTCCCCATGGATCCGCTGAACCCGGCGGTGCGGACGCGGCTCATCCTCGACGACTGCGGCATCGACGTGATGGTGACCACCACCACGCGCGCGGCCGAGCTCCACAACGCGGGCGTGAGCCGGATGCGCTACCTGCTGGTGGACGACAAGGGGCCGGAGATCTGCTGGAACCGGCTGAGCGGCTTCTCCTCGGCGCCGCTGCCGCCGCACGGCGCGGGTGACGACGACCTGGCGTACATCCTCTACACGTCGGGCTCCACGGGAGCGCCCAAGGGCGTGTGCATCAGCCAGCGGAACGCGATGGCCTTCATCGAGTGGTGCCACGAGCTGCTCGGCACCACGCCGGAGGACCGCTTCAGCAACCACGCGCCGTTCTTCTTCGACCTCTCGGTGCTGGACCTGTACGCGGCCTTCAGGGGCGGCGCGTCCGTCACGCTCATCCCGGAGGCGCTGGCCTTCGCGCCGGAGAAGCTGGTGGAGCTGGTCCTCCGCGAGCGGTTCACCTGCTGGTACTCGGTGCCTTCGGCGCTGATGCTGATGATGCAGGAAGGGGGGCTGCTGAAGCATGGCCCGCTGCCCTTCCGCGCCGTGCTCTTCGCGGGCGAGCCCTTCCCCATCCGGCACCTGCGCCCGCTCCGGGAGCACCTGGGGCACGCGAGGTTCTTCAACCTCTATGGCCCCACGGAGACCAACGTCTGCACCTTCCATGAGGTGACGGAGGTCTCACCTCACCGCACCGAGCCGGTGCCCATCGGCCGCGCGAGCTGTGGCAACCGCGTGTGGCTGGCCCGGCCGCCGCCAGACTCGGAGGAAGCACGGGAGGAAGGCGACGGCGTGGGCGAGCTGATGGTGGAAGGCCCCACGGTGATGCTGGGCTACTGGGGCCAGCCTCGCCACGGGAGCGGGCCGTATGCCACGGGGGACCGCTGCCGCGAGCTGCCGGACGGCACTTTCGAATACCTGGGCAGACGCGACAACATGCTGAAGGTGCGCGGGCGCCGCATCGAAGCGGGCGAAATCGAAGCGGCCCTGCTCACACACCCGGACATCCGCGAGGCAGGCGTGATTGCCACCGGCTCCGGCCTGGAAGCGCGGCTGGTGGCCTTCGTGGTCAGTGGCGCCAGCAAGCCCCCTTCCCTGCTCAAGGTGAAGAAGCACTGCGCGGAGCGGCTGCCTCGCTACATGATTGTGGACGAGGTCCGCGTCCTGCCCGAGCTGCCCCGGACTCCGAACGGCAAGCTCAACCGGCGCGCGCTGCGGGAGCTGACGCAGGAGCCATGAGCTGGTCACCGGCCGCCAGGGAGCCTGGCGGCCGTCCTCATCCCCTCCGAGCAACCGCCCCGCGCCTGCCCGCAACGTCTCCTCGACTTCGTTCAGGCCCCCGACCATGATGGCCGCTCGCGTCAACCGAGCCCCATGGATTCCACCACAGCTGAACGGCCTCGCCGGCGGTGGGCCCGCATCATCGCGGGCGTGGTTTTTACGATCCTGGTCGTGCTCCCGGCGCTGGCGCTGGTCGCTGCCGTGGTGGTGTCGCGCAACCTCGACAGCCCGTGGCTGAAGCAGCCCCTTGTCTCCGAGGTGGAGGCGGCCACCGGGCTCCAGGTGGACTACCAGGTCGCCCAGGTCGAGCTGCTCTCGGGGTTGAAGCTGGAAGGCCTGGTAGTACGGACACCCGCTCCATTCCACGGCGCCGCGCCCGAGCTGCTGCGCGTCGGCACCTTGGAGGCGCACTGGTCGCCCGGTGCGCTGGTGACGGGCCCCATCCGGATTGAGCGGGTGGTGGTGCGGGACGTGGCGCTCGCCCTGGTCGCTGACGATTCAGGCGCCACCTCCCTCTCGAAGCTGACGGAGCCTGAAGCCCCAGCGCCGCCGCCCGTTGAAGCGCCGCCGGTGGGTGCCTCCCAGCAGCTCGCGGACCTCCTGAGAGCGCCGCCTCCCGTCGGGCACGTCGACGTGTCGGGCGTGTCGCTGAGCTACGTCCGCGTCCAGCGAGGCGAAGTCGCCGAGCGGTGGTCCCTGCGTGGGCTGGCGGCGCGGGTCGAAGCGAAGCAACACGACGGGGAATGGAAGGTCTTCGCGAACCTGGGGCAGGCGGGTGCCCCGCTGCCGCTGGAGCTGCGCCACGAAGGCTCCGCAACACCCCCGGCCTTCGCGGAGCTGGCGTTCGCCCTTTCGATGGAGGCTGGCGCGTCGGCCGCTCGCGCGCGGGTGGACCTCGATGTCACCCAGCAGACCTTCGACCCACGCTTCTCGCTCCGCTCGCTGCTTCATGGCGCGGTGGCCGCGCGGTTCGAGGTCGAGCAGCGCCACATCGCCGTGGAGCTGGAGCGAACCCACCTGACAGACAGCGCCGAGCTTCGGGCGCGGGCCGTGCTCCCGGATGCCGCGGGAGAGCCCCCGGTCGTGACACGCGCCCTGGTGGACCTCGAGCTTGGGAAGCTGCTGGCGGCGCTCCCCTCCGAATGGCGTCCGTTCACGCTCGAGCGCGGCCAGGTGAAGCTGGACGCACAAGACGTCACCCTGAGCGCGATGCCTCAGCTGGGGCCCCGTGGGAAGCTGGGCCTGGACGTGGACGTCGCGGCGCTCCGGATGACGGGGGCGCCGGTCCAACTGACGCTCGGCGGTGGACGCGTCACCCTCGTGGCGACGCCGGATCCGCGGCTGGGGCTCTCCGCGCACCTGACGTTCGGAGTCAATGGGCTCGACGTGGGAGGCCCCACCGCGCTGCGGATTCCGAAGGCCCACGGTGAAGTGAAGGGACATCAGCTCCGCCCGGAGCCCTCATCCCCGCTCAAAGTCGCCGGAGACGCGAGCCTGTCAGGCCTGTTGGAGTCCCTGGAACTTCGAACCCCCGACCTCCGAGCGAAGGCCGAACAGATGGGCTTCCAGCTCAGCGCGCCGCTGGCGGCGGCGCCTCCCTTCGCACTGAGCGCGAACGTGCCCGTCGGGGCGCTCCACCTGTCCTCGCCGGATGGGCGCACGCTGCTGAAGGGCCCCGTGCGCGTGAAGCTCGATGCGTCGGACGCGTTCCCGCGGCTCGACGCGCCCCAGCTCAGCCGAGGCCGCGCGCGGCTCGTGCTCGACGTCGGTGACGCGCAGGCGTCCCTGGATGCCACCAAGGACACCGACGCGGTGGCCTACACCCTGGCCGCTCGGACGCCGGACCTCGCCGCCGCCCGCCCCTTCATTCCCGACCCGGTCGCGGCGCGCATTCCGTGGCGGCACCTGGGCGTGAGCCTGGCCTCCCAGGGCAGCGTGAAGGCGCTCTTCTCCTCCGCGCCACGGCTGGAGCACCGCACGGAGCTGAAGCTGCAACGGCCAGCGTGGGATGACGTGACGGCCAGCAACGTCGCCGTCGTGGTGCGCTCGCGGGGTGACGCCTGGCGCCACCAGGGCGACGTGGACCTGCGAGTCGAAGGACTCAAGGCCGGTGAGAAGGACCTGGGGCTCCAGCACCAGACGCTGACCCTGGACCTCAACCGCCGGGAGCCCGCGCTCCGCGTGGGTCTCACCAGCCACGAAGGGCCCAAGGTCATGCTGGACGCCGCGGCGGCCTTCGACCGGAGGGCCCGCGCCCTTCGCATGGACGTGACGGGCGACATCCCCCCACTGGGAACCCTGGCGCCCTTGCTGGCCATGGCGCGGGTGCCCTCGGAGCTGAATGCCGGGCGGCTCGCGGTAGGCATCGAGCTGCATGGCACGCTGCGCGGCGTGCTCACGGGCGTCTCAGCCGATGGCACGCCGCGACTGGCCCCGGACCCGGCGCGCACCGCCAGCTTCGATGGAACGGCGGCCGTGCGCGCGCGCGGCCTGCGCTGGAGACAGGACGCCCTGTTCGTCAACGCCCCCGCGCTGCATTGGGAGCTGGCGTCTCGCGTCGACGGTCCCAAGCGAACCGTCCACAGTGACCTGCGCGTGGAGAAGCTCACCGTCGGGATGAGCGACCGGCGGCTGGCCTTCTCGGAGCTGACCAGCGACACCACCGCCAGCTTCACCGAGGCGCTGGAAGCGGGCGACATCGAGCTGAAGCAGCACCTGAAGCTCCGCGCGCTCGAACAGAACCCTGCGCTGCCCTATCCGGTCCAGGACCTGGAGGCGACGTTCACCGCGCGGCGCAAGCCCACGGGCGTCATCCACGTCCCCCAGCTCCAATTGACCCACGCGGGGACCGGCACCCAGTTGAAGGTCCGGGGGCGGCTCGACCTCAGCGAGGACCGGCGCCGCATGGGGCTCCGGGGCGAGCTGGCGCAGGACATGGCCAGGCTCACGCAGCCCGGAGTCCTGGAGGGAAGCGGCAAGGTCACCGTCGGCTTCCGCGTGAGCTCACCCGACCTCGTCGTCTTCCGGACCGTCTCCAACCTGCTCCTCCAGGACTTGAACCTGCGCCTGCCCGAGCAGGGGTTCGAGATTGAAGGGATGGACGGCAACGTCCCGCTCACCGAGAACCTCGAGTTCAGCCAGGGACACCTGCGGCTGCTGAGCGACATCGACGTGAACCCGTACCCGATGCTTCGCTTCGCCGACCAGCATCCCCTGCTCTCCCGCAGCGGATACGTGTCCGCCAGACGCATCAGCACGCCGTTCGTCACCGTCGCGCCCCTGGCGGGGAACCTGTCCGTCGACCAGCACGTCGTCTCCATGACGCAGCTGGAGATGGGGGTGCGCGGGGGGCGCCTCACCGGGCAGTGGCGCCTGGATTGGCAAGGCAAGCGCTCCACCCTGGAGGCCCGCGTGCGGGCCACCGGCGTCCAGTCGTCCCGAGGAGAGCCCTTCGACGGCAATGCCGCCGTGGTCATCTCCGCGAAGGACCGCAGCATCGATGGCCGCGCGGAGATCCTGCGCATTGGCAACCGCCACCTGCTGGACCTGCTCGACATCGAGGACCCCCGCCATGTCGACCCCGCCACCAACCGGGTCCGGTATGCCTTGCGGCTGGGCTACCCGGAGCACGTGCGGGTGAGCTTCAACCGCGGCTTCGGCAGCCTGCGCATCACCATGGGCGGCCTGGCGAAGCTGCTCAGCATCGACGAGATCCGGGGCATCCCCATGGGCCCCATCGTCGACCAGCTCATCAAGTCCATGACGCTTCTGGAGACGACGCCATGAAACACCGTGGGTTGCTGCTGTGGGCCGCCCTCGCCACGTCCGGGTGCATCAGCGCGCCGGAGATCGTCATGGTCGACCGCGCGACGGCGCTCGAGGAACAGGCCTCGGGCTCGTTCAACGACGTGGAGCAGCGCCTGGCTCGCGCGGGCATGAACCCCACGCCGGTGCCGTTCACGCCCAATCAACTGGAAGCGCTGGGCATCCAGCCCACGCCGCTGGTGGAGAACATCGGCAGGACGCCAGCGGACCGCGTGGACGACCTGCTGCGACGCCACTGCGTGGGAGAGGGACGGGACGGGCTGCTGGCGAATAATACCCGGCGCCGCTGCCAGGCCGGGCGCATGACGGCGGATGACGTGGCCCTGGTGGAGCGGGTGAACCGCGCACGCAAGCAGCTCTGGAAGTGGATGCGGTCGGCCCGGCCCGACGTCCCAGAGGAGACGCTGCGCCGGAACTGGCACAAGGTGCACGCGGAGGGTGTCGTCTGCGGCGGGTGGGTCGAGGCCGAGGATGGGACCTGGGGAGAGAAGCAGTGCTGACGCGCTGGCTGCGGTGCTGCGTGGCCTTGGCCGTGCTGCTCGCGGGCAGTGCCTGGGCTCAGGACGATGAGGACGACGGCGGCGTGCGCATGCCCACCCGGCTCACCGTCGGCGTGGGGGACCAGTTCCTCGGACAGCTGGCGCCTGATGACAACACGTTGCTCTTCGCGTCCAACCGCAACATCGCGACCGAAATCTACACGCAGGACCTGGAGCGCGGCCGCGAGCGCCGGCTCTTCGACGAAGGCGCGGATGTCACCTGGCCGCGCATCAGCCCCGACGGGAAGCACCTGCTCTACATCTCGTTCCGGAACCAGGCCGGCGGCCAGTTGTGCGTGCGCGAGCTGCCCACCGCGAAGGAGCGCCGGTGCCTCGAAGGAGACGCCAACGCCCTCCAGGCGGAGTGGATGGACGCCTCACGCATCGCGCTGGTGAGCCGGGCCACCATCCAGGGCGACCTTCACCTGTCGCGAGTCGAGCTGGGTGGCACATGGCGCGTGACGCCCCTGCTCGAGCGGAACCTGACCAGCCCGACCCTCTCCCCCGATGGGCGCTGGCTGGTGTACGTCCCCATCGAGCGCTCCGTGCGGCAGGTAGGCCCCGGCTTCGCCGCGCGCGCCGCGCCCCATCTGGAGGCGCTGCGCCTGGATGCGCCCGGCGCGAAGCCCCACCCGCTGCCGCTCGACATCCCGGGGCAGACGGGCCAGCCGGCGTTCTCCCGGGACGGGCGCTACCTGTACGTGGTGCAGTTCTTCACGGACTCGAACGCGGATGGCGTCATTGATGCCAGCGACAGCGGCGTGCTGTTCCGGGTGCCCTTCGCGACGGAGCGTGACGACGCCGCCGAGCGGGCCGCCGCCGCCCATCCGGACCAGCTCACCAGCCAGTCCTGGAACTGCCAGTACCCGGCGCCCGCGGCCACGTCCCTGGTCGCGACCTGTTCACGCTCGCGGTCCCTGGACGTGTATCAACTGCCGCTGGATGGCCAGGTCCCCAGTGCATGGGATGCGCGCCGGCTCAGCGCCGAGCTGAGGATGGTCGGCCGCCGCGCCGATGAGCTGCTGCTCTACCGCCACCGGCTGCTGCTAGAGACACGGCCCAGGCTCCGCCGCGTGCTGATGATGCGCATGAGCATGCTGCACCTGGCCTTCGAGGACTTCAGCGCGGCGGAGTTCTACGCCCGTCACCTGGACTCGGTGAGCGACCCCACCACCGCGGGCCTGGAGGGGCCGCTCCGCGTCCTCATCGACCACCGGCGCGCCATGAAGGAGCGCGAGCGGGGCCGCATGGTGGAGGAACTGAGCGTCGCGGAGCAGCAGCGCGTGGCCGCGCTGGAGCCCGCGAACGCGCTCAGCCCCGCGGCCGCGGTCTTCCAGCAGGTGGTGCGCAGCGAGCTGGCGGATGACGCGGGTGACTTCACGCGGGCCCGGAAGGAGCTGGAGGCGGCCGAAATCGCCGACACCACGCCGCGCGCGGTGCTGGAGGCCTACCACGCGCGAGCGGACGCGCTGTACCGCGAGCTCGATGAGCGGGAGCCCTTGGTCGAAGCGAGCCGACGGCTCTCCGAGCACCGCATCTTCCCGGCCGACGACCAGCTCGACTTCGCTCGCGCCGCGGTTCGCGCCCTGTACCGGGGACGCCCCTACGACGAAGCGGACGCGGCGATGGCGCAGGCCCTCACGACAGCGCCCGCCGGTTCGGCCTACGCGTACGCGCTGGAGCTGGGCCGCCACATCAATGCGCTCCGAAGCGACCGGCCGCCTCGTGCCGTGCGGGAGGCGCTGCTCGGCTTCTATCGGCAGCAGCAGGACCCGCTGCGCAGAAGGGTCCTGGTTCAGGACGCCGTGGAGCGGTCGGCGGAGCTCGGCGCCGACGGCATCATGGAATCGCTGGCGCTGGTCTACGTCGACGACACGCCACCGGGTAGCGAGGAGCGCCGCCGCGCCGAGCGGCTCTTTCGCCGCGCCCTGATGGGCCGCGCCTACCGGCGGCTGGCACGGCAGCGCCAGGACAGGGCGCGTGAGGACTTCGACCTGGTGACGCAGCGGACGGGCTCGCTGGAGAGCGCCGTCGAAGCCATGAACCTGCGCTTGCGAGCCGGCGTGAGTCCGGACGTGGTGGAGAAGGAAGTCACCACCACCGCCCCGAACAGGGCGAAGCCGCTCGCGCACTTCGTGAAGGCCTACGTCACCGCGCGCCAGCTCTCCAGGCTGGAGGGGGATGCCCACGCCCAGGCTGTCACCTCGGCCAGGAGGGAGCTGCGCGCCGCGTGGCCGGAGCTGAAGAACCAGCGCGTGGTGCAGGCGCTCCTGGGCGCCATCCATCACGAGGACTTCCTGCGCAACCGCGACCCCGCCGCCGCCGAGCGCGCCAACCGCTACTACATGGTGGCCTTGGACCTGATGCGGAACAACGTCCGCTACCGGGCCATGATACTGGGCGCGCTGGGGCTGCTGCACACGCAGGTGGGCAACTTCCACATCGCCCTGGGGTACCTCGAGCAGCGGGACCAACTGCCCTATGTGGACAACTGGGCGGGGCTGGCCGTGTCCATGGCGCGGGCCCATGCGCTGCTGCACGTCGACCGTGCAGCCGATGCGGCGCAGGCGGCGGACAAGGCCCTGGCCATGGTGGAGACCACGCAGCGGCTGTCCAGGTTCCTGCCTCTGGCCCTGGACCGCGCCGCGCTCTACAACCTCGCCGCGGGCCGCTTCGACCGGGCGCTGACGCTCTATGACCGGGTGCTGCCGCTCGTGGAAGCGAGCCCCCAGGACGAAGAGGGCCTGCGCAACCGGATGGTGGTGCGACTGGCGCGTGGCGCCGCTGCGCTGGGTGCCGGCCAGCCACGGCGGACCTTGGAAGACCTGGAGCAGGTCGAGCGCGGCCTGGCGACGCCCGCGGTCCGGAGCGCGCTGAAGTGGGCCCACTCCACGCCGGAGCACGTCCTGCGCTCGTATCGCCTCATCAGCTCGGGCCTGCGCGCGAACGCGGAGACCCGGATGGGGCGTCTGGACGCCGCGGCGCGGGCGCTCGAAGCGCAGCGCAAGCTGTACCTTGAGCAGTTCGACCAGTTGGACCGCGATGAGGACCTCCGCTCCGTGACGCTGGCGGAGCTGCGGCTGGCGGAGAATGCCGTGGACCAGCAGGCCTCCGCCCAGGCGGCGCGGTGGCTGGGCGAGGCGTTGAAGCATGCCGACGCGCTGGTGGCCCGCACGCACGCCGACGTCGATACGGGGCAACTGGACGTGCTCTGGTTCGCGGCACAACTGGAGGTGAAGGGCGACAGAGGGTTGCCCTTCGACGTGCCCCTGCGCCTGGACAAGGCGCGACGCGCCCTCGTCGAGCTGCGAGACCCGGCGTGGCGCTCGTACCTGGCGTGGTTCGAGGTCTACTCGGCGCTCGCGGCCCCGTAGGCCGCGCCCCCAGGTGCGCCAAGGCGAGCGGACTCAGGAGGGCAGCGCGCGTGACAGCGCCTGTCGCACCGCCGCGCGCACGGGCGCGGGGACCTCATCTCCGGGGATGCGCCGGCACAGAGACACCGTGCGCTTGAGCGCGTCACACGCCTCGCTGCAGCGGGGGCAGCGTGACAGGTGGTCCTCCAGGCGCACGCAGGCGGCCTGGTCCACCTCCTCCGCGGCGAACTCCGACAGCTCCTGCGCCAGCTCCGGACACCCCGGGCTCTGTCCGTGGGCGCCCTCCCCCAGGAGGGTGGCGAGGTGCTCGCGCATCTGCAGCCGCGCGCGGTGCAGCCGGCTCTTGAGCGCCCGCACCTCGATGCCCACCACGCCGGCCGCCTCCTCCGCCGTGAGCCCCTCCACGTCCCGGAGGATGAGCACCTCGCGGTGCGCCTCCGGCAGCGCGAGGATGGCCGCCTGCAACACCTCGCCCATCTGCCGCGCATGGGAGAGCATGTCCGGCGTCGCCTCCTCCGCCGCGACGTGGGTGGCCGCGGGCGCGTCGAGCGGCTGGAAGTCGTCGGGCGCGCCGACGCGGCGGCGGCGCAGGCGGAAGCAGTGCGTGCGGGCCACCTGGTACAACCAGGTGGACAGCGCCGCGTCCCCCCGGAACGCGTGGAGGCCCCGAAAGGCCGTGAACAGCGTCTCCTGAAGGACCTCCATGGCGTCCTCCTCCGAGCCGCACATGCGCAGGCCAAAGCGGTACACCTGCTTCTCGTGGCGGGCGAGGACCTCGTCCAGGGCCTTGTCATCGCCAGCGCGCGCGGCCTCCATCAACTGCTCATCGGTTCGCGTCGACATCCGCCCTTCGCCTCCTCGTGGGAAGAACGCCCGGTCACCAGGATGCCTTCCTGGATGGCGCCAGGAGACTACATCGCGCCAGACTAGCGCCGGTGCTGAAGCGACAGGCCGAGTTGACCGCTGGGCGCGCCATGTCCGGGAGGCCACCAGCGCCCTCCCAGCGTGGCGCGAAACGCCTGCCGCTGGAGATACCAGCTCAGCCCGGCATCCAGCCGCGCGCCGCCCGGGGTGTCCTCCAGCGCGCCGCCCGCGCCCCACGCCGCCAGCGCCCATGGCTCGAGCACCGTGGCCCCTGGGCCTGGCAGGTTGAAGCCCGCGCGCAGATGCGCGAGCAGCGCGTGTCCCTGGGGGGAGGCCACCTGGTGGAGCTCGGCGGAGAGCACCAGCGGACGCAGCCGCAGGAGCGCGTCCACGCCCCAGGAGCGCGAGTCGCCCCCGGGCTCCGTGCTCCCTTGCAGGGCCAGGGTGAAGCCCGGCCGGAGGCCGAAGTCATTCATGGGAAGGCTGAGGGAATACGCCTCCGCCTCCGGCGCCCCCAGGGTGAGCGCGGCGCGGGCCACGAGCAGCGGCGGTCGCCGCGTCCCCTCCGACCCGGGGCGGTGCACCACCAGGCCCGAGTCATAGCGCACGCTCCAGCCCTCTCCCTGGAGGAGGCCCCCCACGTCCACCCCCGGCGCGCGCCCCGACTCCCTGCCGGTGAGGTGCTGGCGCAGGGGGCCTTGCGTGATGGCCTTGTCCAGCGAGTCCACCTCGAAGCCACTGGTGAGGCTCTCCCGGCCCACCTGCGGACGGAACAGCCCCACGCTCAGCCAGGCGCGCTGGGGCAGCACGGTGAAGGTCGCGCTGGCCTCGTGGAGGGCCAGCGGCGGCCCCTGGAGCGGCCCGGGCAGGAGGACGAGCCGGTCGAACGACACCTCCAGTCCGCCCCGCACCCACGGCGACCCGGTCAGGTGCAGCCCCACCCGCCCACGTCGCAGGCTCACGGCGGCGGCGCCCGGCGCGCCCAGCCCCTGGTCGATTCGGACCTGGAGCGCCTCCTTGAGCTCCAGCCGCGGCCCCGCCTCCGCGGCCTCCTCCTCCACCACCGCCTCGGCCCGGCCCCGCCGCGCCACGCCGGCCAGGGCCAGCAGGCAGAGGGACAGCACGGTCCGCGTCCTGTGTGTCGCGCGCTCCATGGGGTGGCCACGCCTCGCTAGTAGCGGATGACCTGGTAGCCCTCGGCCACCAGGCGCGACAGCTCCGCCACGCCGTTGTCCACCACGTCGGCCTGGGGCTGGAGCTTCTTCGGGTCAATGCCGAACTTCTGCAGCGCGGTGGCGCACGCCACCAGCCGCACGCCCGCGGCCTTCGCCGCCTGGGCGGCCTCGCGGACCTCCGCCGGCACGGCCTTCACCGTCGGGTCCAGCGCCACCACCGCGCGGCCGTAGGTGAGCCACACCACGTCCGAGAGGTAACCCGACGCCTTGGCGCTCTTCACGTGCCGCAGGGAGCTGGAGAGGGTGCCGATGTCCTCCAGGCCCGTGGTGGCCACGAAGACGAGCTTGCCCTGGCGAGCGGGCACCTCCTCCTTCGCGGGCTGGGACGGCGGCGCGGCGAGCGCGGCCAGGGGCGCGGTGATGAGCGCGATGACGAGCAATGGCAGGAAGCGATTCATCTGGACGGACTCCGAAGCAGTTCAAGGGCTACTGGATGGACAGCAACTGGATGAGCCCCCAGGCGGACAGCGCCAGGGCGGCGAAGCCGACGAGGCCCGCGTAGACGACCCGCATGCCCGCGCGGCGGACCATGCGCAGGTGGGTGCCCAGCCCCATGGCCGCCATGGCCATCACCATGAGGAAGACGCTGGCGGTGGAGAGCCACGCCTTGGCGGCGGCGGGCACCACGCCCACCGTGCCCAGCATGCCCACCGCGAGGAAGCCGATGACGAACCACGGGATGGGCGGCTCCTTCAGCGAATAGCGCACCTGCCCGCCCGCGCCGGAGACCAGCCCCAGCACCACGAGCGCGGGGGCCAGCAGCACCACGCGGGTGAGCTTGACCAGCGTGCCCAGGTCCCCGGCGGAGGTGCCCCAGGTGAAGGCCGCGGCCATGACCTGCGCCACCTCATGCAACGTGGCGCCCGACAGGATGGCGAGCTGCGCGGTGCTCAGCCCCAGCAGCGGCCCCACGAAGACGTAGAAGAGGACGCCCACCGTGCCCAGGATTCCGCACAGGCCCACCGCCAGCGTGGTGTCCTCCTCCTCCGCGCGGGTGACGGAGCTGGCGGCCACCACCGCGCTGGCGCCACAGATGGAGGTGCCCACGGCCAGCAGCGTGCCCAGCTTCTCCGGCACGCCGAAGCACTTCGTCACCCAGCGGATGCCCAGGATGCCGCCGACGATGACGGCCAGGGCCAGCAGCAGCACGCGCGGGCCCACCGTCGCCACCAGCCCGAAGTCGAGCCGCGCCCCCATCAGCACGATGCCCAACCGCAGCACCGTGCGCGCCGAGTAGCGCGTGCCCTCCACCAGGCCGGGGGCCAGCCCCAGCGCCGTGCGCAGTGAGATGCCTATCAACAAGGCCACCGTGAGGGGCCCCACCACCTTGAGGCCGGGGAGCGTGGCCAGCCCGTAGCTGACCACCGCCAGCCCAGCGGCGAGCCCGAGGCCCGGCAGCCGTCGGCGCCAGGGGCCTTCGGGAGGAGGCGCGGCGAGAGTCGATTTGGAAGCGGCGAGAGGCGCGGTCATTTCAGGGGGGCGGTGAGAGGAAGTCCCGCTCACGGCTGGACCTGCTGGGTGCGGAGCACGGCCGGCAGGTCCTCGCCCACCGCGCGGCCCTCCAGCGACGCGCGCAGGCGTGGCTTGCCGGCGAGGAAGCGGCGCACCGCCTCGTGCGCGTCCACGTCGAGCACCCGCGGCTCCTGGACGCCGGGGATGCGGCAGAGCATGTCCGGCGAGTCGCCTTCCCGCTCGCAGGCCGTCACGGTGTAGAGGCGCTCGTCCACCACCGGCTCGCCAGCGACCTCCAGGGCGAGGAGGCGCTGCCCCTTGGGGGCCTCCGCGCGGAAGCGCAGCGTCATCCCCGAGGGGCGAGGCAGCCACCCGCCGAAGCGCTTCTCCGGGTCCTTGGCGAAGACGTTCTCCAGCTCCTGCTCCCAGAAGGCGCGCAGCTGGCGGCCACTCACCTTGCCCGTCTTCAGCTTGTTGGTGATGGGAAAGAAGCTCCACAGGTCCGCCTCGCGCACGGGCCCGGGCAGCAGCGGCGTGCCGAAGCGAAAGCCGTTGGAGAGGCCAATCTGCGTCCCGCCCGCGGCGCGGATGGCATCAGCCAGCACGTTGTCCAGCGGGTTCTCCACCACCGCGTAGCGCGCGAGCGTCACGTCGGTGTGCCCCACCGGGACGGACAGCTCCTCCTCGTAAGGCGCGAGCGCTGCTTCCACGAGCCGCGCCACTTCGGGGTCCTCGGGGAAGCGCGACGCGGTCAGCTCGATGAGCTCCCAGCGGCGATCCACCACCTTCCCGTCCTCCAGCCACAAGTCCAACCGGCCGAGGAAGGAGCCGAAGGCGCCAGGCTCCACCACCCAGCTACCGGCCTGCTCGATGGGTTCATAGGTGCGCTCGTGCGTGTCGCTGGAGAGGTGCGCGTCCACGCCGGGCACCCTGGCGGCCAGCCCCACGGCCTTGGCGAGCCCCACGTGCGTCATCAGGAGCACCACCTGGGCGCCCTCGCGCTCGCGCACCTCGCGCACCAGCGCCGGCAGCGCCTCCGGGCCGTCATAGCGCAGCCCCTGGCTGTACCCCGGGGGCTGACGGCGCGGGACGTCCGGGTCCGTGAAGCCCACCACGGCCACCTTCACCCCGCCCACCGTCTTCACCAGGTACGGCGGGAAGAGCCGCTCGCCGCTGGCCGCGTCGCGCAGGTTGGCCGCGAAGAGCGGGTGCTTCAGCTCACGGGCGCGCTGGCGCAGCACCGCGGGGCCGTACACCACCTCCCAGTTGCCGGGCACCCCGCCGTCCAGCCCGAGCGCGTTGAGTGGCTCAATGAGGGCCCCGCCCTCGCTGAGGGCCGCCGCGCCCGAACCTTGAATCGTGTCACCGGCGTCGAGCACCAGCACGTCCCCACCGCGCTCGGCCCGAATCCGTTGGATGGCGGCGGCCACGCGGGCGAAGCCACCCGCCACTTCGATGCGCTCCTTCCCGCCGCGCCAGAAGAGCTCGGGGTGGGCACGCAGCTGCGCGTGCAGGTCCGCCACGTAGAGGACGGTGAGCTGCTGTCGCTGGGACGTCGGAGCGCTGTCGGCGACCGGGGGCCGCGATGAAACACAGCCGGAGGCCAGGACGAGCAGCGCGCCGAGCGCGGACAAAAGACGGGACATCGTGGAGCACCTCACGAGGGGAGGAAGGAGACAGCGGAGGAGACACGAGGCGGGCCGCGCGGAGTTCCCGGACGGCGGCGCGCCTCCACCGCCTCGCGCGTCACGGCCACGCCGACATGGGCCCGAGGTCGAAGACGTCCTGGAACCCCTGCGCCTTCAACAAGCGTTCGGCGCGCGCGCTGCGCGCGCCACTGCGGCAGTAGACGACCAGGGGCGTCCCCGGCGAGCCGAGCTCACCGAGCCGCTCCGCCAGCGCTCCCACGGGGATGTTCACCGCGCCCGGCAGGTGCCCGGCGGCGTACTCCTCGGGCGTGCGGACATCCACCAGC
This sequence comes from Myxococcus sp. AM010, assembly GCF_013372585.1. Taxonomy (NCBI): domain Bacteria; kingdom Pseudomonadati; phylum Myxococcota; class Myxococcia; order Myxococcales; family Myxococcaceae; genus Myxococcus; species Myxococcus sp. AM010. The sequence goes on from NZ_JABXEO010000001.1 coordinate 242,465, forward strand.
GTGGCGCCCGCCTCCACCCGTCGGCGGGCCTCGGCCCCCACGGCGGCGTCACCTGACCGCGGGCGCGCGCAGGCGATGAAGAGGAGACCCACGAACGCGGCGACGGTGACGACGAGAACGACCTTCATGGCGCGGCTCCATTCAGCACCGGAGGCCAGAGGGCCCCCGGAAAGTGCGTGCAGCCCGGTGAGAGCCGTGGCGGCGGCCAAAGGATTCAGCGCCCTCCCCCGCCCGGCGCCCCGACCGCTGCCCGGGCACCTCAGGGAGCGAGGCGGGCCAGCGCGGCCAGGAGCACCGCGGGCTCCAGCTCGGAGACGGCCAGCGCGCCCCCACGAGGCGCCACGCAGATGCGCTCACCCACGGGCCCCTGCGTGCACCGAGGCCCATCACCCGCGAAGCGGGCCGCCTCCCGCGCCGCGTCCGAGCCCGGCAGTGGAAGGAAGAGCGTCATCGCCTTGCCGCCCTCGTGCCGGTACAGCAGCGAGGCGGAGAGCTTCCCGTGCAGCCGGCAGCGACGGGCGCCCAGCAACGTCGCCCCGGGCACCACCGGCACCTCCACCGCATAGCCCACCTCCCGCTCCACCCACGCCTTCACTTCGGCCGGGTCCGAGGACTCGAACTCGCAGGGCGTCACCCGGGAGAAGGCCTTGAGGTGGTGCCGCTCGAGGTCCATCGCCAGCGCCTCGTTCATGCCCAGGCCGCTGGGCCAGGACGTCCAGAGCACGCCCACCGACGTCAGCGCCGCGGCCAGGCCCGCCGCCAGCCTCCGCCTGGGAAAGGACGGCCGGGGACGTGGCGCCAGCCGGGTGACACGCTCTTCCAGCGCGGGCGACACTCGCGCCTCCGCGGCGCCCTCCGCCTTCAGCGCCTGCCGCAGCGAGGCGTAGCGGGCCGCCTCCCGGGCACAGCCGGCGCAGCGGGCCAGGTGATGCTCCACCGCCTGGTGCTCATGGGCCTGGACCTCACCGTCGAACCACGCGGAGAGACGCTCCTGCCACTGGGGGCTACAGGCTTCCATGGGCCTTCTCCTTCTCGAGGAAGTCGAGCATCGCCAGCCGCGCCCTCGCCAGCCGCGAGCGCACGGTGCCCACCGGGCAGCCCTGCACGTGGGAAATCTCCTCGTAGCTCAGCTCTTCGACTTCCCGCAGCCACAACGTGTCGCGCCACTCCGGCGCCAGGGATTCGAGCGCCGCCTGCATCCCCGCGCTCAGGGTGCGGGCGTGCAGCTCCTCTTCCAGGTCCGCGGAGGGCTCCGGTGGCCGCGCCCTGCCCAGCCCGCCCTCCAGCACCTCCAGGTGAGGCCGCAGGCCCCGGCGGGAGTTGAGGTACACGGTGCGCTGCACGGCGAGCAGCCAGGCCTTGAGGCGCGCGGGCTCTCTCAGCGCGCCGCGCTGCTCCAGGGCACGCGCCAGCGTCTCCTGCACCAGGTCATCCGCCTCCGCGACGCTGCCTGTCAGCCTGCGCCCCACCCGTCTCAGGGCGGGCAGGTGCTCCAGGGCACGTTCAATGAAGGCGCGGGCGCTCACAGGCATGAGGACACGGTGGGGCGGGTGAAAGGTTCCCGGTGAAGGCCGAGGGCGCTCTGAGAGGCGGAGCGCCCTTGCTTCTTCATGGCGGCACCGGGGCTACGGCGCGGGCGCGGCGCCCACGCTCGGGGCGCCTGGACGCGGTGCGCCCTGGCCGCTCCGCGCCTGCAGCACCTGCGCGAGGTAGAAGCCGGCGAACATGGCGGGCACGAAGACGAGCAACGGGACGGCCCCGGTCGCCAGGGCGGTGAGCGCGGGACCAGGGCAGTAGCCGCCCAGCCCCCAGCCCACGCCGAAGAGGGCCGAGCCCACGAGGAGCTTCGCGTCCGGCTTGCTGGCGGCGAACGCGGGGAACCTGGCGGCGAACAGGGGCCGCGCGCGCTGCTGGATGAGGGGCCGCAGCGCCGCGTGAACGGCGATGGCGCCTCCCATCACGAACGCGAGCCGGTAGTCCCAGTCGCCCGTGATGTCGAGGAAGCCGAGGACGTTGGCCGGGTCCGTCATGCCCGCGAGGCCCAGTCCGAGGGCGAAGATGAGGCCACTGAGAAACGCACTGAGGGAGGGACGCATGGGGGGCTTTCTCTAGAGGACGTGGCGGACCAGGAAGACGGTGAGGACGCCCGTGGCCATGAAGGTGAGCGTGGCGGAGATGGAGCGGACCGAGCCCCGGCTGATGCCGCAGACGCCGTGCCCGCTGGTGCAGCCGTTGCCCAGCCGCGAGCCGAACCCCACCAGCAGTCCGGCCCCCGCCAGCAGCCAGACGCCGCCCGCGCTTGGGGCCGAGGGCACAGGGAAGGAGCCGGGCCGCAGCCAGGCGAGCAGCAGGCCCCCGGCGAGCAGCCCGGCGAAGAAGAGCACGCGCCAGGAGATGTCACCGCGCACGGGGGCCAGCAACGAGCCCACCACGCCGCTGATGCCGGCGACCCGGCCGTTGGCCAGGAGCAGCAGGGAGGCGCTCAGCCCGATGAGGGCCCCGCCGAGGAGAGGAAGGAGGAGGGAGGAAGTCATGTCGCGTGAGAGCCAGGGTCCCAGGAAAGGATTCAGCAGGAGGGCCTGAATCCTTCTTCCACGCCCCGGGCTCTCATGGACAGGAGGCTTCGACATGATTTTCCGGCAGCTTTTCGATTCCGAGTCCTCGACGTACACCTACCTCATCGGCGACGAGGCCACGCGCCAGGCCGTCCTCATCGACCCCGTGCTGGAGCAGGCCGACCGCGACCTGCAGCTGGTGGCCGAGCTGGACCTCACCCTCACCCACGTCTTCGACACCCACGTCCACGCCGACCACGTCACCGCGTCGGGCGCGCTGCGGGAGCGCACGCAGGCCACGGTGGTGGGGAGCGTGAACGGCGCCAGCTGCGCCAACGTCCAGGTCCGTCACGGGGACGAGGTGCGCGTCGGTCAGCTCGTCTTCCAGGTGCTCGCCACCCCAGGGCACACGGATGACAGCCTCAGCTACCTGCTCGGCGACCGCGTCTTCACCGGAGATGCCCTGCTCGTGCGCGGCAACGGCCGCACCGACTTCCAGAACGGGGACGCGCGCCAGCTCTACGACAGCCTCACGCGCGTCCTCTTCGCCCTCCCCGACGAGACGCTCGTCTACCCCGGCCACGACTACAAGGGCCGCACGGTGACGAGCATCGCCGAGGAGAAGCGGCACAACCCCCGCGTGGCCGGCAAGAGCCAGGAGGAGTTCATCCACATCATGGAGAACCTCAACCTGCCCAAGCCCAGGCTGATTGACGCCGCCGTCCCGGCCAACCGCGCCTGCGGACACACGGCGCCCTCACCCCAGGGCGCCTGAGCTTTCTGACCTCTTCGCAGGAGTCCCGACCATGACACCCCGCCCCTATCAGAACATCGCGCCCTCGCGACTCGACACGCTTGGCCCCGAGGTGCGGCGCATCGACGTGCGCGAGCCGGACGAGTACACGGGCCCCCTGGGCCACCTGCCCGGCGCCGAGCTCGTCCCCCTGGGCACGCTCGAGGCCGCCGCCGCCGCGTGGCCGCGCGAGGCGCCGCTGCTGCTCATCTGCCGCTCGGGCGGGCGCTCCGCGCAGGCGGCGGAGCTGCTCGCCCGTGGCGGCTTCAAACACCTCTTCAACCTGGCGGGCGGGATGCTCGCCGTGCGTGAGCCGCCCGCGCCCCGGCCCCAGGGCTGAGCGCGCGGCGCGACAGGACAGACACCATGCCCCTCCTCGGCTTCTCCCTCGCGGCGCTCATGGGCCTGTCGCTCGGCCTGCTCGGCGGCGGCGGCTCCATCATCACCGTCCCCATCCTCGTGTACGTCCTGGGCTACGGGGCCAAGGAGTCCATCGCCATGGGGCTCGCCGTGGTGGGCGTCACCAGCCTCTTCGGCGCGGCGAGCCACTGGCGCAAGGGCAACGTCCAGTGGAAGGCGGCCCTCGTCTTCGGGGCGGTGGCCATGGCGGGCACCTACGCCGGGGCGCGCCTGTCCGCGCTCATCTCCGGGACGACGCAGCTCCTGCTCTTCGCCACGGTGATGCTCGTCTCCGCGATCTTCATGTTCCGCAACGGCCGGAAGGACACCGCGCAGGCGCCCGAGCCCCGGAAGGCGTCCTTCCCCCTCATGGCGCTGGCCGCGCTCGGGGTGGGGGGCCTCACCGGACTGGTCGGCGTGGGCGGCGGCTTCCTCATCGTCCCGGCGCTGGTGCTGCTGGTGGGCCTGCCCATGAAGCAGGCGGTGGGCACCAGCCTGCTCGTCATCGCCCTCAACTCCCTCGTGGGCTTCGCCGGCTACCTCGGCCACGTCGAGGTGCCCTGGGTCTCCCTGGGCATCTTCACGGCCATCGCCGTGGTGGGCATCCTGCTGGGCACCTGGGCGTCCCACTTCGTCTCCCAGGCGACGCTCAAGACAGCCTTCTCCGGCTTCCTCGTCGTGATGGGCGTCTTCATCTTCTTCAAGAACCGGGAAGCGTTGGGGCTGGGGGGCGGCGCCTCCACGACGCGCAATGCCCACTGACGTCACGCAGGACTCCAGGAGGAGGACGATGTTCTTCGACAGTTGGCATGACCTGGCCCGGGTGTTGTTCGTGGGCGCGGCGGCCTATGTGGCCCTCGTGCTGATGCTGCGCCTCTCCGGTCCTAGGACCCTCTCCAAGCTCAACGCCTTCGACCTGGTGGTGACGGTGGCGCTGGGCTCGACGCTGGCCACGGTGCTGCTGTCCAAGGACGTGGCCCTGACCGAGGGCCTGCTCGCCTTCGCCGTGCTCATCGGCCTCCAGTTCCTGGTCACCTGGACGTCGGGAAGGTGGCCCGCCTTCAACACGCTGGTGAAGTCCGAGCCGGTCATGCTCGTGCGCCAGGGCCGCTTCCTTCCCCAGGCCATGCGCCGGGCCCGGGTGGTGGAGGAGGAGGTGCTCTCCGTGCTGCGCGACCAGGGCGTGGCCCGGCTCGGGGCGGTGGAGGCCGTCGTGCTGGAGACCGACGGCTCCATGTCCGTGATTCGCCGGCAGGACGCGCCCCCGGAGACGCTGCCTCGGCCCAGGCAGGCGCGCCACGACGACGGGGACGCAGCCCGCCGCCCGTCGTAGGGCGGCTCAGGGTCCGCCACGCCCGCCAGTGGCGCCGAAGATCTGCCCGGTGGAGTAGCTGGTCCCCGGGCTCGCCAGCTCCACAAAGATGCTCGCGAGCTCCGCGGGCTGGCCGGGGCGGCCCATGGGCGTGTTCTGGCCAAACGTGACGAGGTTCTGCTGCGTCTGCCCGCCAGTCACCTGGAGCGGCGTCCAGAATGGCCCCGGCGCCACGCCGTTCACCCGGATGCCCTGCTTCGCCAACTGCTTGGCCAGGCACTGGGTGAAGTTCGTGATGCCGGCCTTCGTCATCGCGTAGTCGAGCAGGTTCTCCGGCGGGTCATACGAGACGACGGAGGTGGTGTTGATGATGGTCGCCCCGGGCTTGAGGTGCGGCACGGCCGCCTTGGTGATCCAGAACATCGCGTAGAGGTTCGTCTTCAAGGTCCAGTCGAGCTGCTCGGTGGTGATGTCCAGGATGGAGTCGTGGCTCTGCTGCCGGGCGGCGTTGTTGACGAGGATGTCGAGCCCCCCGAGCCGGCTCACGGCGTCGGCGATGAGCTTCTCGCAGAAGGCCTCGCTCCGGAGGTCGCCGGGCAGCGTCACCGCCTTGCGGCCCGCGGCCTTGATGAGCGCCACCACCTCCTGCGCGTCGGGCTCCTCCGCGGGGAGGTAGTTGATGGCCACGTCTGCGCCCTCGCGCGCGTAGGCGATGGCGGCGGCGCGGCCGATGCCGGAGTCTCCGCCGGTGATGAGCGCCCTGCGGCCCGCGAGGCGGCCAGCGCCCTTGTAGCGCTTCTCGCCATGGTCCGGCCGGGGCTGCATCTTGCTCGACAGCCCCGGCCAGGGCTGCGACTGCTTCGCAAACGGAGGCTTCGGGTACAGCGTGACAGGGTTCTGGAGCGGCGCCGCGACGGCGGGTGCCGTCCCTCCGTCCTGGGCCAACGCTGGCGTGGCGAGCGCCGCTGCAACGCCAGTGGCCAGCCCTCCGACGATTTGACGGCGGGAAGGGGGGGTGTTGTCGTCCGAAGCCATGGTCTGCCTCCAGTTCAAGCCTGGGAGGTAGACGGAACGGCGCCTCCGCGAAGTGCGCCGCGCTTCGTCGAGCGTTCGTGTGGCGGCTCGAGAACAGTGAACCATCCGCGCCGTCCGCGCCCGTGCGGAAGCGCTGTCGGGCAGCGCACGGTCCTCGTCGTCCAGGTGCGTTCGCCCCGCTCACCTCGGGCCCGAGTTCCTCCAGGCGCCGGGCCTGCGCCTGTCTGGTTGTCCGCCGCGTGACGCCTGCGTCCTTGTGGCGCCCTGGAGGCCAACACAGCTTGTGGGCATGGAGCTGTTCGGTGTCCGCGTCCTCGGCCTCAACGCAGAGACGCTGCACAAGGTGGTGCTGTCGCTGACCGTGCTCGCGGTGGTGCTGGGTGTGCGCGCGCTGCTGACGGTGGTGGTGGGGCTGGGGACGGGTGTGTCTCGCCGCTCCATCTGGGCGCGCAAGGGCATCCGGCTCGCGTTCGGCGCGGTGGGGACGCTGCTGCTCCTGTCCATCTGGTTCGACAACCCCAACCGCCTGGCGACGTTCCTGGGTCTGCTGGCTGGCGGGCTCGCCTTCGCCTCGCAGAACGCGGTGCTGTCCGTAGCGGGCTACTTCGTCATCGTCTTCGGAAAGACGTTCGATCTGGGCGACCGCATCCAGGTTGGAGACGTGCGTGGAGACGTGTTGGACATTGGCCTGCTCAAGACGACGGTGATGGAGATGGGTGTGCCCGCGCTGCTGAATCCCGACCCGCACCACTGGGTGTCCGCGCGCCAGTACACCGGGCGCGTCGTCACCATCACCAACGCGGAGGTCTTCAAGCAGCCCACGTACAACTATACGCGCAGCTTCAACTTCCTCTGGGAGGAGCTCCGGCTCCCACTGCGGTACGACACGGACCTGCAGCGCGCCGAGGCCACCGTGCTGGCGGCCGTGCGCGAGGCCACCGCCGGCATCATCGAGGAGGGCCACCGGGAGCTGGCCCACCTGCGCGAGCGTTTCCTCATTCATGCCAGCGAGTTGGAGCCCCGCGTCTACCTGCGGCTCACGGACAATTGGGTAGAGCTGAGCGTGCGCTTCCTCGTGAAGACATACGGCGTGCGCGAGGTGAAGGACGCCATCTCCCGGCGCGTACTCACGCGCTTCCGCGAGGAGGGCATCGACCTGGCGTCCGCCACGATGGAGCTGGTGCGGCTGCCGCGCGTCGAGGTGCGCGCCGCCGAGGCGCCCGAAGCCGCCGAGGCGCCCCTGCCCGCGCACCACTGACCACGAGCCCTCATCGCGGTTCGACGGGGGAGCGGCAGGGCCCTTCACGCACGCTCGCCGAAGGAACACGACCGACCGTCAATGGAGGTCGGGAGCCTCTGTCACGCGCTCGAACGACACGCCCAGGTTGCCGACCCGTTCGTGCGTGTCCTTGACTTCCTCTGAGACGATGAACGCGGTCTTGAACTTCTTCAGCCGAAAGACATGCGCGCCTTCAGTCTTCGAGGGGTCGATTCGCAGTCCGTAGATCCAGTTGTACTCGCCTGGGTAATCAGGGGACGGTTCGTCATAGTGATGCACCTCCCGGCACCGTGCCTCGTCAATGGCATCAACTACCTTGATTGCATTGACGACGAAGTACTGCTCGGACTCTCTCTCAATCGACACCGGAAAGAGCTGAACATCGTCGGGAGCCAGCGTCCTGAAAACGTTCGCGAGTGCTTCGCTGACGATGGGAGTTCCCTCTACTCCTGCGAACACGAACGCGCGCTTCTTCCCGGGATGTGAGATCTGGGCCTTGATGGGTCCAGAGTCTGGAGGGACGCGCCCATCCGCGAACATCCAAGGCTCGTCAAACGCCTCACCAGAATCCCGTATCGGCGTCTCAAGAAGCCACTGCGGCACATCACCAAGTCTCACCCAATAGAAGTTCCGTTCCACCCTACCCTCCTACTTCACGATGAAGCTGCCCAATTCTGAGCCCGGTGTGAGCAACTCATCTGCAATCTTCGCGAGTTCCTTCATCAAACTGGCCCGGCAGCTCTCCGTCGTTCGGCAGCGTGCAACAGAACGATTGAGTCGCAGCAGCACCTCATTGTGATAAAATTCAGGATGAGGCCCATCGTGCCCATTGAGCCGCACCTTGTTTGCAGCGTCCTCAAGAGTCATTCCGGCCTTCTTGAAGACCACCTCGCACCTCGGCGTCCAAGGCCCTCCGGTAGCGTCAGCAAGGGTGTTCTTGTTCGTGCAGATGTGATGGACCGGCCCTTCGGCGTCGCCCGGATACCGCCCGTCCGAATACATCGCCAAGGCGGCAGCGGCCCCGGGCGCCAGGGCAACATTCAGCGTAGCTCGATGACGCTCATCGCCGTCCCCGCATCATCCCACAACCGGACGAATCCGCGCCCAATCTCCCAGACGGGCACCACGCCCAGGTAGGCCACCATCGCCGCCGTCAAGGCCACGGCGATGACCTTGGTGACAGGCTCGGGCAACGCCAGCGTGAGGAGCAGCGTCAGCGCGGCCGATGTCACCATGGCCTTCAGCGCCACCGGGTTCAGCACCTTGCCGACCTCGACCTCGACGCTCTCCCATACGGTGTCGAGCGCGAAGGATAGCGCCATCAGCGTCCGGTCCTTCCGGGAGAACGTCAGCCCCGTCCCACCCACCAGGGTCAAGCAATCGTCCGCGTCGGGGCAGATGCGCGAGTACAGGGTCTCCAGCGAACTGCCCGAACCTGAATCGACGATGCCTTGGGAAGACGCCAGAAGCGATTTGGACCGAGACCACCCGCGCTCATCCCTCTCATCAGCCTCTCAGAACGCAACGTCCATCCGCAGGTCCAGGATGAGGCGCGTGAGGGCGGACTTGAACTCGTCCTCACTCACCAGAACCGGGTCAACATCCACCGACTCGTGGACGACCTGCTGCCCATTCCCGACGTCAATATGGACAACGCGGGTGGTCGCGCACCCCGCCGAAAGAAGCAGCAACGACACGACTGCAACCCATCTCATGGCATCCCCCGAAGGCGCCGCTGGGAATCAGGACGCGCTGCAGCCTGACTTTGGAGTCTGACGACTTCAGCGGAGTTCGCGCGACAGCTCCCACTACACGCGTTCCAACCAAAGCTCCATACCTCGCAGGTTGCACTGCCTTTCAGGCAACAACGAGCGAAGAGTGACTTGCCCCACCACGCTCTTGGAGGTTGTCTGCTCTATGAGACCTACCCAATCCACAAGATCTATCCTGACATTCGTAGCGCTAGCGACGTTGGGTGCGCAGGCCGCCGACCACGCTCGGCGGTCCATCCTGCTCTCCGAGCATCCGGCGAACGGGACCCACTCCGTCTACGTGAAAGGGCAGGTCATCACGACGTTGCGCTTCGAGCAGCCCGTCAACCCGAGCAAGACGAAGATGATCGGCTGGGAAGGTCGGCTCGAACCACTCACGGTGGCCCGCAACAAGATCATCCTGGAGTCCATCCGGGATCTCGACCGCGATGAGGGCATTCCGTTGGTCGTGACCCTGACGGATGGCACGGACGTCCCGTTCCTTGCCTTGGCCGCCCTGCTCGCCACCCTGGGTTCGGGCAGCTCCGAAAGCACCCGGAGTCCAAGCCAGGGACAGCCATCACCGATTCGCCCCGAGCAGGCGTCTACATCGTGGATGAGTTCCGGTGAGGAAGCAGGGCCGCTGAAATTGTCGCGGCCCCGAGTTGCCCGCCGCGGAAAACAAAAAGGGCTGGTTGCTTGAAGCAACCAGCCCTTCTTTCTTCTTGGAGCCGACACCCAGGCTTGAACTGGGGACCTACTGATTACGAATCAGTTGCTCTACCGCTGAGCTATGTCGGCGCGACAGGTGCGCGGGGAGTACCATGGCGGCTCATGTCCGGCAAGCAGAAATGAAGGCAGGAGCGCACCCTCCCCGCCTCCCCGACCCGTTTCCGCGCGCCCGCATCGTTGGTTTTCCAACCATCTCCACGGTTGACCACCCTGACACGGATGACACACCGCGTCTGTCGCCGCTGACACATCGCGTTGCGATAAGTGCCCGTTATCTTTCCAGATTCTGAGGCGCGGGGGGTGCTTGGCGCGGTTGAACTCTCGGAGCGCCTATGCACATAAGGGCGCCGCTACCCCCACGTGCCTCGCCCACGAGCGGCGACGCGACAAGGAGCATCTTCCGTCATGGCCAGCGAAGAGAATTTCATGCGTGCCCCGGCTCCTACGCCCAAGCGCACCGTCTACACCGAGGCGATGGAGATCTTCCATCGTGCCGCGGACCTCATCGCGCTGGACAAGCGCGTCCGCCTCGAGCTGGAGGAGCCGGACTACGAGCACATCTTCTACGTCACGGCGAAGCTGAAGGACCGCCTCGTCCCGCTCTCCGAGGAGAAGGCGCGGACCTTCTCCAACCTGCCCGAGACGCAGGTGCGCAACAAGGAAGGCCTGGAGCTGCTGGCCAACGGCAACATCATCCTCAACGGCCGCGCCCTGCTGGGCTCGGACGTGGACATCCGCCAGGGCCACCTGCGCCTGCCCGACGGCAAGGTGTACCAGTTGGTCCCCGGTGAGTCGCAGCGCTTCAAGGCCTACCGCGTGCAGCACAACCAGGCGCGCGGCCCCTACAAGGGCGGCCTGCGCTACCACCGCGAGGTGTCCCTGGACCTCTTCAAGGCCCTGGCCGCGGAGATGACCTGGAAGACGGCCATCGCCGAGGTCCCCTTCGGCGGCGGCAAGGGCGGCATCCAGATTGACCCGCGCGAGTACGGCCGCGAGGAGATCGAGGCCATCACCCTGCGCTTCATGTACCGGCTCAAGAGCATGATTGGCCCGGACATCGACATCCCGGCGCCGGACGTGGGCACCAACCCCGGCATCATGGCCCTGCTCTACCGCCAGTACTCGGACGGTGAGCGCGAGCGCCACAACCTGCGCGGCATCGTCACCGGCAAGGACGTGCGCATCGGTGGCTCCGAGGGCCGCAACAAGGCCACGGGCCAGGGCGTCGCCTTCTGCATCGAGGACTACTACGCCGACCGCGGCGAGTCCGTGAAGGGCAAGACGTTCATCCTCCAGGGCTTCGGCAACGTGGGCAGCCACGCCGCCAACATCCTGTCGCAGATGGGCGCCCGCCTGCTCGCGGTGAACGACGCCGACGGCACCATCTTCAATGGCGACGGCATCGACGTGAGCGCGCTCTCCGCCTACGTGCAGGACGCGAAGAACCTCAAGCACAGCGTGCTCGGCTTCCCGGGCGCCCAGCGCATCGACAAGAAGGACCTCTGGGACGTCCAGGCGGACATCCTGGTCCCCGCGGCCCTGGGCGGCGAAATCACCGCCGAGGTGGCGGAGCGCCTGCGCGTCAAGCTGGTGGCCGAGGGCGCCAACGGCCCCACCACCCCGGAGGCCGACCGCATCCTGGAGAAGCGCGGCATCGAGCTCATCCCGGACATCATCGCCAACGCCGGCGGCGTGACGGTGAGCTACTACGAGTGGATCCAGAACAAGCGCATGGAGCGCTGGACCGAGGCCGAGGTCGACCAGCGGCTCGAGCGCGCCATGAAGCGCAACTACCGCATCATCCGCGACATCTCCCGCAACCAGCCGCGAAAGACGGAGATGCACGACAGCCGCCAGTACTGCATCGGTGAGACGGTGGACACCCGCTGCGCCGCGATGATTCTCGCGCTCAAGCGCATCGAGGCCCACTACCTCCTCGAGGGCTTCTCGCAGTAGCCGCGGCCCCGGGCACGCCGCCCACCGCTGGAAACACGAAGGGCACGGTCCTCCTCCAGGAGGCCGTGCCCTTTCGTTTGTTCCGGGCCCCGGGACGACGTCAGTGCATCACCCGCTCGCGGTCCACCAGGAGCAGGGGCGCGTCGTCCTGCGTCTCATACGCCACGATGCGCAGCCCCACGCCGCGGCTGCTGCCCTCGCGCCCGTCCTTGCGCCCGAAGGCCAGGGCCACCTGGTAGCGGACCTCGCACAGGCACGTCATCTCCGTCCCGTCCTCGCCGGCGAACGTCACCTTCAGCTTCTCCCCCAGGCCCACCTGGTCCCGGACCTCCACGAACATGCCCCGCGCGCTGATGTTGCGGCCCACCCCCCGAAGCATCCCATCCTGGGTGGTGAGGTAGACGGTGAAGGCCTTGTCGAAACGCAGGTGGGAACGGCGCTCGTGAGGACGCTCGAACATGGGGGTAGCTCCCGGAACAGGTGGTGACAGGCGCAACCTACACGGTAGCCAGATGTAGGCAACTTCTTCACCTACATCCACCCTTGCACACCCATGTAACGGGTGCCGGACGCTTTCCGAAATGGCACGATTGCGGGCTGACCCCCTGTTTCCCGGAGACCCCGCCCGTGAATCGCATCCTCCTCGCCGCCGCCCTCCTCCTCGTGCCCGCGCTTGCCCTGGCGGACGCGGACCCTCGCTTCGCCAGGCTGCGTGACGAAGCCGAGCCGCTGGGCGGGCTGGGGACCTTCCTGGACAAGTACGTGGGCGCCTGCGACGGCCCCTTCGTGGACTCGCAGTGCAAGGCCAACGCGGCGGCGTTCCGGAAGAAGTACCAGGGCAAGCGGCTGTACATGATCGTCACCGAGGACGACGCCACCATGCTCTCCCCGGGGCCCTATTCGCTGAGCACGGGGGAGTACAGCATCAACATCACCCCGTTCTTCCCCAGCGGAGGCTCGGCGCTCACCCACGGCGCGCCCAAGAAGACGGACGGGAGCGGCAACCCCATCCTCCCCTACCTCACCGTCACGGGGAACATGCCTGCGGGGTGGAACCTGCAGATGTTCAACCGCCTGTTCTCCACGCGCTCGGTGCGGGCGCAGATTGTCTTCACCCCGCAGAGCGTGTGGAGCCTGCCCAAGAAGGGCGGCGGGAAGAGCCACGGCGTGACGGCGCGCATCGAGGCCATCTTCCTCACCGAGGGCCGCAGCGGCCAGGCCATGGGCCTGTGGCTCAACGGCAAGGACGCCAAGAAGCGCTAGCCGGGCGTCCCCTCACCGGGCGATGGCGATGTACTGGAGCGCCTCGCCCCGCTTCACCCGCAGGAGGATGCTGGCGCCGGCGCTCCCCTTCCCCAGCGCCGCGCGCACCCCGGCCGCGTCCTTCACCCGGCGGCGGTTCACCTCCGTCACCACGTCCCCCGCCCGCAGGCCGGCCGAGTCCGCCGGGCCGCGCGGGGTGACACCCGATACCAGCACCCCGGACCAGGCCGTCTCCCCCAGGGGCGCGGCCACCTCCGGCGTGAGGTCGCGAAGCACCAGCCCCAGCTCCGCCTCGCTGGCCGTCCGCTGGATGAGCCCCTCGGTGGCCTCCTGGGCGGGGCGCGCCACCAGCCGCACCGTCACCTCCTGCGTCTGGGTGCCACGCGTCAGCGACAGGCGCGCCTCGGTGCCCGGCGCCAGCAGCGCCACCTTGCGCAGGAGCTGCAGGTAGGAGCCGATGGGCCGCCCGTTCACCGCCACCAGCCTGTCGCCCGGGCGGATGCCAGCGGACGCGGCGGGGCTGCCCTGGTAGACGTCCTTCACCAGCGGGGCCCGGCGCTCACCCCCACCGCTGCTCCCGTCCTCATTGATGACGACGCCCAGCCACCCGCGCTCCAGCTTGCCGTTCTCCCGGAGGTTGGGCAGCAGCTCCTTCACCAGGTTGCTGGGGACGGCGAAGCCAATGCCCTGGCCCTGGCTGATGATGGCGGTGTTCACCCCCACCACCTCGCCCTTCATGTTGAAGAGCGGCCCGCCGGAGTTGCCGGGGTTGATGAGCGCGTCCGTCTGGATGAAGTCGTCGAACTGGCCCACGCCCAGCACGCGCTCCTTGGCGGAGATCATCCCGTGCGACACGGAGTGGTCCAGGCCGAAGGGGTTGCCAATGGCCACCACCCAGTCGCCCACGGCCATCCGGTCCGAGTCCCCCAGGTAGACGGCGGGCAGCTCGCCCAGGTCCACGCCGCTGAGGCGCAGCAGCGCCACGTCCGTGGAGGCGTCACGGCCCACCACCGAGGCGGCGAACTCGCGGCCATCCGCCAGGCGCACGGCGATCTGCTGCGCGCTGGCCACCACGTGGTTGTTCGTGACGACGAGCCCGTCGGGCGTCAACACGAAGCCGGAGCCGGTGGACTTCTTCATCCCCTCCAGGCCCCCGGCCCGGGGCCCCACGGTGGTGATGTTGACGACGCCCGCCTCCACCGCGCGGATCAACGGCGCCAGCGAGGACGGGGGCACGAAGTCGGGGATGCCCGGATCTGCCTCGGCGCGCTCGCGCCACAGGCCCAGGCCGCCCGCCTGGCCTTCCACATTCGCGGCCTGCGCGGTGAACCACGCGGCATGCTCCCGGGCCCGCGCGGGAAGCCACGCGTCGAGAGGACCCTCGGCGTCCGCCGCGACCGGGGCGAGCGCCAGCACCAAAGACAGGGAGAAGAATCGGGAGAGCACGGAGAGGCAGCTTACACGGCGGACCAGGGTCGAGCGGACTCAACAACCTGGCCCGGCGCCCCCTTCCCGTGACGGGGGGCGCCCTGGACGGCGGCGTCAGGCCTGGGCGGGGGCGATGTACTTCGCCACCTTCACCCGGGCCGGACGGATGACGCGCTCCTTCAGCCGGTAGCCCGCGCGCAGCTCGGCGACGATGCGCTGGTCCTCGTCCGGCGAGGCGGTGATCTCCATGTCCGCCGCCTCGGAGAGGTTGGGGTCGAAGGTCTGCCCCACGACGTTGAAGCGCTCGATGCCCGTCTCCTGCGCCTTGCGCAGGAGCACGTCACGGATCATCCGGACGCCCTCGGCCAGCGGCGAGGTGTCCTGGGCGCTGGCGGACAGGCACCGGTCCAGCTCGTCAATGGCCTCCAGCAGCGTGACGGCCACGTTGCCGCGCTCCACGTCCAGCATGCGCTCACGCTCCCGCGTCACGCGCTGCTTGAACTCCTCGCGGTCCTTCTCCGCGGCCTGCACCGCGCGGACGGCGGTGTCGAACTTCTTGCGAAGCGTCTCCAGCTCCGCCACCAGCCGCTCCCGCTCCGCGTCCTGACCGGGAGCCGCGTGCTCCTCCGGGGCCTGCTGCTGGGCGGAGGACTCCTCGGCGGCTGAAGCAGGCCCCTCTCCGTTGGAGGAGGGAGGCTGCTGGGGGGCGTCGGGGGCTGCGTCGGTGCGGGTGTTGCCGGCCATGTCGAACCTGAGGCGATGGTGGGTGCGCTGCTGCCCGGAACCTAACCGCGAGACGGCCCCTGTCAACGCGGGAGCGAGCTAGTGCTCCTGCGGCGCGGCGGGGGACTCGGCCATGAAGCCGTGGTCCACCTGCCCCGTCACCTCGTCGACGATTTCCACCTGGGCGGCCCGCAGCGAGTAGTAGAGGAGCCACCGCTCCGCCGCCGTCAGGGTTCCCGCCGGCAGGGCCTCCTCAATCTCCTGAACCGTGAGCCGTCCCTCCTTGAGCCCCTTCGCGAAGAGGGCCTTGCGGGCCATGTAGCTCTTGCCGATCCTGTTCTCCACGGCGACGCCTCCTTTCTCCTTGAAGATAATTTCGCCCACCGGCCACCGCAGGACGTCGCGGTGGCGGTGGGCTTCGGGTCGGCTGGAGGGCAGGCGCCCAGCCAGCCGGAGGCTCAAGAGTCGAGCGCGTCCGAGTGCTGCGTGGGCGGCGTCTGGTCGTCACTGCTCCCGACGTCCACCGGGTGCGCGGAGATGACCTGACGCGCCTCCGGGTGCAGCAGGCCGCGCTGCGCGAACACCTTGGGACCCAGGATCGTCACCATGGTGTCCTCCTCCACCACCTCCACGGCCAGGAGCCGGGCCGCCAACGCCTGGACCCTGTCCTTGTGGGTGGTCAGCACCTGCCGGGCCCTGTCGAGCGCTTCACTGACGAGCTTGCGCACCTCCTCGTCAATCATCCGCGCCGTCTGCTCGGAGTAGCTGCGCGTCTCCGGCACGCCCGCCGAGCGGAGGAAGCCCGGGCCATGGTCCGCGCTCAGCGCCACCGGGCCCAGCGTGCTCATGCCGTAGTCCCGCACCATCATCCGGGCCATCTCCGTGGCCTGGCGGATGTCGTTGGACGCGCCGGTGGAGATTTCCCCGATGAAGATCTCCTCCGCGGCCCGGCCGCCCATCATCCCCGCCATCTTGTCGCGCAGCTCGTCCAGCGACATGAGGTAGCGGTCCTCCAGCGGCAGCGACATGGTGTAGCCCAGCGCCGCCAGGCCGCGCGGGATGATGGACACCTTCGTCACCCGCTCCGCGTGAGGCATCATCCACCCCACCACCGCGTGGCCCGCCTCGTGGTGCGCGACGATCTCCTTCTCGCGCTCGTTCATCCGGCGGTTCTTCTTCTCCAGACCGGCGACGACCCGCTCGATGGCCTCCTCGAAGTCCGCCCGCATCACCGCGTCGCGGTTGCGGCGCGCGGCCAGGAGCGCGGCCTCGTTCACCACGTTGGCCAGGTCCGCGCCCGCGAAGCCCGGGGTGCGCGAGGCAATGGCCTTGAGGTCCACGTCCGGGCCCAGCTTCACGCCCTTGGCGTGAATCTCCAGCACCCGCTCACGGCCCCGCTTGTCCGGCCGGTCCACCAGCACCTGCCGGTCGAAGCGCCCCGGACGCATCAGCGCGCTGTCGAGGATCTCCGGACGGTTGGTGGCCGCCAGGATGATGAGGCCCGCCCGGCTGTCGAAGCCGTCCATCTCCGCGAGCAGCTGGTTGAGCGTCTGCTCACGCTCGTCATGTCCACCGGCCACGCCCGAGTTGCGGCTCTTGCCAATGGCATCCAGCTCGTCGATGAAGATGATGCACGGCGCCTTCGCCGTGGCCTGGGCGAACAAGTCGCGGACTCGCGCGGCGCCCACGCCGACGAACATCTCCACGAACTCGGAGCCCGACAGGCTGAAGAAGGGAACGCCCGCTTCACCGGCCACGGCCCGCGCCAGCAACGTCTTGCCCGTCCCCGGAGGGCCCACCAGCAGCACCCCCTTGGGGATGCGCCCGCCCAGGCGGCGGAACTTCTCGGGCGTCTTGAGGAACTCGACGATTTCACGCAGCTCGTCGACCGCCTCGTCCACGCCGGCCACGTCGTTGAAGCCCACGCCGGTGTCCGCCTCGGCCTGCACCTTGGCGCGGGTCTTCCCGAAGCTCATGACGCTCTGCGGGCCCTGGCCCATGCCACCGGCCACCCGGCGCATCATGAAGCTCCAGAAGAGGAAGAAGATGCCCAGGGGCAACAGCCATATCCACAGCGCGTCACCCAGCCCGGACTGCGGCACGGCCTCGAACTGGATGCCCTTCTGCTCCAGCAGCGGCACCAGCCCCTCGTCACCCTCGACGCGGTAGGCCATCCACGGCAGGGCGCTCGGCTCGCCGCGCAGCGGGCGCTCCCCGTCTGAAGGAGGAGGCGGCTGCGCCGTGTCCTTGAGGAAGCCCTTCACCCACTCGTTCGAAATCTGGACCCGGCTGAAGTTCCCGGCTTCCACCCCGTCGCGGAACTGGCTGTAGCTCACACGCCGCACGCCCGCGTCCTGGAAGACGTTGCGGAACAGCAAGAAGCCCAGGACGAGCAACAGGATGTAGCCCAACGGTGAGCCGAACTTGAACCCCTTCCCCGTTGGCGTTGGCTTGTCTGTCTTCTTTCCGCGTGGGCCCATCCCAGGCGGCAAATCCTGTGGCTTCATCGTCGGCACGCTCGACCCTCCCCCTCCCCCGCACACGCGGACACCGCGACCGCGAGGCGTCTTCCCTGGCGGGCCAAAGATGTTCACCGTTGCCATACCGTCAACCCGCCAGGCGGGCTTCACGGTGTGTGCGGGCCCTTGCGGCGAATCAGCGACACCCGCTCAACCACAAGGGTTGGCCAGTGAACTCCGTGCCCAACAAATAGCCGTTGCCGTCTTGCACGTAGGTGATGGCTTCTGCCTGGGCCTGGCTCCCGCTCGGAACCTCGACGAGCTGTCCTTGCAACAGGTCCTCCAGCCGCGCGGCGTCGGGGCGGCGCAGCTCGTACGCGCGCGAGTAGGTGCGCAGCAGCAGCCGCTCACCGGACGGATGCAGGGAGGCCGCGGTGGTGGCCCGGTCCATTCCCAGCGGCGCCGTCAGCGTCCCCAGCTTCCGGGCCTGGATGGCGGTGTCCGCGCGCAGGCCCTCCAGCGCGAAGACCTCACCCAGGGAGTCCAGCGTCTTGGTGATGACGGCCAACCTGCCGGAGCGGGCGTCGATGATGACCGACTCCGCGTCGCGGGGCCCGTCCGGGTACCTGAAGGGCAGCACCTCCACCGGCACCGTGGCGTCCTCGAGCGCCTCCGGTTCGGGCAGCCGGTAGAGCCGCACCTGCTCCCGGCGCGCGAAGTTGTCGCCGATGTCCGCCAGGTAGACGCAGCCGCGCGACGCCCCCGGAGCGCAGGGCCCCACCGTGACGGCCTCGATGTCGCGCGGGGTGGCACCGGTGAGCGTCAGCCGGGCGAGGATGGTGCCCTTCGCGTCCATCGCGAACAGCTCGAAGTCGTGGCCGGAGTCGTTGTGCGCCCAGAGGGCGCCCACGTGGCGCTGGCTGGCGGCCAGGCCGGAGAGCTCGGGCAGCACGTCGGGCACGGCGCCGGACCGCTGGGGTTCGCTGTAGCGCGTGCACCCCGGCACGCCCTGGGCCGGGACCTGGCGCGTCGCCTCGGGCGGGGGCGCCGCGGGCGGCGGCTTGGAGCGGGAGCACGCGCCCAGCACTCCGGCCAGCAACGCCAGGAGGAGACGGCGCGGCACGTCAACTGTCCAGGTCGAGCAGCTTCGCCAGCGTCTTGGCATCCGCGTCCGGGAAGCGGTACGCGGACATCTCCTCCAGCGTCACCCAGCGGTGGTCATGCACGCGCAGGTGCTGGACCTTCTCCGAGGGCCGTGACAGCCGGCAGTGGAAGACGCGGAAGTCGATATCGTAGTTGGGGTACTCGTGGTGGGTGTGCATGGCCTGACCCAGCACGTCCACCTCCACGCCCATCTCTTCCTGGATTTCCCGGGCAAGGGCCTCGGCGTCCTCTTCGCCCTCCTCCACGCGCCCGCCGGGGAACTCCCAGAGCAGCGGCAGCGACGCGGTGGGGGGACGCTGGGTGATGAGGTAGCGCCCCTGCTCGTTCTGGAGCATCGCACCGACGACACGGACCTGACGGCGGGCCATTCGCTTCTCCTCTTTCTGGCGGGACACCGGGGGAGGGGCGAACTAACACAGCCCTCGCCCGGCGCCAATGCCGCAACCCCAGTCGCCCAGCCTGCGCACGTCCGGGCCGCCCGGCCACCCTCCCCCTGAACCGTACAATCACCGCCGACGCCCGGGGGGGCTTGCCCCGGCCGCCCGCCCCCCGGGCAGTGTTCGGGGCCATGCGCCAGCGCACCGGCATGTGGTGAATTGGATGACGAGAACGCGAGAAGGCGTCATGCTCGGCCCATGACGACGAGTCGTAGGGAAAGGGCCGAGGTGCTCGGAGCGGCACTGAAAGCCGCCCGCCAGCAGGCGGGGCTCGGCATGGAGGAGGTCGCCGAGCAACTGGAAATCCCCGTGGAGGTGCTCGCTCGGGTGGAACGGGGGGTGATGGTGCCGACCATCCCCACCCTGACGCGCCTGTGTGTGATTCTGAAGCTGGACCCGGACGTGCTGCCCGAGCTGCCGGAGATGAGTGACTGACGTCCGGGCGTGGCCGTCCAAGCTCCCGGCCCCGAGTTCCCACGCCCATGCGCTGCCCCACCTGCCATCGCCGCGTGGCTGAGCGCTGTGCGCTCCACGGCCCGGTCGAAGCACGTGCCCCAGGCCCCTCGCCGGAGCCTCCGGAGGTGGCTGGCTACGTCCTGGGAGCGCCGCTGGGGCGCGGTGGGTTTGGACGGGTGTTCGCCGCGCGGCATGAGGTGGATGGGCAGGACGTCGCGCTGAAGGTGTTGGAGCCGCTCGCGGGAGAACGGCTGGGGCGGGAGCTGGAGGCCCTGCGCCGCGTTGGCCCCCCCGCCGTGCCGAGGCTGCTGGGCGAGGCCACGACGCGCGCCGGTGAGCGGGTCATCATCATGGAACGCATCGAGGGCCTGACGCTGGCTCGGCGGCTGATGACGCTGCCGGGCGCCGGGGCCCTGCCTTGGGCTGATGCGGCGCCGCTGATGCGAGCCCTGGCGGAGGCGCTGGCCCAGGTCCATGCCGCGGGCGTGGTGCACCGGGACCTGAAGCCGGAGAACGTCGTGCTGTCCGACGAGCGGCTCGTGCTGCTGGACTTCGGGCTCGCGCGGCTGACGGCCCAGGATGAGGCGGAGGGGCTTTCGCCGGGACTCACGCGGACGGGGCAGCGGCTGGGGACCCATGAGTACATGTCACCCGAGCAGTGCCGGGACGCGCGGAACATCGACGCGCGCGCGGACCTGTATGGGCTGGGGGTCATGTTCTTCGAGCTGCTGTGTGGGCGGCCCCCCTTTGTCGGAGAGGCGGCGGCGGTGCTCCAGGCGCATGTCTCGCGGCGGCCTCCGGCGCTACGGACGCTCGCGCCGTGGCCGGTGCCCGCGGCGGTGGAAGCACGGGTGCAGCGGCTGCTGGCCAAGGCGCCCGAGGACCGGGGTGACAGTGCGCGGTCGCTGGCGGAGGAGCTGCGCGGGCTTCAGGACGCGGGAGCTGTGCAGGGCATGCCGGCGACACACGCCCACCACGCTGCGCCTGGGACGAGCACAGGCCCTTCGACCGCCGCGACACCCGACACCCACCGAGCGACACACGAGGTGGCGCTCCTCGGCGTGAGGTCGTCGCTGGATGCGCCGGCCTTGCAGGCCCACCTCGCGGGGAGCGGCGTCCTCCTCGCGCGCGTGGAGCCGGGCCTCTGCCTCTTCGCGTTCCCCCACGAAGCCTCGGTGGAAGCCGGGCTGCGCGCCGCGCTCCGGGCAGCAGCGGTGCTCAGCGCCGCGCTCTCCCCCGACGCGACGCTCGCGCTTCATTCCGCGCCGCTGCGCGTCCGCGAGCGTGCGGGCCGGCTGACCGTGGGGGGCGCGGCGGTGGAGCGACCCGAGCGGTGGTGGCCATCGCCGGACGCCACCCTCACCCCGGAGTCCGTCACATTGACGGCCAGCGCCCGAGCGCACCTGGGCGACCTGCCCCACAGCACGCCGCGAGGGGCCGCGCTGATACCTCCCGACGTCCTCCTGGGCCGGGACGCGGAACGGCAGTGGCTGCGCGAAGCCCTGTCGCGCGCGCGGGCCCAGGGCTCGCCCGTCCTGCGCACCCTCCTGGCGGAAGAGGGGCTGGGAAAGACGCGCCTGCTCACGGCGTGGTGGAGCGAACTGGAGGGCATGCCCGGCGTCTCCGTGCGCTTCGTCGAGGCGCTCCCCGATGAAGGCAGCGCGAGCGAGAGCGGGCTGCGAAGTCTCATCACCACCGTCCTCGGCCTGCCCTCGCAGACGCCCTCGGATGAAGCCCTGCGCCGGCTGCTCGCGGACGCGCGTCCCCCGGTGGACGTGGGCTCCGTGCACCCGGCGGCGCGCAGGCAGTGGGTGGCGCGGGCCATCGCGGCGCACCTGTGGCGGCTGGCGGCCACTCAGCCCCTCGTCCTGCTGGTCGATGACGCGCACACGCTGGACCCCACGGCCCTGGACGCACTGGAGCTGGCGACACTCTCCGGCGAGGGCGCCCCCCTGTGCGTGGTGCTCGCCGGCCGGCACCGGCTGCTGAGCCTGCGGCCCTACCTTGGCGAGCGCGCACGAGACGCCGCGCAGCAAGAGCTCTCTCCCCTTGCGGAACACGATGCGCGCGAGCTGCTTCGCCAGTTGCTCCGCCCGGTGGACCTGATCGCCGAAGGCGTGTTGCGCGAGCTGGTGGAGCGCTGCGGAGGCTCGCCGCTGCGCATGATGGAGACGGTGCGCGCCCTCCGAGGCGCGGGCGCCATCCGGACCCGTCCGGATGGGGGTGGCTACCTCGCGGCGGACGCGCTGAACGGGCTGGCTCCGGAACGACCGGGCGCGGACGAGCGGCTCGCCGAACGCAGCCTCGCGGCCCTGCCCCCTGGCCTGCGCGCCCTGCTCCAGATAGCGGCGCTCCTGGGAGACGACGTGCGGCTGGAGGAAGTCACCGCCACGCTCGCCCACCTGGAGGCGGACCCGTCCCTGGACCTGTCGCTGGACCCAGGCGTCGCGCTGGAGCGGCTGGCACGCGCGGGCACGCTGGAGCCCCGAGGGCCGCGACGCTGGCGCTTCGAGCACACCACCCTGCGCGAAGCCTTCACCGCGCTGCTCCCGCCGCCCCTGAAGCGGCGCATCTGCGCGGCCGTCTTGCGCGCCCTGCCCGCCACGCCCACCGCCCGAAGGGCGCGGCTGGCCGAGGCCGCCGGAGACGCCCTCCAGGCCACCTCCCTCCACTGGAGCCTGGCCGAGGCCGCGCGCCACGCGCACCGGCTCCTGGAGGCGGAGCGGCACTACTCGGCCGCCCTGTCGCTGGTGCATCGCGACGAAGAGGCCGTCCGACTGGAGCTGCTGTCGGGCCGAGGCCGCGTGCGCTACCGCCTCCAGCGCATCGACGACGCCGTGGAGGACCTGCGCGCCGCCCGCTTGCTGGCCGAGGCCCACCGCGACGTGGTGCGCGAGGCGGACTTGCTGTTGGAAGAAGCCACCGCCCTGGACTGGCAGGACGACGCGACAGGCTCCACCGCGCTGCTGGAGCAGGCCCTGCAGTGCTTGAAGGACGGCGTCCCCCCGGAGCTGGCTGCGCGCCATGCCCTGGCGCAGGCGCGCGTCCTCGTGCGGCAGGAGGACATCACCGGCGCGGTGCCCGCGCTGGAGCGCGCCGTGGAGGCCGCGCGGTCCGGGGAGGACTCGGAGACGGAGGCCATCGCCCTGGCCATGCTGGGCGCGATGCTGGCGTGGACCGACCGGCTGGACGAAGCCTCGCGCCGCTTCGACGAAGCCATCGCCCTGTGCGAGGCCACCGGCGACACCCTGCACCTGGGCGTGGCCCTCAACAACCGGATGGTGCTGCATGTCCAGCGCCGGGACGCGGCGGGCGCTCGCGCGGACCTGGAGCGCGCGGTGACGCTGGGGCGCGAATTGGGCAACGTTCAGATTGAGCGGACCTCCGCCTTCAACCTCGCGCTGCTGCTCGGCTACCAGGGCCGGGCCGTGGAGGCCTTGCCCCTGGCGCGGCGGGCCGGAGTGCTCAGCCAGCGCTTCTTCCCCCGGTCCATGGCCCAGGATGCCCTGCTGGTGGCGCGCCTGTGCTGCGAGCTGGACGACCTGCCCGAGGTCGCACGTCAGCTCGCGTGGCTCGAGGAGCCGGACACGCGGGAGCGCCTGTCACCTCCGGACGCGCTGATGCTGTCCGTGGTCCGGCGCGTCGTGAGCGAGGCGCAAGACGCCCTGCCCTACGGCGCGGAGCCCTGGGCACAGCTGGTGGAAGCCTCACGCCAGTTGGCCACGCCTGACGAGCGGCTGGAGATACTCGTCTGGGCGGCACGCGCGGCGCGCAAGGCCGGAGACCTGGTGACGCTGCGGGCCCGGGTCGCGGAGGTCGAGGAGACCGCACGCGAAGCGCCGCTGTGGACGGACCGCGTCCGCGCGCTGATGGCCCCGGCCGACAGCCCATGACGTGACGGCCGCGCCCGCTCCCGGGGCCGTGAACCGTGTTAGCACCGGGGGTTGCAGCCAATGAACCGGAGGGACGTCCCATGGCCGGTGGGCCCCCACGCGAACACGCCGTATCCCTGTACGGAGACGAACTTCAACCCGGAGCGCTGGTGGGCGACTGGGTCATCGAGTCATGCGTCCACGCGGGCGTGACGGCGTGGCTCTATCGCGCGTCGCACCTGTCCACCCGGGCTCCCGCCGCGGTGAAGGTGGTGCGTGCCGAGCTCAACCACGTCACCCACGTGCTCCGCCGCTTCCAGCAGGAAGCGGACACGCTCCGGGCGCTGCGCCATCCCCACATCGTGGCGGTGCTCGAGCACGGCGACCTCCGCGACGGACGCCCCTGGCTGGCCATGGAGTGGCTGGAGGGCGAGAGCATGGACCAGTGGCTCACGCACCGGGGCCCCTTCTCCCTCGCGGAGGCGCTCACGGTGATGGAGGAGCTGGGCGGCGCGCTGCACTTCGCCCATGGCCACGGCATCCTGCACCGGGACCTCAAGGCGCAGAATGTGATGGTCCTCCCCCGGGCGGAGGGCTTCACGGTGAAGCTGGTGGACTTCGGCATCGCCCGCGTGGAGCCACCGGAGGGACTCTCCGGCCTGACCTCCGGCGGCGCCGTGCTCGGCACGCCCGTGTCCATGGCCCCCGAGCAGATTCGCGGGCAGGCCGTGGACGCACGCACCGACCTGTACGCGATGGGCGTGCTCCTCTACCAGCTCCTCACCGGAGGCCTGCCCTTCGAGGGCACCAGCGCGGTGGAGGTCGAGGAGCAGCACCTCCATGCGCCGCCGCCGCACCTGGATGAACGGGGGCACGCACCGCCAGCGCTGGACGCCGTGGTCCAACGGTGTCTCGCGAAGGCCCCTGGGGACCGCTGGCCGGACGTGCCCACCTTCCTCGATGCCCTGCGCGCGGCGCTGGCGCCCACCCCGGATGAGCCCTGGGCCGTGGCTGTCTTCGTGGACCTCCGCTTCCCGGCGGCCCTGGACGAGCCCACCGACGCGGACCTGGATGCCAGGGACGCCGCGATGGACGCGACGCGCACCGAGCTGGAGAACCGTGGCTGGCCGCTCGCCATGGAGAGTGGCAATGCCGTGCTCGCGTGGCGCGCACTGCCTCCTGCACTCACAGCCCGTGCCTCCACCTTGGAGGAAGCGCGCCAGGTGGCGGACGCGCTGTCGCGGCGAGCCCGCGAGGCCGCGGGTGACAGCGTGGAGGTCCGCGTCTACGCGCACGCGGCCCCGTGTGAGCTGAGCACGGACGCCCAGGGCCACCCCAGGTTGGCGGGCGGTGCGTTGCTGCGCCTGGAGTCCTGGGCTTCGGGGGGCACGGCGGGCGAGGTCCTGCTGTCGGAGGCGCTCGCCAGCCGCTGAGCGCGCTACGTCCGCAGCCGGTGCCGGCGCAGCAGGCGGTACAGGTACACGCGGTCCATGTCCGCGGCGGTGGCGGCCTGGGACACCTTGCCGCCGTGGAGCTTGAGGAGCGCATCCAGGTACTCGCGCTCGAAGACCTCCAGCGCGCGGCGGCGGGCCTCCGCGTAGGGCTGCTTCGGGTCCACCAGGCTGCGCAGCACCGCTTGCGCGCTCACCTCGTCGGCGTCCGGCGGCATGGCGTCCTGGAAGACGAGGCACCGCTCCAGGTGGTTGCGCAGCTCGCGCACGTTCCCCGGCCACGCGGCGTGCTGGAGCTGCGCGATGAACTCCGGCGTGCTCAGCGCCGCGAGCTGCTCGGCGCCGGCCCCGAAGGCGGTGAGGATTCGCTCCGCGATGAGGGGGATGTCCTCGGGCCGCTCCCGCAGCGCGGGGATGATGATGCGCACCACCGCGAGGCGGAAGAACAAGTCGGAGCGGAAGCGCGCCGCGTTCACCTCGGCGCGCAGGTCCCGGTGCGTGGCGGCGATGACGCGCACGTTGACGGGTTGGTACCCGTTGGCGCCCAGCCGGCGAATCTCCCTGTTCTCCAGGACGCGCAGCAGCTTCGGCTGCAGCTCCGCGGGCAGCTCGCCAATCTCATCCAGGAAGATGGTGCCGCCGTCCGCCTCCTCGAAGGCGCCCACGCGGCGCTGGATGGCACCGGTGAAGGAGCCCTTCTCGTGGCCGAACAGCTCGCTCTCCAGCAGGTTGCCGGGGATGGCGCCGCAGTCCACGGTGAGGAAAGGCCCCGAGGCCCGGGCGCTGGTCTGATGGATGGCGAAGGCCGCGCGGCTCTTGCCCGTGCCCGTCTCCCCCTCCAGCAACACCGTCGCGTCGCTCGCGGCGGCGCGCTCCATGAGGGCGAAGCTGGCGCGCGTCACGGGGGACGCGCCGACCAGCTCACCGAACGTCGTGCGCTCGGAGATGAGCAGCCGGTTCGTCTCCGGGCTGAAGTCGAACCGGACGCTCACTCGGCCCAGGCGCAGGATGCTGCCGCCACGAAGGTACGCGTCGCGCACGTGGACGCCGTCGAGCACGGTGCCGTTCCGGCTGTCCAAGTCCCTCAGGCGGGCGCCGTCGTGGTCGACCTTCACCTCGCAGTGGAAGCGCGAGACGGTGGGCTCCTCGATGACGAAGTCATTGAGCCCATGCGAGCCGATGGAGAACGTGTCCGCGTTGCTGTCCTTGGACTGCCCCTGCTGGGGACCTTCGAGGACGGTGAAGCGGAAGCGGCGCACAGCGCCCGTGGTCCCAGGCCTTCCTGTCCCCGTGGGCCGCGTCTGCTGGACGGAATCAGGCCCCTCGGCTGGACGGCCCGCCCCCTGGGGTCGCTCGGTGTGACTCATAAGGACCGAACGCTATCACCGAGCACGTCGCGCCAGAGGGCCGTGTGGCCACTTGACCTACCCGAGGCCCCATTCGACGACGAAGTCCGGCCCGTCCTCCGCGCTGGACAGCCGGGCAAGCGACGCCGGCCGTTCGTCCCCCGTCCACAGCCCGACGAGGTCGCCCAGCAGCCAGTGGGACAGCGAGCGCGCCACGCGCTGCACCCCGTCTCGCGGCACGCCCGACAGCGAGCGCTGCGACTCCATCAGCGCGCGCACCGTGCGCGACGGCACCACCCAGCACTCGGCCCGAGGAAACGGAGGCGTCAGGAACAGGCAGAACGCGGCATCGGTCCGCAGCAACTGCGCGTCCAGGTGCTCGCGGCCCAGCCGGAAGGCGGGCAGCCACTGGCCTTCTCCGCGCTGCTCGAGCTTCACCACCTGCACGGACACCACGCGCCGCGTGCGCAGGAAGTCGCCCACCGCCACGTCCAGGACGAACGCCACCTCCACCCCAGGTCGCGCGGCGGCCAAAGGCTGAGGGACGGCGTCCGGAGCCGCCTCGCCGTCCACCGGGACAGGCACGGGCTCGGGCGCTGGCTCACGGCGCCGGACCGTCATCGACAGCTCGAACGGCGTGGGCTGCCCCTGGGCCATCAGCGCGGCCACGTCCGCCTTCACTCGCGCCAGCTCGGCGCTCAGCGCGTTGAGCAGCTCCGCCGCCAGCGCCCCGGTGTCCTCGCGGAAGCGCTCCGGATAGCGCGAGGAGAACTCCGCCTCCACGCGGCCCAAGGCGCCCAGCAGCAGCTCCTCCAGGTCCCGGTCACGCAGCCAGGTCCGCCCGCCGAGCGGCACCGCCCGAGTCACATGCAGGTGCCGCAGCGCCTCCGTCAACGTCGCGGGGCCCGAGTCCCGCGAAGGCTCCACGGGAGCGCCCGGCTTGCCCTTCGCCGGCGGGCCCTGGAACCAGGACTGGAGCGTCCGGACGCGGAGGCGAACGCGCGACGACGGGTGCTCCTTCAGTCGCTTCACCTGACGCCGGTCGGTCGCGGTGCGGACCAGCGCCAGCACCGTGAGCTCCGCCTCGGATGACGCGGCATCCGGAGCGCACCAGAGGAAGAACTCGATGGCCGCCTTGCGCAGCACGGGCTTGCGCCCCACGCGGTCGGCGACCTCCTGACGCCACGCCGCCAGCTCGTCCAGACCGGGCCGCACGGCGCCGGGCATGAAGCGAGGCCACAGCTCGGCGCACTCCTCCGCCAGCCAGTGGAGCGGGTCGAAGCCCGGCGCCCCTGGCTTGAGCTTCGACAGCGCGCGCTTGCGGCGCTCGAAAGCATCCGGCGCGCCCTTGCGCACGGAGGCGCGGAACAACCGCTCCTCCAGCCACAGCAGCGTGAGCACCAGCCCCGGCTCGCCCTTGCGCAGCGTGGCCTGGCAGTGGTCGAGCACGAAGCGCGCGGGGCCCAGGTCCGCCGACGCCTCGAAGTCGCCGTTCACCAGCGCGCCCAGCGCCCCGCGCAGGCCGTCCACCGGTGGCGCGTCGAAGCGCGCCAGCAGCTCGCACAGGTTCTCCACCACTTCGGGAGGACCGCCGGCCTCCAGCGTGCGCGACAGCAGCAGCCCCGCCCGGGCGCACCAGTCCGGCTCCTTGCGTCCCCCGGGGTAACACGCCAGGAAGCCGCTCATGCCGCCGCGGCCCCCCGGCGACGTCGCCAGCGCGAAGAGCCGCTCGGCCAGGACCTCCGACGCTTCCCGCCACGGCAGCCGCGCGGCCCGCGTCCGGATGAACTCCGCCAACCGGTCGCGCCCGTCCGCCGCCGTCGCGGGCATCAGCGCGCGCAGCTGCTCCAGCAGCGCGACGGACTTCGCGCCGGTGCCCAGCACCTGACGCAGGTCCACCTCCACCGCGCCGTGGAAGCGCAAGGCCCGGCCGTCGAAGGTACACGGCGCGTCGCCGACGAGGGACTGGAGCGCGTCCGGGTGCCGCTTCAGGATGCGCGTCAGCACCGTGGTGATGGTGGCCTCCGTCTCACGCCGCACCCGCGCCGCCGTGTCCGCGTCCCCCACTTCCAGCAACGCCGCCAGCATCGTCTCCTGCCGCGCCATCAAGCGCGGCAGCAGGCCCCGGGGCGGCGCGGCGTAGGGCCACAGCAGCTCACTGCACGAGGAGAGCAGGAACAACAGCTCGCCGAAGGTCCGCTCGCCCTCGTCCAGTCGGCTCCAGGCGGCGGCCTGCGCCAGGGTGCGCTCGTCCAGCGAGGCGCCTTTCACCCAGCTCGCGAAGGACTCGCGCCACTGGGTGGACGCGGCCATGGCCTCCGCCGCGGGCGTCCCCGTCACTGTCTCATAGAGGGACCGGAGCGACTCCGGCCACCCGGTTTCAATGACGGGTTGCATGCTCTCTCACGCGCCTCATGCCACCGCGCCAACGGGCAGGGCCCGCGACTCTCCGGCCGGGGTGATGCTGATGACCACCGACTTCGACGTGGGCGTGCGGCTCTTCTCCGCGAAGCTGTTCACGGGGACGAGGACGTTGGCCTCGGGGAAGTAGGTGGCCGCGCACCCGCGCGGGATGTTGTACGGCACCACGCGGAAGCCGCTCGCCAGACGAGTCTCACCCTCGAAGTGGCTCCGCAGGTCGACGAGCTGGTCCGCGGCCAGCCCCCGCGCCTTCATGTCGGCGGGATGCAGCAACACCACCCGGCGGCCATTTCGGATGCCGCGGTAGCGGTCGTCCAACCCGTACACCGTGGTGTTGAACTGGTCATGCGTGCGCAGCGTCATCATCAGGAGCTGTCCCGGCTCCAGGGCGATTGGCCGCAGCGCGTGCACCGTGAAGTGCGCCTTGCCGCTCTTCGTGGTGAAGCGCCCCTCGCGCGGACCGTTGGGTAGCGCGAAGCCGCCCGGCGCCCGCACGCGGCGGTTGAAGTCGTCGAAGCCGGGGATGACGCGCGCAATGTGCTCACGGATGCGGTCGTAGTCCTCCACCAGCGCCAGCCAGGGCACGCGCGAGCGCGCCCCCAGCACCGCCGTCGCCAGCCGGGCGACGATGACGGGCTCGCTGAGCAGGTGCTCCGACGCGGGCGCCACCGAGCCCCGCGAAGACGACACCACGCCCATGGAGTTCTCCACGGTGACGAACTGGGCCCCGGCGGCCTGCACGTCGCGCTCGGTGCGGCCCAGGCACGGGAGGATGAGCGCCCGCCGTCCGTGGACCAGGTGCGAGCGGTTGAGCTTGGTGGACACGTGGACGGTGAGGCGCGTGCGGCGCAGCGCCTCGGCGGTGAACTCCGTGTCCGGCGTGGCGGACAGGAAGTTGCCACCGAGCGCGAAGAACACCTTCACCCGGCCGTCCTGCATGGCGAGCAGCGTGTCCACCACGTCCATGCCGTGGCGGCGCGGCGGCTCGAAGTCGAACTCCCGCGACAGCGCCGTCAACAGGGCCTCGGGCGGCTTCTCCCAGATGCCCATGGTGCGGTCGCCCTGCACGTTGCTGTGACCGCGCACCGGGCACAGGCCCGCGCCCGGCTTGCCGATACCGCCGCGCAGCAGCGTCAGGTTGACGATCTCCTGGATGCACGCCACGCCGTTGCGATGCTGCGTCAGCCCCATGGCCCAGCAGAAGATGGTGCGCTCGGAGCGCGCGAGGATTTCCGCAGCCGCCAGGACCTGCGCGCGCGGCACCCCGCTGCCCTCCTCCACGTCCTCCCACTTCACCGCGCGCATGTGAGCCGCGTAGGCCTCGAAGCCCAGCGTCTTGTCGTCGATGAAGCCCTTGGCCACCACCGAGCCGGGGTTCGCGTCCTCCAGCTCGAACAGCGCCTTGGCCATGCCCTGCAGCAGCGCGGCGTCGCCGTTGATGCGGACCTGGACGAACAGGGTGTTGAGCGCCGTCCCCGGCCCGATGAGGCGCAGCACGTCCTGCGGGTGCTTGAAGCGGTTGAGCCCCGTCTCCGGCAGCGGGTTGACGCTGACAATCTGGCAGCCCCGGCGCGCGGCGGCCTCGAGCGACGACAACATGCGCGGATGGTTCGTCCCCGGGTTCTGCCCGATGACGAAGATGGCGTCCGCGTGGTCGAAGTCCTCCAGCGTGACGGTGCCCTTGCCGATACCCACCGTCTCGTTGAGGGCGGAGCCGCTCGACTCGTGGCACATGTTCGAGCAGTCCGGCAGGTTGTTGGTGCCGAACTGCCGCACGAAGAGCTGGTAGAGGAACGCCGCCTCGTTGCTGGTGCGCCCGGAGGTGTAGAAGCTCGCGGCGTCCGGCGTGTCGAGCGCGTTGAGCTCCTCGGCCACCAGCGCGAAGGCTTCGTCCCAGGACACAGGCTCGTAGTGGGTGGCCCCCTCGCGGAGCACCATGGGGTGCGTCAGCCGGCCCTGCTTGCCCAGCCAATGGTCCGTCTGGAGCGAGAGGTCCACCACGCTCCACTGGCGGAAGAACTCCGGCGTCACCCGCGCGGACATGGCCTCTTCCGCCACGGCCTTGGCGCCGTTCTCACAGAACTCCGCCATGGAGCGGTGTCCCGGGTCCGGCCACGCACAGCCGGGGCAGTCGAAGCCCTCCTTCTGGTTCACCTTGAGCAGCAGCTTCGTCCCGCGCACCGCGTCCATCTCGCCGTAGACGTGTCGCAGGGCGGAGATGATCGCGGGGAAGCCGCACGCCACCGTCGCGACGGGCCCCACGGAAGGGCCACGGGCCTCCTCGGGCGGCTGGGCGCGGGGCGTTGCCTTCGTGAGCACGGACGACGCTTGCGCGCCAGGCCCCTGTGCGTTCCGGCTCCCGTCGTCCATGGCACTCCCTCCAGGCGTCGCGCGGCCGGCTGGCTGGCCGGTCGCGGCTGTGGACTCTACCGCGCCCTGGGCGCGCGGGAATGTTCATGGAACGCCTGGCACCTCCCCCGGCGTGCGGCGGCCACTCCGGGGCCCCCATGCCCGGCCGAGCCCCTGGCGGGACCTGTCTGCGTTGCCAGGAACGTTCGCGGTCCAGAACGTCAGGAGACACGCCCTGGGCAAACGCATGACGCGAGGAGGCCAGCAGATGAACGGCAGGCGCGATGACGACCGGCGATGGGGAGACAAGGCGCGGGAGCAGCGGCCCTCGAGGGACTGGGAGGACGAACCCACCCACCCGAGGGGCACCCGGGCCCGCGCCCCGGAATGGGACGAGCACGGCTACGAGCGCGGGCCCGACTTCGAGCGGGACCCACGCGCCCTGGACCAGGGCCGCGACTTCGACCTGGACCGGGAGCTGGACCGCCGCGCCCGGCAGTTCGACCCGGAGCGCATCGCCAGACGGCCCGGCTACAGCCCGAGCGGCACGTTCCGCGACGTCGCGGAGGACT
Organism: Myxococcus sp. AM010; assembly: GCF_013372585.1. NCBI lineage: Bacteria > Pseudomonadati > Myxococcota > Myxococcia > Myxococcales > Myxococcaceae > Myxococcus > Myxococcus sp. AM010. The sequence continues at coordinate 274,218 of NZ_JABXEO010000001.1, forward strand.
GGCGCCTGGAGCCGCCCTACCTGGGCGTCCTGGAGGACGAGGGAACGGGGACGGGTCACCGGGGTCGGCCTGGGGTGCCGGAGCGCCGGGGGCACGGCGGGCGCCACCAGGGCCACCGGGGCGCCGACGAGCGCCGACGGGAGGCGGGCGGCATGGACCGGGGCCGGCCCTGGCGCGCCGCCGGACGCATGGCCGAAACGGATGTCCGCTACGGAGGCACACAGCCCGCGGGCCACGGCCCCGGTGTGGAGAACATGGCGCCACCGTGGGAGGGCTACGGCACCAGTCCGTCACGGCCGGATGACCACGACCTGGGGCAAGGTGGCTTCTCGGGTGGGCGCTACCGGCCCGAGGGCCCCGTGAGGGCGCCGCCGCGGGGACGCGCGCCACGAGGCTACCGGCGCTCCAGCGAGCGAATCCTGTCGGACCTCTGCGACGGGCTGATGCGGAGCTGGGTGGACGCCGAGGACGTGGACATCCGCGTGCGGGACGGCGTGGTGCTGCTGGCCGGCGTGGTGCGCAGCCAGGACGAGCGGCACGCGACGGAGGCGCTCGCCCGGGACGTGCTGGGGGTGAAGGAGGTCATCAACGACATTCACATCGACCGCGAGGACGGCGTCGTGAACCGGCCCGCGTCACGGAGGCCCGTCCAGTTCCCGGGCATGGACGCCTCCGACGACGACACGCTGCATTCGTGAGGCGGCGGACGCGCCGCGGACATCGTGGTGGCCCGGAAGCACGCGGGTTCGGGTAGTGTGCCGGGCCTTTCCGTCCGCCACACCCTAGGAGTCCGTTCATGTCCCGCGTCATCCGCGCCCCCCATGGCTCCACCCTGTCCTGCAAGGGCTGGGTCCAGGAGGCCGCGCTCCGGATGTTGATGAACAACCTCGACCCGGACGTCGCCGAGCGCCCCGAGGACCTCGTCGTCTACGGCGGCACCGGCAAGGCCGCTCGCGACTGGCCCTCCTTCGACCGCATCGTGTCGAGCCTCCAGAACCTGGGCGACGACGAGACGCTGCTCGTCCAGTCCGGCAAGCCCGTGGGCATCTTCCGCACGCACCCGGACGCGCCGCGCGTGCTCATCGCCAACTCCAACCTCGTGGGCCGCTGGGCCAACTGGGAGCACTTCCACGAGCTGGAGAAGAAGGGCCTGATGATGTACGGCCAGATGACCGCGGGCTCGTGGATCTACATCGGCACGCAGGGCATCCTCCAGGGCACCTACGAGACGTTCGCCGCCGCCGGCCGCTTCCACTACGGCACCGACGACCTGGCGGGCCGCCTCATCCTCTCCGGCGGTCTGGGCGGCATGGGGGGCGCGCAGCCGCTGGCCGCCACCATGAACAACGCCGTGTTCCTCGGCGTGGAGATAGACCCCACCCGCGCCCGGCGCCGGGTGGAGACGCGCTACCTGGACGTCGTCGCCAAGGACCTGGACGACGCGCTGGCGCTGGTGAAGGAAGCCCAGGAGAAGCGCGTGGGCCGCTCCATCGCCGTCATCGGCAACGCGGCGTCGGTGTTCCGCGAGCTGTACCGCCGCGGCATCAAGCCGGACCTCGTCACGGACCAGACGAGCGCCCATGACCCGCTCAACGGCTACATCCCCACGGACCTGTCGCTGGAGGCCGCCGCCGAGCTGCGCCAGCGCGACCCGGAGACGTACGTCCGCCGCGCGCGCGAGTCGATGATGCTGCACGTGCAGGCGATGAACGACTTCCAGAAGGCCGGCAGCCACGTCTTCGACTACGGCAACAACCTGCGCGGCCAGGCGGAGCTGGGCGGCATGGAGAACGCCTTCGAGTTCCCCGGCTTCGTCCCCGCCTACATCCGTCCCCTCTTCTGCGAGGGCATGGGGCCCTTCCGCTGGGTGGCGCTCTCCGGCGACTCGGAGGACATCCGCGTCACCGACCGCGTGGTGCGCGAGCTGTTCCCGCAGAAGGCGTCGCTCCAGCGCTGGCTGACCATGGCGGAGGAGCGCGTGGCGTTCCAGGGCCTGCCCTCGCGCATCTGCTGGCTGGGGTATGGCGAGCGCGCCAAGGCGGGCCTCGCCTTCAACGAGCTGGTGCGCAAGGGCGAGGTGAAGGCGCCCATCGTCATCGGCAGGGATCACCTGGACTGCGGCTCGGTGGCGTCGCCCAACCGGGAGACGGAGGCGATGAAGGACGGCACGGACGCGGTCGCGGACTGGCCCATCCTCAACGCGCTGGTGAACGCGGTGAACGGCGCCTCGTGGGTGTCCTTCCACCACGGCGGCGGCGTGGGCATGGGCTACTCGCTGCACGCGGGTCAGGTCATCGTCGCGGACGGGACGCCGGAGGCCGCGCGCCGCATCGAGCGCGTGCTCACCAGCGACCCCGGCATGGGCGTGCTGCGCCACGCGGACGCGGGCTACCCGGAGGCCATCGACGTGGCGAAAGAGCGCGGCGTGAAGATTCCCGGCATCACCACCTGAAGCTGAAGCAGGAGGCCGCAGTGAGGCGCTTGTGCGCGGCAGTGGTCGGACTGGGGGGCGCCGTCGTCGTGGGACTGACGGGGTGCGCCCCCACTGCGATGGGCCCCATGGTGATGCGGATGGGGCCCGGTGCGCCCGACCGCAACATCATGCAGTTGGGGATGCGCTCCGGCCCCCGGCTGAGCGCGCCCATCGCGGGCACGCAGCCCGGCGTCGGGACCGGAGACACGTTCCGAGGGAATGAGTCGAGCTTCTCCACGCAGCAGTGGGGCGTGGCGTTCGACGCGGCCCTGACGATGCCGCTGTCCGAACGGCTGCACCTGCACACGGGCCTGCAGGGCGAGATGTTCCTGCCGGTGCCGCTGCCGGGGTACGGCGTGTATGCCGGGGCCTCGTACTACGTGGGCTCGGAGCGGCTGGGTCTGGCCCCGGCGCTGTCGCTGCGAGGGGCCACGGACTTCGGCCTGCTCACGTCGCGCGGCGGGCCGGGCAGCATCTTCGGCGCGGAGGTGTCGTGCGCGCTCACGGTGCAGCCGGAGAAGAGCGTGTCCATTGGCCTGGTGCCCTTCGCGTCGTGGCACACGGTGGCCTCGCATGGGCGCAACGAGCAGGCGCTGTATTACGGCGGCGTGGTGGCGGCGCGCGTCACCTGGGGCGCGCTGAATGATTTCGAGCTGTCGGGCGGATTTGGCCGCGCGAAGGTCGGCAAGGGTGTGAGCTGGAACGTGCCCATCATGGGCGCACGCGGAGGACGTTGAGCCATGGACGTGCTGGACCTGCTGGTGCGAAACACCTCCGAAGTGCTGACGGTAGAAGGCTCGCACCGCGAGCGCGCGGAGGACGCCCTCACCCCGCGCCCGGGCGCCGTGGTGGGGGTGCGCGGAGGCCGCATCGCCTACGTGGGCCCCGAGGCGGCGCTCCCCTCGGGCGCGGTGGGCCCTGGCACCGAGGTGGTGGACGCCCAGGGGGGCTTCGTGGGCCCCGGCTTCGTGGACCCGCACACGCACCTCGTCTTCGCCGGTGAGCGCTCGGCGGAGTTCGACCTGCGCAACCAGGGCGCCACCTACCTGGAGCTTGCCAAGGCGGGCGGTGGCATCGCTGGCACGGTGCGAGCCACGCGGGCCGCGAGCGAGGACGAATTGGTGCGGCTCGCCCTGCCCCGCACGAAGCGCCTGTTGGAGCAGGGCGTGACGACGGCGGAGGTGAAGAGCGGCTATGGGCTCAACCTGGAGACGGAGCTGAAGATGCTGCGCGCGGTGCGGCGGCTCGGCGCGCTGACGCCGCTGGAGCTGGTGCCCACGCTGCTGTGCGCGCACGCCTTGCCGGAGGAATACCGCGGCAAGCGCGAGGACTACGTGCGGCTGTGCATCGACGAGATTCTCCCCGCCGTCGCGAAGGAGGGGCTGGCGCGCTTCTGTGACGTCTTCGTGGAAGACAGCGCCTTCACCGTGGACGAGGCGCGCCGCATCTTGAGCGCCGGGCGGGCACTGGGAATGGTTCCGCGGCTGCATGCGGACCAGCTCACCGCGTGTGGCGCCTCCGAGCTCGCCGCGGAGCTGGGGGCCGCCACGGCGGACCACCTGGAGCAGGTGACGGACGCGGGGCTCAAGGCGCTGGCGGACGCGAATGTCACCGCGGTGCTCGTGCCTACCTCCACGCTCTTTCTGCGCATGCGGCCCTACGCGCCCGGACGCCGCATCCGCGACGCGGGGCTCAACGTCGCTTTGGGCACCAATGTGAACCCGGGTTCCGCCATGAGTGAAAACACGGCACTGGCCCTGGGACTTGCGTGTCTGGAAAACGGGCTTACTGCGGCAGAGGCGTATTGGGGAGCCACCCGCGGCGCGGCGGTGTCCTTGGGACTGCAACAGCACGGCAGGCTGGCCGTGGGTGACCCGGGCGACCTGGTGGTCTTCAGCTGTGCTTCGTACCGCCATCTGCCCTACCATCTGGGGGTAGCGCACGCGCGAGTGGTGGTGAAGGCCGGACGCATCGCTGTCCGGCAGCCAATGGATGGCTGCGCGTGAACCGGCGTCGCGGAGACACGGCGGCGCCAACTGGGTAAAGACGAGACGACATCCGACAGGGCCGGACGTTAAGGGTATTCGCTGCTAGCCATGTGCCGACTATTTGGATTCCGTTCAGCGATTCCCGCCGCCGTCCACCCTTCGTTGGTGACGGAGAAGAACTCGCTCCTCATCCAGTCGCGCGAACACAAGGACGGATGGGGAATCGCGGCGTACGGCGCCGAGCTTGCGCCCGTGGTGGCGCACGGTGTGGGGCCCGCGCACTGCGACCCGGACTTCGAGCGGGTGAGCAGCCGGGTGTCTTCCCACACGGTGGTGGCGCACGTCCGCCTGGCCTCGGTGGGGGCGGTGGAGCTGCGCAACGCGCACCCCTTCCTGCATGGCCGCTGGGCGTTCGTGCACAACGGGACGGTGAAGGAGTTCGCGCAGCATCGGGCTGCCGTGGAAGCGCTCATCTGCCCGAGCCTTCGGACGAACATCAAGGGCACCACGGACAGCGAGCGGTGCTTCTACCTGTTCCTCACCCGCCTGGCGGCCCGGCATCCGCTTGACGGGAAGGTCCCCGTGGAGGCCGTGGCGCGCGCGCTGGCGGAGACGATGTCGTTGGTGGCCGCCATCACGGATGCGGTAGGTCAGGAGGGTCGCTCGGCGATGAACTTCCTCGTGTCCGACGGCGAGCTGATGGTCGCGTCCCGGCGCAACCGGACGCTGTTCGTGTCCACGGGTCCGGCGCGCGACGACGTGTCGACGCTGCCGGCGCCGGGGACGAAGCTGGAACAGCTCGTCGTGGCCAGTGAGTCCCTGTGCGGCGGGCCGTACTGGGCGCCGGTGGCCGAAGAGGACGTCATCGGCGTGGACGCGAACCTCGTGTTCCACCACTGGCGCGTGCCGGAGCTCGCGGGCTCGGACCTCGGCCCCGCCGTGAAGCCGGACACGTCGCGCAGCGTGGCCTGAGGCCCGGTTGCGCGCCGAGCTCTTCGAACGGTGGCAGACGGCCGACGGTCAGCGGCGACGCGCGGAGCTCATGAGACCTCCGAGGCATCGACCTGTCAGGGCAAGACCTGGCATCCGCCGACCTGGTGCGCGCGCGACTGGACGGGGCGAGGCTCGATGGCTGCGGGCTGGAGTACGCACAGCTCGACCTGGCAACCCTCACGGGCGCTTCGCTCCGGCGAGCGCGACTGAACCACGCGAGCCTCCATGCGTGTGTCGCGCGAGGTACCCAATGGGATGACGCACAGTTGGAAGGCACCCGGCTCACGGCATCCAACTTGACGGGGAGCTCCTTCCGCCGAGCGCGGCTTCGAGGCGCGCAGCTTGAACAGACCACCCTGCTGAACGCGGACCTCCGCAACGCGGACCTGCGTGACGCCAGGTTGTTCCTCTGCGACCTGGAAGGTGCACTCCTCACGTGCGCCCAATGGAATCCGCCACGAACGTATCCCGTCACGAGCCAACCCCTGGCCGAGATGGCTCGTCGTGGCGGCTTCCCCTCATTCATCGAGCCGTTCCTGATGCCCTCCGGCTACATGGGCCTTCTCCACATATCGAACAGGCAGGTCTTGCTCCATGTGGAGGCCGCGATAGAGGCCAGCACGGACGTCCAGTCCGAGCTGCGCGCGCTTCTGCACGAGAAGAACTGGCCATCGTGCTGATGGCGGCTGCTGGCATCGTGCTAGCGGGAGCCGACGAAGCCACGTTGGCGGCGCTCTGGGCGCGGCTCGATGGATGGAGCTGGGTCCACCCTCAGCTCATGGTGGCCGCGGTGCTCCGCGATCCATCCTGCGATGACCGGGTGCGCGAGCGCCTCAAGCATCATGAGTTGCCGCGACGGGACAACATCCGCGAGAGCCTGGAGTGGGCGGCGACCGGCCGCCCCCCCACCTGCCAGGCTCATCGCTGGCTTAGAAAATTGCAAGCCTTCGCCTCCACGGAGGTCCAGGAGCAATGGTTACGCAGAGGCAGCTCCAACGTGTGAACAGGACGCGCGGACGACGGGGTCCCAACCGAGGTTGCTCGGCTCGCTGTTCGGAAATGTCGGGGGTTTTGACGCCACAAAAGTCCCGACATTTCCGAACAGCGAGCCACCGGGCTGGCGCCCGACCCACGAGGAATGAAACGCGGTAACCTGCGCGTGGCGTAGGCTCAGAGGTCGGCGCGTCACTGGCGCTGGGTGCTTCCCAAACGCCCCGGGAGGCGTGGCCAGGCAGGTGGCAGTCCGCCCCACTCCTTCGAGTCAGCCCATCCACGCGTCGAGCAAGGCCACCGGCCGTGCGCCAAACGCCTCCGCCGTCAGCTCCCGTGCCTCGCCGCCCGCGTGCTTCAGCGTGACGCGCAGATAGTCGCGGGGCGCGGCCTGCGGAATCTTGTCCAGCCACTCCACCAGCATCGCGCTCTCGGTGCTTTCCAGGTCCAGGAAGCCCGTGGCGTACAGGTCGTCGTAGTCCGTCAGCCGGTACAGGTCCGCGTGGTACAGCGGGATGCGGCCCGAATACGGGTACACAATCGCGAACGTGGGGCTCGCCACCTCGGAGCGCGGCACGTTCGCCCCGTCCGCCACCCCGCGCACCAGGTGCGTCTTTCCCGCGCCCAGGTCGCCAATCAGCCCCACGAAGTCACCGGGCTGCAGCAACTCGCCCAGCCGGACGCCCAGCCGGTGCGTCTCCTCGGGAGACTCCAGCCGTACCGTCCGCACACGCGCCGCCAACGCTTCCGCGCTCATCGTTCCCACCGTAGCCACACCTCGCACAGCCCCTGCTCCACGATGTCCCCCGCCACCAGCCCCAGCTGCCCGCGCTTCGCCGCCGCCAGGTCTCCCGCGAGCCCGTGCGCGTACACCGCCGTCCAGAGGGCCGCCGGCAACGGGAGCGACTGAGCCAGGAACGCGCCACAAATCCCCGACAGCACGTCCCCCGAGCCGCCCGTCGCCATGCCCGGGTTGCCCGTGGTGTTGAGATACACGCGTCCATCCGCGTCACTCGTCAGCGTCCGGTCGCCTTTCAGCACGAGCGTCACCTTGAGTCCCACGGAGAACCGCCGCGCTACGTCCAGCCGGTGCGCCTGCACCTCCTTCGTGGACTTGCCCGTCAGCCGGGCCATCTCTCCCGGGTGCGGCGTCATCACCACCGGCGCCTTCGCTCGGCGAAGCACCGACAAATCAGAGGCCACCGCGTTGAGCGCGTCCGCGTCCAGCACCGCGGGCACCTCCACGCGCGACAGCAGCTCGCCAATCAGCGCGCCCGTCTCCGGGCCCCGCGGAATCCCCGGCCCGATGACGAGCGCATCCTTGCCCTCCGCCGCCGCCACCAGCGCGTCCAAGTCTCCCAGGCCCAGCGGCCCGGAAGCCTCCAGGGGGATGCCCATGATTTCGGCCGAGTGCGCCTGGATGGTGTCCAGCGCGTCCGCCCGCGCGGCCACGGTGACGAGCCCCGCGCCCGAGCGCAGCGCCGCCTTCGCCACCAGCGCCGCGGCGCCCGTCTTCCCCCGGCTGCCCGCCACCACCAGGACGTGCCCGAAGGTCCCCTTGTGGGAGTCCGCCTTGCGCGCCGGCAACGTGCGCCGCGCGTCCGCCTCCTCCACCACGAAGAGCTCGGGACCGGAGACCTCCTTCGAGGACTCGCCGCCCATGCCGATGTCCACCCGGTGCACGCGGCCACACAGCGAGGCCCCCGGCTCCAGCACCTGCCCCGGCTTGAGGAAGCCAAAGGCCACGGTGGCATCCGCCTCCACACACGGCGAGAAGGACTCCCCCGAGTCACTCTGGAGCCCGGACGGCACATCCGCCGCCGCCACCTTGGCCCCCGCGGCCCGCCAGCCGCGAATCGCCGCCACGGCGTCCGCGAAGGCCCCCGCGGGCGCACGGCTCAAGCCCGTGCCAAAGAGCGCGTCCACCACCACGTCGCCCCGCCCCGGCGCCTGCACGGTCTCCAGGGTACGCGGCGTCACGCCGAAGCCCTTCAGCGCCTCCAGGTTCCGGCGCGACTCCGGCGTCAGCTTCGCGGCGTCGCCCACCCTCACCACCGACACGCAGGCGCCGCCCTCCCGGAGGAAGCGCGCGGCCACCAGCCCGTCCCCGCCATTGTTGCCCGGCCCACACACCACCACGCAGCGCCCACCCGAGCCGATGAGCCCCCGCGCCACCTCCGCGAGCCCCCGCCCGGCGTTCTCCATCAGCAACGCGGAGGGCATGCCGTGGCGGGCTTCGGCGGCCTGCTCGGCCTGACGCATCTGAGCGGCGGTGAGGACGCGCAACATGGCTTCAATCCCCTTTCGACTGGAGCACCACCGTGGCGGCGGCGACGTCCGCATCGTGGGTCAGCGCGAGGAAGGCCTCCAGCCCTCGCGCGTCCATGACCTCCAAGGCCACGCCGGACAGTGCGAAATAAGGCGCTCCGCCCTGCCGCCGGACCTCCATGTCCTTCCAGCGGATGCCCGGCGGCGCGCCCAGCGCCTTCACCAGGGCCTCCTTGGCGGCGAAGCGCGCGGCGTAGGCGCTGGCGGCGTCACTGCGCCGGCCGCACAGGGCCCGCTCCGCCTCGGTATAGACGCGGTTCAGGAAGGGCTCCGCGCGAGGCCCGTCCAGGATGCGCTGGATGCGGGAGATGGAGCAGATGTCCAGGCCCAGGCCGCGGATTCCCATGGCGCCCTACCCCGGGTTGCGCATGAGCTCGAGCATCTCACGCACCGCGCGCTCGAAGCCCACCAGCACCGCGCGCCCGACGATGGCGTGCCCGATGTTCAGCTCGTCGATTTCACCGATGCGGGCAATCGGCTGCACGTTGTCGTAGTTGAGCCCGTGGCCCGCGGCCACGCCCATGCCCAGCTTGGTGCCCGCCTTGGCCGCGTCGACGATGCGCGCCAGCTCCCGGGCCCGCTCCTTCTCGTTGCGCGCCTCGCAGTAGCGGCCGGTGTGCAGCTCGATGCGGTCCGCGTTCACCTTGTGCGCCGCCCGCACCTGGTCCAGGTCCGGGTCGATGAAGAGCGAGACGGCGATCTCCCCATCCTTCAGGTTCTTGATGATCTTCGCGATGTGCTCGCGCTGGTTGGCGACCTCCAGGCCGCCCTCCGTGGTGAGCTCCTCGCGGCGCTCCGGCACCAGCGTCACCACGTCCGGCTTGTGCTCGTAGGCGATCTTCACCATCTCCGCGGTGGCGGCCATCTCCAGGTTCAGGAGCGTCTGCACCGTCTCACGGAGGATGCGCAAGTCCCGGTCCTGGATGTGACGCCGGTCCTCGCGCAGGTGGATGGTGATCTGCTGCGCGCCGGCGAGCTCCGCCAGCGCCGCGGCCGTCACCGGATCCGGATACGGGGTGCGCCGCGCCTGACGCAGCGTCGCCACATGGTCCACGTTGACACCCAGTCGCTGTCCCATCGACCGCACCTCGCTCGTGCGCGGCCGTGGGATTGTCGAGGGGCCCCGGTGCGCGCTGGCCCTTCATCACGCCGCCAGCGTCCGGAAGTCAACCGCCGTTCGCAGCGGCGCTCAGACGCTGAGGGCCTTGGACAGCGCGTCCGCGATCTCCTTCGCGTAGGCCTGGTTGCGGGCGGCGTCCTCGCCCTCGATGAGGACGCGGGCCTTGGGCTCGGTGCCGGAGAAGCGCACCAGCACGCGGCCGGAGTTGCCCAGGCGCTGCTCCACGCTCTTGATGACCTTCATCACCGTGGGGAGCTCGCCCAGCTCCTTCTTCTGCTTCACCACGACGTTGATGAGCGTCTGGGGCACGGGCTCGAAGATGGAGGCCAGCTCGCTCAGGGGCTTGCCCGCCCGGCACATCACCGCCAGCAACTGGAGCGCCGCCAGGGTGCCGTCACCCGTGGTGGTGTGGTCCAGGAAGATGAGGTGGCCGCTCTGCTCGCCGCCCAGGTTGTAGCCGTTGCGGCGCATCTCATCGACGACGTAGCGGTCCCCCACGCGCGTGCGGGCCACCTTCACGCCCCAGCGCGCCACCGCGCGCTCCAGGCCGATGTTGCTCATCACCGTGGAGACCAACATCTTCTTCTTCAGCTGCTTGCGGGCCACCAGCTCACCCGTGCAGATGGCCATGATGGCGTCACCGTCGACGACCTTGCCCTTCTCGTCCACGACGATGAGGCGGTCGGCGTCACCGTCCAGGGCGATGCCCAGGTGCGCGCCGTGCTTCACCACCGCCTTGGCCAGGTTCTCCGGGAAGAGCGCGCCGCACTTGTGGTTGATGTTCTTGCCGTCCGGCGAAACGCCGAGCGCAATCACCTTGGCGCCCAGCTCCTCCAGCACGGCGGGCGCCGTCTTGTAGGCCGCGCCGTTGGCGCAGTCGACGACGATGGTCATCCCCTCCAGCGTCAGCTCGCGCGGGAAGGTGGCCTTCAGGAAGACGATGTAGCGGCCCCGCGCGTCCTCCATGCGGAAGGCCCGGCCAATCTTCGTGGCCGTCGGGCGGATGGAGTCGATGGAGCCGCTGGACACCAGCTCCTCGATCTTGCCTTCCGTCTCGTCCGGCAGCTTGAAGCCGTCGCGCCAGAAGAACTTGATGCCGTTGTCCTCGTAGGGGTTGTGGGACGCGGAGATGACGGCGCCGGCGTCCGCCCGCATGGAGGTGGTGATGTTGGAGATGCCTGGGGTCGGCAGCGGCCCGACGAGCTCCACGTCCACGCCCATGGAGGTGAGGCCCGCGGCCAGCGCCTGCTCCAGCATGTAGCCGGACAGCCGCGTGTCCTTCCCGACAATGACGCGGTGGCGATGCGGGCCATTGCGGATGAGGAACGCAAGCGCCCGCCCGAGCTGCATCGCGACCTCGGCAGTCATGGGATAGACGTTCGCCTTCCCGCGAACACCATCCGTGCCGAACAGCTTCTGGGAAGCCTGCGCCTCCTTCGGAGGCATGTTCATCCTGTACGCCATGTGTGCCGCTCCGCCTTTCCCACGCCGGGCCTGCGCCGGCCTCTCGACGTCGGGGCTTATACCCCGCCCACCACGCGGGCTCGAAGTTAGGAACCCCCTGCTCCCTGGGCAACCTCCCAGGCATGCAGGCCGACGCAGACTAAAAGAGGTTGCGAAATCAGTACCAACCGAACCGCCGCCGTCCATACACGGCGGCTCAGGGAGCGGCCAGCAGAAGGTGAAGGTTCGGTCCACGGCCTGAGGGCTGTAAGCCACACCTTGTTACCGGGTGTAGAGCGTCCCGCCGTCCTCGCACCTCCGGATGGCGTCCGCGACGGCCAGCGCGTCCCGGGACTCAGCCACGTCATGGACGCGCACGACGTCTGCCCCACCCAGCGCGGCCAGGGAGGCCACCGAACCCAGCGTCGCCGCCAGCCGTTCGGAGGCCGGCTTGCCGCCCGCCAACCGGCCGAGGAAGCCCTTGCGACTGGTGCCCACCAGCAGCGGCAGCCCCAGGACGCGCAGCTCGTGGAGCCGGCGCAGCAGGAAGAGGTTGTGCTCGAACGTCTTGCCGAAGCCGATGCCCGGGTCCACCAGGATGCGCCCGCGGGGGATGCCCGCCGCGCCAGCCCGGGCGACGGCCGCCTCCAGGAAGCCCAGCACGTCCTCGACGACGTCGTCGTAGCGCGGCGCCTGCTGCATCGTGGCCGGAGTGCCCTGGATGTGCATCAGGCAGCAGGCCGCGCCGGCCTCGGCCACCACGCGGGGCAGGTCGGCATCGGAGCTGAAGCCGGTGATGTCGTTGATGAGGTGCGCGCCGGCCTTCAGCGCCTCGCGCGCCACGGCGGCCTTGGTCGTGTCCACGGACAGGGGCACGTCGGTCCGGGCCCGCAGGCCCTCGATGACGGGAAGCACCCGCGCCAGCTCCTCGTCGGCGCTCACCGGCAAGGCGCCAGGCCGGGTGGACTCGCCTCCCACGTCGAGCAGGTCCGCCCCCGCCTCGGCCAGGGCCAGCCCGTGGGCGATGGTGGCCTCCGTCCCGGCGTGGCGCCCGCCATCCGAGAAGCTGTCCGGCGTCGCGTTCACCACGCCCATGACGTAGGCGCGGGAGCCCCACTCGAAGCGCCGGGCGCCCAGCGTCAGCACCGCGGGCGACACGCCCACGGCCAGCGCGGACGCCACCGCCGATGCCAGCGCGGACAGCCCCCCATCGTCGGCGCGAGCGGCCGTCACCAGCCGCTGGAACTGCTCAGCGCGTCCCGTCAGCAGCCCCGTCCCCGGGCGGGCCTGGGCGTCTCCGGGAAGCCAGGCGGGGAGCGCCTCGGGCAGCGTCTGGAGGAAGGCCTCTTCCTGGTGGCGCAGCCCGGTGAGGAGGAGCCGTGTGAAGGGCAGCGCCTTCAACAGGGCTGGCTGCGAGGCCTCCGTCAGCCCCATCCGCCGGAAGGCCAGGACGAGGTCCTCCGGGGGCTCGAAGGTCAGAGGGCGGGCGCGAATCATCGGGAGGCTCCAGGGAGGGGGCCGCGCACCGCCACCAGGACGGGACGCGCGTCCCTACCCTACCGCTCCCGAGCGCGCGTGGGTGGCTCAGGCGGCCTGCTCGGCCTGCGCCTTCACGGCCTGGACCTCGATGGCGATTTCAATCTTCTCGCCGACGAGCACGCCGCCCGTCTCCAGCGCCTGGTTCCACGTCAGACCGAAGTCGCGGCGGTCCACCGACGTCTTCGCCTCGAACGCGGCCTTGACGTTGCCCCACGGGTCCTTGCCCACGCCGAGCTGCTCGGCGTCCAGCACCACCTCGCGGGTGATGTCGCGGATGGTCAGGTTGCCCGTCACCTTCAGCCCGTCGCCGGACGCCCGCTCCACCTTCGTGCTCTTGAACGTGATGCGGGGGAACTTCTCCACGTCGAAGAAGTCCGGCGAGCGCAGGTGGTTGTCACGCTGCTCGACGCCGGAGTCGATGCTGGCCGTCTCGATGGTGACGGCGACGGAGGACTTCGTGACGTCCTGCTCGTCCAGGGAGACGGCGCCGCTGTACTTGCGGAAGCTGCCGCGAACCTTGGCGATGACCATGTGGCGGACGGAGAAGTGGATGCCGGAGTGGGTGGCGTCGATGTTCCAGGTCGTGGTGGCCATGAGGTGCCTTCCTTTTCGGTGAAGCGGTGTGTTCGACGAGGAGGAAGGTAGCGGTGGGCCCCGGGCTTGATTAGATGGGCCAGAATGGAAGAACTGTTCCACCCATGGAACAGCGCCCCGGGAAGGACGGGAGATGGACCTCAACGAGCTGCTCGTCTTCGCACGCGTGGTCCAGGCAGGCAGCTTCACCGCGGCGGCGCGTGGGCTGCGGATGCCCAAGTCCACGGTGAGCCGGAAGGTGTCGGAGCTGGAGACGCGGGTCGGCGCGCAGCTGCTCCAGCGAACCACGCGCAAGCTGCGCCTCACCGACGTGGGCCGGACGTACTACGAGCACTGCGCGCGCATCGTCGCGGAGGCGGAGCAGGCCGAGCTGGCCGTGACGCGGATGCAGTCCGCCCCCCATGGCCTGCTGCGCGTGACGACGCCGCTGACGTTCAGCTTCATCGGGCCGCTGGTGTCCACGTTCATCAAGCAGTACCCGGAGGTCCAGCTCGAGCTGGTGTGCACCGACCGCAACGTGGACCTGATGGAGGAAGGCTTCGACGTGGCGATTCGCGCCGGACGGCTGGCCGACTCGTCACTCATGGCGCGGCGGCTGGGCAGCGTGGAGCGCGTCGTCGTCGCGGCGCCCAGCTACCTCAAGGCGCGCGGGGCGCCCAAGACTCCGAAGGATTTGGAGAAGCATGACTGCCTCCTCTTCGGCGCGGGCCTGGAGAACAACGTCTGGACGCTCCACTCCGGCAACCGCTCGGTGGACATCAAGGTGCCCGCCCGAGTCGTCGTGAATGAGCCGGACATGCTCTACGCGGTCGCGCGGGCGGGCTCCGGCATCGCCCTGCTCCCCAACCTCCACTTCACCTCGGAGCTGGCCGCCGGGCGCCTGCAGCGCATCCTGCCGGACTGGAGCTCCACGGGCACCCCCGTCCACGCCGTCTACCCGAGCACGCGGCACCACGCTCCCAAGGTGGTGGCCTTCGTGGAGTGCCTGCGCGAGCACTGGCCCATCCCCGGCTGAATGGGGCATCGTTCCATGGGTGGAACGATGCTTCCCATTGTCCATGCCTAGTCCCGACAGGCCCTCACGCACATCATGTCTCTCGAAACAGCGGCCGCCATCCAGGCGCCGCCGCGGAAAGGAATGTCATGATTACCATTCGCCCCTCGGAAGCCCGCGGCCACGCCAACCACGGCTGGCTGGACTCCCACCACACGTTCTCCTTCGCCGGCTACTATGACCCGGACTTCATGGGCTTCCGTGCCCTGCGCGTCATCAACGAGGATCGCGTCGCGCCCCATGAGGGCTTCGGCACGCACCCTCACCGGGACATGGAAATCATCACCTACCCGCTCAGCGGCGCCATTGGCCACCGCGACAGCACGGGCGGAGAGGGCCTGCTGCGCGCCGGTGAAGTCCAGCGGATGACAGCCGGCACGGGTGTGTTGCACAGCGAGATGAACGGCGCGGATGAGCAGCTCCACTTCCTGCAGATCTGGATCATCCCGGACCGCAAGGGCCTGACGCCTGGCTACGAGCAGAAGGCCTTCCCGGAGTCCGAGCGCCAGGGCTGCTGGCGGGTGGTGGCCAGCCCGGACGCCCGGGACGGGAGCCTCACGGTGCACCAGGACGTGGTGCTTCACGCGACGCTGCTGGGCACGGGCGAGCAGGCGACGTACACGCTCGCTCCGGGCCGCCACGCCTGGCTGCAGCTGGCGCGGGGCAAGGCCACGCTCAACGGCGTGGAGCTGAAGGCCGGTGACGGCGTCGCGGTGGCGGACGAGTCGCAGCTCGTCCTCTCCGCCACGGAGCCGGTGGAAGCGCTGCTGTTCGACCTGGCCTGAGGCCACCTCGCGGAAACGAAAGAGAGCACGACATGAGCCGGGACGACTTGAACGCGGAGCAGCTTCCCTCTTCGATGGAGACACTCATCGTCGCGCCCTCACGCGACCTGGGCGACGGGTTCGAGGTGCGGCGCGCGCTGCCCTCGGCCCGCCGCCGGATGGTGGGGCCCTTCGTCTTTCTGGACCAGATGGGCCCCGCCGGCTTCCAACCCGGCCACGGCCTGGATGTGCGGCCCCATCCGCACATCGGGCTGGCCACCGTCACCTACCTCTTCGACGGCGAAGTCATGCACCGGGACAGCCTGGGCACGACGCAGCCCATCCGCCCCGGCGCGGTGAACTGGATGACGGCGGGCAACGGCATCGTCCACTCGGAGCGCACCGGGCCCGGCCCACGCGCCGCGGGCAGCAAGCTCTTTGGCATGCAGGCGTGGGTGGCGCTGCCCAAGCGCCACGAGGAGACGGCCCCGGCCTTCGTCCACCACCCCGAGGAGCAGATGCCCTGCCACGAGGGTGAGGGCGCGCGGATGCGCGTCATCACCGGCACCGTGCACGGTCAGCGCTCGCCGGTGCAGACGCTGTCGGACATGTTCTACGCGGACGTGGCGCTGGAGGCCGGCGCGCGCTTCGTGGTTCCGGCCGAGCACGAGGAGCGGGCGATGTACCTCGTCCAGGGCACCGTGGAAGTGGACGGCATGGCCTTCGAGCCAGGAGAGCTGCTCGTCTTCCGGCCCGGCGGCGCCGTCACCCTCCGCGCCACCGCGGCGGCGCGGCTGCTGGTGCTCGGTGGGGAGCCCATGGACGGGCCGCGCTACCTGTTCTGGAACTTCGTCTCCAGTTCGAAGGAGCGGCTGGAGCAGGCGAAGGAGGACTGGAAGGCCGGCCGCTTCGCCGCCGTCCCGGACGAGACGGAGTTCATCCCCCTGCCCGAGGCCCCCCTGCCCGTGCGCTACCCGTAGGCGCGTGACAGCCCGCAAGGCAGAAGGCCCTTCCCAGCAGCGTGGGAAGGGCCTTCTTCACTTCAGCTCAACCGCTGGAGGCGCGTGAGGCTCAGGCCTTCTTCGGCTCCATCGCGGGCAGTCCCTCGAGCGCGTCGAGGATCTTCCGCTTGTCCTTCTTCTCCGTCGCCTTCGGGGGCGCATTCACTCGCGGGGGCGGACGCTCACGGGTCAGCTGCCCACCCTGGAGGAGGATGTTGACGTCCTCGGCGTCCAGCGTCTCGTACTCCACCAGCGCGTCCGTCACGCGGCGCAGGGCCTCGATGTTCTCCGTCAGCAGCTGCTTGCCGCGCTCGTAGCAGCCCACGACGATGCTGCGGACCTCGGAGTCAATCTGCCGGGCGGTGTCCTCGGAGTAGTCCTTGGACGAGTTGAAGTCGCGGCCCAGGAACACCTCACCGTCGCTCTTGCCGAACGCCAGGGGGCCCAGCTTCTCGCTCATGCCCCAGCGGCACACCATGGCGCGGGCCGTCTCGGTGGCCCGCTCGATGTCGTTGGCGGCGCCGCTGCTCATCTCGTTGAACATGAGCTCTTCGGCGATGCGGCCGCCCATGGCCATGGAGATCTGATCCAGCATCTGCTTCTTGTAGCCGTTGACCTTGTCCTCGGTGGGCAGGCTCCAGGTGACGCCCAGGGCCTGACCGCGCGGGATGATGGTGACCTTGTGGAGCGGGTCGCAGCCCGGGAGGAGCTTGGCCAGCAGCGCGTGGCCCGCCTCGTGGGTGGCGGTGTTCCGCGTCTCCTTCTCGGTCATGATCATGGAGCGCCGCTCGGGGCCCATGAAGACCTTGTCCTTGGCGGCCTCGAAGTCGCTCAGGTCCACGCGCTCCTTGTTCTGCCGCGCGGCCATCAGCGCCGACTCGTTGACGAGGTTCTCCAGGTCCGCGCCCGTCATGCCAGGCGTCCCGCGGGCGATGACCTCCAGGTCCACTTCCGGCGCCAGCGGCACGCGGCGGGTGTGCACCTTCAGCACGCCCAGGCGGCCCTTCACGTCGGGGCGCGGCACCACGATGCGCCGGTCGAAGCGGCCGGGACGCTGGAGCGCCGGATCCAACACGTCCGGACGGTTGGTGGCGGCAATCAGGATGACGCCGTCGTTGGACTCGAAGCCGTCCATCTCCACCAGGAGCTGGTTGAGCGTCTGCTCGCGCTCGTCGTGTCCACCGCCCAGGCCCGCGCCACGGTGACGGCCCACGGCGTCGATTTCGTCGATGAAGATGATGCAGGGGGCGTTCTTCTTGCCCTGCTCGAAGAGGTCACGGACGCGGCTGGCGCCGACGCCCACGAACATCTCCACGAAGTCCGAGCCGGAGATGGAGAAGAACGGCACGCCGGCCTCGCCGGCCACCGCGCGGGCGAGCAGCGTCTTGCCCGTTCCCGGCGAGCCCATCATCAGCACGCCCTTGGGAATGCGGCCGCCCAGCTTGGTGAACTTCTTCGGATCCTTGAGGAAGGCGACAATCTCCTCGAGCTCTTCCTTGCACTCGTCCGCGCCGGCCACGTCCGCGAAGGTGACCTTGTTGTGGCTCTCGTTGAGGAGCTTGGCCTTCGACTTGCCGAACGTCATGGCCTTGCCGCTGCCACCCTGCAGCTGGCGCATGAAGAAGATGAAGAACAGGAACAGGAAGACGACCGGCATCCACTGACCGAGGATGGTCAGCCAGAGGCTGTTCTGCTCCTCCCGCTCGTACTTCACGTCCACGCCATTGCTACGGAGCTGGTTCAGCATCGCCGCATCCGGCGCCGGCCCCGTCGTACGGAACTTCTCCGACGTGTCGGTGAACTTGCCGGAATAGGTGTTGCCCTTGACGGCAACCTCCTGGACCTTCTTCTCCTCCACCTTCGTCAGCAACTGGGTGAAGGACGGTTCCTGGACCTGGTCGTTGCCCTGGGAGAAGAAATTGTAGAAGGCGACGAAGAGGACGATCAGGATGACCCAGAGCCCGATGGTCTTGTAAGTCGAACGCACGTGTCAGCTGCCCTTTCGGAACTCGGCGGGATGAGGGCCGCGCTGGGAAGAACCCCAGCTTTATCCATCACTTGGCCGACACCAGGCGAGCTACCCAGCGGCGGACCGTATCAGCAACAGCAAAAAGCCCTCAACTATTTAGGGGGCCGCGCCCATCCCCCGAACTGCGACTCTGCCACTCTATAACGCCGCGGTCCGCTGAATGCTCGAACCGGGGGGAGCCGCCCAGAGGTACTCCCTGGCGGCCGCACGCGGAACCGCGGGTGGCCAGAGGCCGGGGAGCCACAACACCTGCCCCTCGGCGTCCGCCACCACGGGCCGCGTGTCCCGCGCTTCCGCGGGCACCCGAAGATCCACCAACACATCCTGAAGCTTTCGTCGTCCCACGCCAGTGCGTACCCGGTCCCCGGGGCGGCGTGTCCGCACGGTCAGCGGCCAGCGCGTCCCGTCCCCGAGCGCCAGCCCGAGCACCCCCGTGGGTGGAGGTGCGGACTCGACGGAAAAATTCCAGCCCGTCCCCACGAGCGTGCCCCGCGCGCCCGCGTGCGCCAGCCGCAGCTCGGCCGGTGGAGGGGCCGGCACCTGCCGCACGCAGCGCACCCGTCCGCTGCTCGCGCGCAGCACGTGGCCCCGCCCCAACGTGGCCGAGCCGCCCTGGTCCACCGCGCGCTGCACGCGGGCCAGCGTGGCCTCATCCACCGCGGCCTCCGCGCCGGCCACCAGCCGGGCGAGCACCCGCCGGCGCAGCGCGGGCTCCAGCGCCCGCACGCCCACGACATCCAGGGCGCCATCCTCCAGGCTCAGCCGCGCGAAGGCCGCGTCCGCCATGGACGCCAGCAGCGACTCGTCCTCCGCGGCCACGCGCGCGAAGGCGGCCAGGTGCCCCTCCACCGCGAAGCCGGCGGCGCGCGACAGGGCGGGTAGCACGCCCAGGCGAACGCGCGTCCGGAAGTGGGCAGGGTCGGCGTTCATCGGGTCTGTCGTATAGGAGACACCCTGCTCCGCCAGGAAGGCCACCACGTCTTCGCGCGTGCGCGACAGCAGGGGCCGCACCAGTCCGGGGCGCGCTTCATGGATGCCCACCGCGCCGCGAAGCGCGGTGCCGCGCGCCAGGCGCATGAGCAGCGTCTCCGCCTGGTCGGAGGCGGTATGCGCGGTGGCCACGACGCCCAGGCCCCGCTCACGGCGGAGCGCCTCCAGCGCCGCATAGCGGGCCTCCCTCGCGCGCGCCTCGATGCCAGCCCCCGGCCGCAGCCGCAGCGCCTGGACATGGCAGGGCAGCCCCCGGGCGGCAGCCAGGACGGACACCCGGCGGGCTTCCTCCGCCGCTTCGGGACGCAGGCCATGGTCCAGCGAGGCCACCTCCACGCGCAGCCGGAGCGGCTCGGCGACGAGCGCGGTGCCCACCAGCAGCGCCGTGGAGTCCGCGCCGCCGGAGACAGCGAGCAGCACCGAACCTCCCTCCAGTCCCAGCCGGGTGTACGCCGCTCGAAGCGTCGTCGTCAGCAGCGGTGTGGCGGAATCGTGACGGGGCATCGGACCGCGGTGGAATGGAGTGTCGGGTGCGCGGGTTACAGGAACACGTGCGGTTGAAGGCAGGGGGGCAGATTCTTATGATCGTCACAACATCGAATCAGCGGAGAGGCGGTAGCGGAAATACACGCGGCCGCGCGCGCTGTTCTTGGAACGGTCGAATTTTGAGCTGTTGGACCTAGGGGTCCCCCCCCTCCCCCTCTGGGTCCACGGGTCCGCCCGGAGATTTTCTCCAGGCGGTCCCTCTTTCCGAAGCGCCCCGGACTTCCTCGTGGAGTCCGGGGCGTTTCCTTTTTCGCGCACGGTTGCACAGCTTACGTGCGACTGGACGAGCAAGGGGGCAGAGGGTGCGACCTCGGAATGAGTCCTTGGAAACCGTTGACCCTCTTGGGAGTCTGTCGGATAACGGCCCAGGTGTGTTCAGGTCGTCACCCCGAATCCGCCCCGGAGACCCAAGTATGGCAGGCACCGACAAGCGCAAGCAGTCGCTGTACTTCCCCGAGGAGATGCTGAAGGAGATCCAGGAAGAGGCGACCCGCCAGGACCGCTCCCTGTCCTGGGTCGTGCAGCAGGCGTGGAAGATCGCCCGCGAGCGCATCAAGTCGTTCCCCGCCGTGAATGACGTGACTGGCGACGAGCGCCAGGACCCTCGGGAGGAGTAACGACGGATGGCTACGACGGACCATCGTAAACAGAGTCTCTATTTCCCCGAGGACATGCTGGAGGAGATCCAGCGTGAGGCGACGCGGCAGGACCGCTCGCTGTCCTGGATTGTCCAGCAGGCGTGGAAGGTGGCACGCGGGGACATCCGGAAGATGCCGTCGGTCAACGACGTCCTCAGCCCGCCGCCTCGTCCCGCGGCCCCCGCGCCCGCCCCCGCTCAGCCGGTGACGGCCGTGGCGGTGGCGCCCTCCGAAGAGCCCAAGTAGTTCCGGAGGGCCGGCTCCACGCCCGGCTCCCCACCCTCACCTGCCCGCGGGCCTCGCGGGCAGGGCGCAATTCTGGAAGACGACTCGCGACGCCTCGCGCAGCGCCTGCACGGGCGTTGGGTGCCTGGTCTTCATGTACGCCGACGCGAGGTTGGCTTCCGTCCCGCGCAGCTTGCGCGCCTGCACCGGGTTGCGGTCCGGGTTCTGTCCCGCGTTGCCCAGCGCCGCGCCGTAGCCGTCTCCCCCATCCAGGAGGTACGCGTTCATGGCCACGCGGTAGCGGATGGACGCGTCCTCGCGCGCGGGCAGCGCCACGGGCACCCCACCCACCGTCAGCTCGCGCACGCGCGAGCCCTCCGGCTGGGCGCAGTCCACGCGCAGCGAGCTGCCCTCCGACACGTGGAGGAAGGCGCCGGAGGGCGAGGCGATGCTCTGCCCTTCCGTGTACAGCGAGCCCACGGACAGCTCCATCATGTCCACGAGCTCCTTCTCCGTGAGGTCCACCGTCACGACGAGGTTCTCGAAGAGGAGGAGCTCGTGCAGCACGCCGTCGGTGAGCGCGCCCTGGCGCAGCGAGGTCCGCGTGACGCACAGGCCCTCCTGGCGCAGCGAGCCGCCGTTGACGACGCCCAGCACCGCGGGGCGCGTGGAGTCATCCTCCGCGTGGAGGAGCGCATCCGCGACGAGCTGGCCCAGCGCATTGTTGTCGTGCCGGGTGTAGACCTTGTCGAGCAGCACCTCATGGGCCAGGTAGCCCACGACGGCGTCGGGGTCCTCCACCAGGGGCTGGCACGAGTCGTTGTAGGCGATGCAGCCGCCGTGGAAGGCGCCCAGGGCGAAGCCAAGCGCGGCGAAGAGGGAGCGGGAGCGCGGCATCAGTAGTGGGCCCTCACGGTGAGGAATCCGGACATGCCCTCGCGCGGCAGCAGCCCGGGGACACGGTCCGGACGGGGCACGTCGTCGCGAAGGTCATTGTCGAACAGGTTGTGCGCCACCAGCGCCACCTCGAAGTGCTCCAGGATGGGCTCGGTGCGCAGCTGCGCGGTGATGAGGCTGTAGGACGGAATCTTGTAGCGGCGGATGAGCTCCAGCACGGAGCGGCTGTTGTTGCGCCGCTCCGCGCCCGTGCGCACCACCACGTCGAAGTTCACATAGGCGCCAATGGGCATCGTCACCCCGGCGTTGAAGCGCGCCTGCGGCGTGTCGGTGAGCAGGCGGGACTGGGTGGGCAGCTCCAGGTCCTCCGCGCGGGAGATGCTGGCGTTGAGCCACGCATACGCGCGCTTGGAGGCCTCCAGCCGGGCCTCGCCCTCCACGCCGTACACCCGCACGCCCAGCTCGCGGTTGCGCAGCGGGACGATGTTGCCGGACGTGTCCACGGGGACGATGGGCGAGCCGAACAACGCCACGTACGCGTTGGCGCGCAGCCGCACCCGCGCGTCCCCCGCCGCCTGGACGAGGTCCGCGCCCAGCTCGAAGGTGTCCACCGTGGTGGGCTGGAGGCGCGGGTTGCCCTCGAAGCGGCCCTGGTTGTAGTTCGTGTCCGGGATGCGCTCGACCAGCTCCTGCAGCGTGGGGGCGCGGAAGGCACGCCCGTAGAGGGCCTTGAGCACCAGCGAGTCGGTGGCCGCGAACACCAGTCCCACGCGCGGATTGAGGGTGGGCACGAAGCGCGTTCCGTTGATGGCGCCGGACGCGTCCACCGTGGGCAGCTGGGTGGCGTCCATGCGCACGCCGAACGTGAGCGTGAGCGCGTTGACGACGGTCCACTGGTCCTGCGCGAACAGCCCCACGTTGAGGCGACGGGACGCGGCGCCGCTCGTCAGGTCCACCAGGCCCTCCGGCCGCGCCAGGCCCTCCGGCCGCACCTGCGCGTCCAGGGTGTAGTTCGTCACGTAGTCGTATTCGCCCAGCGACTGCTGCTCCACCACCGCGCCCAGGGAGAGGCGGTTGTAGGCGCCCAGGGCCACGTCCGCGTCCACGGAGCCGGTGAGCGAGCGCACGGAGACGCGCGTCTGCTCCTGCATCCCCGCTTCGAACAGGCGGCTGGTGCCCGTGCCGGTGCTGAAGTCGCGGGGGGTGATTTGAAAGAAGCGGTCGGTGGACTGCTGGTCATACGCGGCGCGCGCGCGGAGCGTCACGTCGGGTCCGAAGGCGCGCTCCCAGGTCAGGTCCGCGAGGAAGACGTTCCAGCCCAGCTTGGAGTCCTCGCCCACCGTGTCGAAGAGGCCCACCAGGGCGCTGCGGCGCTCCGTGAGGAAGCGCGCGGAGGCCCCCAGGCGGCCCGCGTCGCCCATGGCGTAGGTGGCGCCCGCGCCCGCGTTGAAGAGGAAGCGCTCGTCGCGGGTGCGCCCCGCGGGGTCCGTCACGTCACGCAGGCCCTGCGAGCGCGACTCGTCGTCCAGGCCGTCGTTCTCAATGACGGTGGAGTCACCGGCCTGGCTCCACAGGTCCACGTCCGCGAAGACGCGCAGGTTTCCGGCGGTGTGCCCCGCGGAGAGGTGACCGTTGCCCGTGACGGCGAGCCGGTCATCCTGGCCCGGGTAGCCGCCGACGGACACGGCCGTGCGGACGCCGTCCGACGTGTCCGTGACGATGTTGACCACGCCCAGGAAGGCACCGGCGCCATAGAGGGCGGAGCCAGGGCCGCGGATGACCTCCACCCGCTCCAGGTTCTCCACCGGCAGGTTCATCAGCGCCTTGCCGTCGAAGAAGCTGTTGAGGCGATGGCCGTTGAGGAGGAAGAGCACCTCCGCGTCGTTGCGCAGGCCGCGGATGGCGGTGCGGTGGAAGCCCTGCACGTCCCGGCTGACCGAAAGGCCGGGCACCACGTCCAGGACGTCGGCCACGGTGCGCGCGCCCAGGGAGCGCAGCTGCTGCTGACTGAACGAGGCGCCAATGGCGGGCACCGTCCGCACCGCCGCCTCGTGACGCGTGGCCAGGGCCAGCGTGTCCTCCGCGCTGTAGAGGGCCAGGTCCTCCTCCAGCTCGGAGCGGGTGGGCGCCGGCGCACGCGACGCGGGCGCGCCGCCTGGCGCCTCGGAGGTCCGGGACGACCGTGCCGACGACGAGGCCTCCGTGGGCGCATCCGCGGGCAGGTCCGCCGTGAGCGCGGCCATGGAGTCATCCTGCGGCGCCTGCGCGCGCGGACGCTCGGGCGGAGGCGTGCGCTCGGGCGGAGCGGCGCGCGGCGGCGTCCGGCCTGGCGGGGGGCGGCGCGTGGGAGGCGGCGTGGGCCGGACGATGGACGCACTGGCCGGCGTCTCGCCGCCCACGAGCACGCGCACGGGACGCGAGGCGGACTGGAAGAGCGGCACGCGCTGGCCATCCGCGGTGAGGCCCTCGACGTAGTACTCGATGCCGGGCGGGACGACGTGCTCCGCGGGAATCACGGCCCGGTACAGGTCGCCGTACTCCCGCTCCATGGGCCGTCGGGCGTAGGGCTCGCCTGGGCCTCGGTAGCGCACGTACAGCTCGAGGACGCGGCGGCCTTCCACCAACGTGCCGTCGAGCTGCAACGCGACGCGCGGCTCGGCGCGCTCCGGCGGGGAGTGCAGGAGACCTGGCTCCTCGGCGCGGCCGGGCACCGCCATGATGAGGACCAGGCTGAGGAGGGTCGCGCGAGCGTGTGCGGTCTTCAAGGCTGAGCGCCATGCTCCATTGGCCGTCCGTCCCAGTCAAGGAACGCACCCGACACCCGGGCGCGCCGTTTTTTTGCCGGGCCCGCGGTGGCGTGCGAGGGATTGCGGCACTCCATGCGCGATTCGCTCGCCTTGCACCTCGCCCTGTTCCGACGCCAGCGCGCGCAGATTGCCCGAGTGGTTGACGGACAGACGGCCACATTCCGAACCTACGAAGCCCGCTTCCGGCGGCGCACCTCCGGCTACCGGAGCGTCACGACGCTGCCCGCCGTGTACCAACAGGTACAGGCGGCGGACGTCGTCTACGTGGGCGACTACCACACGCTCCCGCTCGCGCAGGAGACGTACCTCGCACTGGTGGAGCGGGCGCGGGCCTCGGGCCGCCGCGTCATCATGGCGCTGGAGTCCGTGGAGGGCCGTCACCAGGCCACCGTGGATGCCTGGCGCGCTGGCCGCGTCACGGAGCGCTCCCTGCTGGCGAAGCTGGGACACGGCGCGGGGGTGTGGTCCAACACGCGCGCCCTGCTCTCCTTCGCGCGCAAGCAGAAGCTGGAGGTGGTGGGCATCGACCGCCGGGCGCACGGTGAGCGCTCGCTGGAGCTTCGGGACGCCTACGCCGCCGAACGCATCGCCCGCGCCGCCCGCGCGCCGGACCGGCCGCTGGTCATGGTGCTGGTGGGCCAGTACCACGTGGCGCCCTGCCACCTGCCCGCGCAGGTGGAGCGCACGCTCGGCGCGGAGACGCGCAAGGGGCTGGTCGTGTACCAGAACGCGGAGGGCGTCTGGTGGCGGCTGGCACGCGAGGGCCGCGTGGGCGCCGCGGAGGCGGTGGAGCTGGCGGACGGCAGCCTGTGCCTGATGAACGCCTCGCCCGTGGTGTGCCAGCAGAGCTTCCTGGACTACCTGGAGGCGGAGGCCGGAGATGCCCCGCTGCTGGATCGCGGCGCCGCGGAGCGCTTCCGAGAGATGGCCGCGCTCATCGGCCGGCTCGCCGGCGTGCCCGTGGGCCGCTCCCTGGACACGGTGGACGTGGCCACCGCCGCGGACGGCGACGTCCTGGCGCGAATCCAGCGGCGCGGACGCTTCACCCAGGCCGAGCTGACCCAGCTTCGCCGCCACATCCTCTCCCGCGAGAGCAGCTACATCCCCCGCGCGAGGGTGGCCTACCTGGCGTCGCTGTCGCTGAACCACGCGGCGGAGGAAGCGGCGCACTTCGTCCGGCACTGCGCCGTGGGTGACGCCATGGACGCGCCGCGCGGCGCTTCAGAGGCCTTCTACGCGCGCTGCCTGGAAGAGGCGCTGGGCTTCTTCGGCTCGAAGCTGGTGAACCCCCGGCGCGCCTGCCTGGGCGTGGCCGAGTGGGCGAAGCGCTTCGGCGAGAGCCGCGGCGTGGAGCGGCAGATCGCCGCCTTCGTGCTGACCCACAAGGCCACGGAGGCGGAGGCGCCGGAAGAAGCCGTGAAGCTCCTCCCGCTGCGCAAGGACCGGCTGTTCCACGGCGTCAGCCACGCCCTCGGCTATCTGCTCGGAGACCGGCTGTACCAGGCCTTCGACAGTGGCCAGGTGGCCAAGGCGGAGGTGCAGGCCCTGTTCCGCGACCCCTTCGCGGACCCACGGGCGGCCTACTTCGCCTGGGCCGAACGCCTGGGCGGCTGAACCCGGCTACAGGTCGACCTGTCCCGCGGGAGCCGGTGGCGCGGCCTCCTCCTCCATGTCGAGCGGGCCGAACGTCCCATCCGGCTTCAGCATCCGCTGCCGCTCCGGCGCCTCGCTCAGCACCCGGATGGCCCCGTCCGGGGTCAGGAAGTAGGCGATGCGCGACGCGGCGTGGATGACCGTGAGCGCGCCCAGCTCCGGGTAGAGCATCAGCGTCGCCAGCTCCGTCTCCAATGGCCCCCCGAAGAGGACGTGGGAGTGCGCCGAGCCCTGGTACAGCTCGCCGTCCGGCCCCGGCTCCAGGCTGATGGCGAAGACGCTCTTGTGCAGCCGCACCGCCTCCCGCTGGGTGCGCCCGTCGGGGCCGTAGCGGAAACGGAGGTCACCGCCCAGGTAGAAGCGCATGGGGTCCCGCGTGCCCTGGAGGACATAGACGGTGAGGTCTCCATCCTCCTCCAAGAAGACCACCGGGTTGATGCTCCCTCGCGCGAAGGCCTCCACCGTGGCCAGCATCGACGTCTTCACCGCTCGGGCGACGGGGCTGAAGTCCCCGGGCAGCGCGTTGAGTGGCAGCGGGGCCATCTGCTCCACGTCATCACGCGGCGCCTTGAAGGCATAGGCGGGGGTGAAGGTGCCCGCGTCGTCCAGGGTGCCGAAGAGGGAGTACCAGCCGTCTTCGCGAGGCACCGTGAAGAACCACTCCATGCGCGAGCGGTCCAGCGCGTCCTGGATGAGGAGCCGGTCCGTGGCGAAGATGGCGGCGCGCTCCGCATCGAAGAGGTACTTCGCCCGCGTCTGCACCCGGCGCAGCTCCGCGTCATCCGGAACGGCCACCGTGGACTCCGGGCCCTCGGGCTTCACGCGGCCCGAGCGCGCGCCGCAACCAAAGAAGAGAACGGCGACGGCCAGCAAGGGGAACACGCGCATGAGGACCTCGTCCACGAAGGCAGGTCCTCGCATTGTGCGCCAGCCACCCACGAGGCGTCACGCCGCGCGCGCCAGCACGGTGTCCGCCACCGCCGGAGGGTTGGCGGCACGTCAGCCGCCCCCCTCCCGAGCGTGCGGCACGGGACTACGGCTTCTGCGGCGCGTTCGCCTGCATGGCCGACTTCACCTTCTCGCGGAAGGCGCGCATCTTCGACCGCATCTCGTCCTTCTGCGCGTCGGAGAGCTTGCCGCCCGAGGCTTCACGCTGGGCCTTCATCTCCTCGCGCAGCTGGCGGCCCTCGGCCTTGAACTGGTCGGCCTGGGCCTGGGAGAGCCTCCCTTCGGCCACGGCCTTGTCCATCCGGTGCGCCATGCGGGCCATCTTGTTCCCATGCTTCTTGCCCTTGTGCCGGTGGTGCCCCCCGTGCCCCTTGCCGTCCGCGGCGGGCGGAGGGGCGGACTCGGGCGCGGCCGTCTGGGCCAGCACGGGCGCGGAGAGGAACAGCGAGGCGACAGCAACGGAACGCAGGGCGGTCATGAGCTTCATCGGGGTTTGCTCCTCAGGGTGACTGAGGCTTCGGGTGCCGGCCTTCCCGTCGCCTCATGCCCTGAAAAACCCCGCGCGGCGCGAAAGGTTAAATCCGTTGCACGCCCTACCGCGCCGGGAGCTTCATCGCGCGGGTGGCGATGAAGCCGTTGTAGTACCGCGACAGGGCATCTTCCGGACCGAACGAGTCCTCGAAGAGACCGATGATGGCGAGCCCCGCGTCCGCCTGCCCGCCCAGCTGGTCCTCCAGGGAGTGCCCCACGCAGAGCGGCTCGGTCACATCCGTGAAGCGGCGGCGCTCCTCGTCGGACAGGCTGGTGAAGTCCGAATAGGGCATCCGGTACTTCAACGTGAAGATGCCCTGCTTCTCCAATGCCAGGTCGAAGAGGTAGTTCACGGGGTTGGTGAAGCCGGTCAGCAGCACGCCGCCGGGCCGCAGCACGCGCGCCGCCTCACGCCACACGGGACGCACCGCGTCCACGAAGCAGTTGGAGCACGGGTGGAAGATGAGGTCGAAGCTCGCGTCCTCGAAGGCGGAGAGGTCGCGCATGTCGCCCTCCACCAGCCGGAGCTCCAGGCCCTCGCGCTCCGCCACCAGGCGGTCCTGGCCGAGCTGCGCGGGTGAGTTGTCCAGCACCGACACCCGGGCACCCGCCGCCGCGAACACCGGCGCCTGCTGCCCACCGGAGGCCGCGAGACACAGGAGGTCCTTGCCCTGGAGGTCACCGAACCACTCGCGCGGCACGGGCTTCGTGGGCGTGAGGACGACGCTCCAGTCGCCCCTGCGCGCGGCGGCGATGACCTCCGGGCTCACGGGGAGCGTCCACTTGTTGCCCGTGGCCACCTGGTGATTCCACGCCTCTCGGTTGTACGTCCTCACGTCCAGCTCAGTCGTCATGCAACACCCTTCCTTCCATTCCGCCGGCGACCGTGACGACTTCACCCGTCACGTGTCCGGAGATTCGGTCCGACGCGAGCGACACCACCGCCCGCGCCACGTCCACGGGCTCGGCCACCTTGCGCAGCGGCATCGTCCGCGTGACGCGCTCGAGGAAGCCCGGCTGGGCCAGCTTGTCGCGGCTGCGGTCCACCGCCGTCCACCCCGGGCACACGACGTTGACGCGGCCCAGGGGCGCGATGCGGCCCAGCTCGTTCTTGAGGCTCTTGAGGAAGCCGCTCGCCAGCGCGCCCTTGGCGGCGGCGTAGTCCGCGTGTCCTGCTTCACCGAACAGCCCCGCGGTGGAGCTGATGATGACGATGTTGCCCGTCTTCGTGGTGGCCACGTGCCGGAGGAAGGCGCGGCAGCACAGGAAGACGCTGTCCAGGTTCTCCGCCAACGTGCGACGCCAGCGCGTCAGGGACATCTCCCAGACGGGCTCATCCGGGGCGGGCCATACGCCCGCGTTGCACACCAGCACGTCCAGCCGCCCCAACGCCGCCACCGCCGCGGGAACCAGCGCGTCCACGTCGGCTTCCACCGTCAGGTCCGCGCGCAGCGCGGCGCCGCCGACGTCGCGGGCCAGCGCCTGGGCCTTCTCGGTACTGGAGTGGTAGTGCACCGCCACCTTCGCGCCTTCCTCCGCGAAGGTATGGACCAGGGCGGTGCCGATTCCTCCTGCGCCGCCCGTGACCAGGACGCCTCTGCCCTGCAGCTCCGTGTCCATCCGGGTGTTCTCCTCGGTCGTGCGTTCACGGGGCCGCTTCGGCGGAGTCCCGGGCACACCGGTGACGTCCGGCGGCTCACGACGAGAGAGGGCCCCGGCGCCTGACAAGAGCCCGTCCGTTGACATGAAGGCCAGCGGAAAAAGCCGGCCGGGCGCCCCTCACGAGGGCCGGCTTCCTCCCTATGTCGGATTCGTGATTATCTATCACTAACCCTTCAAGGTTCATATCAAGGAGTCGCGCTTGGCTTCTCAGACCGTCACGACCACCACCCGGGACAAAGCCGCCATCTTCACGTTCGAGCGGCGGCACGTCCTCTTCTCGGTGGAGGACACGCGCTACGAGTTCGTCCGCACGCTGGAGCGCCGAGCCAATGGCGAGGAGCTGCTCCTGGCCGACCGCTACCAGCCGCACGGGCTCGCGGGCCCCGTCGCCATCAAGCGCGTGCGCAGCCCCGCGACCTCCGCGCGTCGGCACCGGCTGGTGGAGGAGGTGCAACTGGCCTACCGCATCCACCACCCCAACATCGCCCAGGTGCACTACTTCAAGATTCACCGGGGCAAGCCGTACATCATCATGGAGCATGTGGACGGGCCGTCGCTGGAGACGGTGCTGAACCTCATCGCCATGCGAGGAAGGGCCGTGTCCCTGGCCTTCGCGCTCCATGTCGCCGCGGAGCTGGCGGATGCCTTGCACCATGCGCACTCGCTCCTGGACGAGCAGGGCCGGTCCCTGGGGCTGATTCATCGCGACGTCAGTCCACGAAACGTGCGGGTGGCGCGCACAGGCGAGGTGAAGCTGACGCACTTTGGCGTCGCCTATTCGCATCTGGTCGGCCGGGAGGAGACGGCGGGGGCGCTGCTCAAGGGCGACGTGGCGTATGCGTCTCCGGAGTACCTCGCGGGCACGGCGCTGACCGCCGCCTCGGACCTCTTCTCGCTGGGGCTGGTGCTGCTGGAGCTGGCCACGGGGCGGCACCTGTTCGCGGCGGCGGCCGAGGCGCTGGGGCCACCTCGCGCGAAGTCACGTGAGCTGCGCCTGGAGGAGCCCCCTTCCCTTCCGCTCACGCAGATGCTGATGCTGCTGGAGGACCATGGCCCCGATGACGTGGAGCGCGCCGCCGCGAGCCTTCCGCCCGAGGTGCGCGCCGTGCTTCACGGGATGCTGCACAAGGAGGCGCCGAAGCGCTTCGGCTCGGCGGAAGCGCTGTGCGTGGCGCTCAGGGAGTGCCTCATCCAGGAGGTCCGCCGCACCGGTCGCCCCTTCGGCCGGGCCGACCTGGCCGAGGAGCTGACGCGACTCATCAGCGACGCCAGCGCGGTCCGCGACGAGGTCGAGCTGCTCGACGAAAGCCTGTTCCCAGCGGGCCTCGAGGCCCACGAGCTCCGGGGAAGGGGCCCCAGGGGCACCTGACGAAGGACCCTGGCGCTAACGGGACAGGGCGCTCGCCATCACGACGAGCGCCTTGAGCTGCTCTTCGTCCAGCATCTCCGCGAGCGTCATCAACCGCCGCTGCAGCGCGGACGGCTGCTTCGCGCCCTCGCGGCCCTCCCTGGCGAGACCCAGGAGCGCATCCGTGGAGGTGCGCAGCACCCTGGCCACCCTCCGGAGCGTGGACACCCGCGGCAACATCTTCCCCCGCTCCATCCGGCTGTAGACCATGGGGTGCATGTCCAACAGCGCCGCCACTTCCACCTGCGTCAATCCCAGCCGCCCGCGCGCCTCGCGCACGGCCTTTCCAAACGTCGCTCCCAGTTCTTCGTCCATGGCTCGTCCGGGAGCCTAGCCCATTGCGCCATAAACCCCATAGGCTCATGCCCGGGAAAGCACTTTCATCTTCCCTGGCGGTAGCGAGAACGGCATCCTCCCGGTGGGGTCCTGCTGGCGCCCGGTGACACTTCAGGTTGGACCCGCCGGGCAGGAGCTCCAGGGAGACGGCATGGCGGAAGCGCAGAGGCGAGACGATTCGCCGGGGGCGGGCATCGCGGGCTTCACCCTGGGCGAGTGGCTGGGCAGCGGCGCATGCGGCAACGTCTACCTCGCGCGGCGCGACGGCGAGGAGGTCGCGCTCAAGCTCCAGGACCTCCACGAGATGGCGGGGTGGTCGACGCGCGAGAGCGCCATCCTCATGCGGCTGCGCCACCCCAACGTGGTGGCCTTTCGCGCCTGCGGACATGTCCCAGGCGGGGAGCCGCGGAGGTTCTACCTGGCCATGGAGTGCGTGCGCGGAAGGACCCTGCACCGGTGGGTGGAGGAAGAGAACCCCAGCGCGCGCCAGGTGGCACGGCTGCTGCGCGGCATGGCCCGGGGCCTGGCGGCCACGCACAAGGCGGAGGTCGTGCATCGCGATATCAAGGAGTCCAACGTCATGGTGCGGGACGCGGACGGCGAGCCCGTCCTGGTGGACTTCGGCGTGGGTGACTTCGCCGGAGCGCCCCGCCTCACCCAGGGCGTCCTTCCGCCTGGCACCCTGCGCTATCGAAGCCCGGAGGCGCTGGCGTTCCGCAGGGCCCACTGCGCGGACACGAGCGCGCGATACCGGTGCGGACCCACGGATGACCTCTACGCGCTCGGCGTCGTCCTCTACTGGATGCTCACCGGCCGTCCTCCGTTCCTGGAGGTGGTGACCCCCACGGAGATCGAGGCCGTCATCTCCGAGGCGCCTCGCCCTCCCCTCGCCATGAACCCGCGCGTGCCCCCGGCGCTGAGCGAGCTGTGCCTGCGGCTCCTGGCCAAGGACCCCGAGGCCCGAGGGAGCGCGGCGGCACTGAGCGAGGAGGTGGAGCAGGTGCTCGCCGCCGTCGACGCGACGTGGGACGTCCCCTTGTGCGAGTGGCGGCGGGATGCGGAGACCCCCGAACCTGAATCCTGGTCCCAACTCGACAATGACGCCGCGCTGGAGCTGTGGGCCGAGGCAGGTGACGCCCGCTGGGCCTCCCCCAGGCGCGGGCCCCGACCGGACAAGGCACCGCTGGCGCGGCGTGCGCCCCAGGCCGTGGCGGCGCCCGTGCATCGGCGCGCGGCGCGCTGGGCCGTGCTGCTCGCGGGGCTGGCGTGCGTGGTGGGGACGTGGCTCTGGGTGGCGCCCCCCACGCATGGCGGCGTGGGCAACCCCATCCGGGAAGTGGCTTTGCCCGGTGGCCGGCCGGAAAGTGGGCGGGCCGCGTCCCTGCCCAGTCCCGGGCCCACCCTCGCGGCCGTCACCGCCGAGGTGGCGCACCCGAAGAAGGAAGAGCTCCCCGTGAAGCAGATGCCCGACAGCGTGACGACTCCCCAGCAGCCCGCCGCCAGCACGCGGGCCCTCAAGGCAGCAGCCCGGACCCTGGTGGCCGTCGCCGCCTGCTCGGGCCTGGGCTGCCCCAGCGGCCCACAGGTGCGGCCCCCGCCTCCGGGAGAGCCCTGCCCACCCGGCGCGCTGGCGGCCATGAAGCGGGCTGGCATTGACATCGGGGACGCCACCAGCCTCGCCTTCTTCGACGAAAAGGACTTCGGAGACCCCGTCCCCGTCCGCGAGGGCCGTGTCCAGGTTGAACTTGGGCTTCGGTTTGGAACCCTGACCTCAGGCAAGGCCGTGGGCGAACTCATCTTCGCCGACCGCGTCTATGGCCGCTTCACCGAGGCCTACACGCGTGGGGGTGACTTCATCCCCGTGTGCCTGGAGATGGTCGAGCAGCGCGGCGTGCGCGGCCTCCGACGGAAGGGGCGCGACCCAGGTCCGGGCGCCGCCACGGTCAGCAACAGCGCCCTGCTCTACGTCGTGAATCGCTTCGAATAATGCCCTCCGCCACCGGCGCGTTCCGCCCGCCAGGGAAGTGATTGTTCGTGTCAACGCCACTGCCCATCCTTCTTGCCCTTGCAGTCCTGCTGGCGGCGGCGCCCACGCGCGCCCAGCCCGCCTCCTGCCGAGACCCGGCGGAGCGACCCATTGAACTGGGCGCGGAGCGGTGCGGCCGGCCCCCCGAAATCCGGGTCGGAGAGGAGGTCGCCACGGTGCTGCGCTTCGACACGCCCCTGGCGCGCGCGGAGTCGTCCGGACCGGGCCGCTACCGGAAGATGGTGGATGGCGAGCTCCTCATCCTGGTGCCCGAGGAGCCGGTGGCCGACGAGTCCCGCACCACGCTGACCGTCTCCTTCGCGGACGGCGCGGTCCCCACCCAGGCCACGCTCCAACTCGTCGTGACGACGCCCGCGCGGGCCGAACGGCAGGTCGAGCTCTTCCGGCGAGCGCGCACGGCCGTGTCTCTCCAGCGGGAGCTACGGGAGACCCACCGGGCGCTTCAAGAGCTGCGAGAGGAGAATGCGCGGCTGAAGGCGGCGCAGGCGCGCCCTGACGGGCTGACAGGGCTGTGGGTGAGTGGTGACATGGACCGCACCGGCATCGCCGCAAGAGAGTTTTTGGACCTCCGGAAGCACGCCAGAAACAGCCTGGCGATCCGGTCCGGGCTGATCTTCCGGGCCAAGAGCACTCTGGTGGTGGTGGACCTGAAGAACCCGCTGGGCGCGAAGCCCTGGCAGGCCACCGGCGCGGCCCTGGTGGGGCCGGATGGCGCGGAGTTGAAGGTCGCGCGGGTGTGGGCACCCACCGCCATCAACCCCGGCGAGGAGATGAGCGTCCTGGTGGAGACCGAGCCCGTGGAAGGCGCGCCGCGAGGCCCCTTCACCCTGACGCTGTGGGCGGAGGGCGGCAAGCGCCCCATCATCCTCGGCAACATCGAACTCCCGTGAGCTGGCGAGAGGACAGGCGCCTCACTCCGCCGCCGACATCGGCAACCCGCTCAATCGCAGCGCGGGTATCCACGGAACCGGGGCAGGCCCAACCGAGGGGTCTGGCAACCCCATGGACTACTCATCCAGGGTGATAGACGCATGGGACCGATCCACTACCATTCCGCTTATCATGATAAAGCGGAACAACAAGGCCAACCTGTTGTGGCTCTGGGTCGTCCTGTCGTTGGGTTGCTCCAGCAGCGCCACCGGCACCGCCAGCCGCCGCGACGCCTATGCGCTAGCAACCTGTACCGACACCGTCACGTGCTGCATCCAGCGCAACCCCACCATGCCCGAAGCGTGCGGCCTCACCGCGAGCGAAGCCGCCGCGCACATGGCAGGCGTCAAGACGGCCATGGAGGAGATAGCCAAGGAGGAAGACGCGCCCGCCGAATGGGACGACGCGCACAACGCGAGCCTGCCGGAGTGGAAGCGGCGTTGCATCCGCTCCTATGGCGATTGCCAGGAATTTGCCTGGACTGGCTCGTGCCACGACTGCCTTCGCCTCTGCGAGGGACAGCAGGAATGGCCAGAGGACAAGTGCTCTCCCAGCAGGAAGAAGAGGTGACCCATGTCCGAGAAGATTGATTGGGACCCCATCCGCGCATTGGCACGCAGGGTCATCCGAGAAGGGGCTCCGCTCGTCCTAGACGATGATGTGCGTGCACTCCTCCGGCGCACGGCGCGAGAAGTGGGCATTGGCGATGCCAACGCCGAGCAGGCACTCTCAACGGACGAAGGGGCGTTGGAACTCCTCCGTGAGAGTTCGCGGCGCATCACGGACGGGTCCAACAGGCTGATGGACGCGCTGCACAGAATGTATCGCCACCAGAAGGCTGGCGACTTCGACAGCGCCCGCCAGGAAATGCGGGATGTGCTCTCCGTCGAAGTGGTTCCGCACTACCGCGAGGTCGCGGAAGGCCAGCTCGAAGACCTCGAAGATGAGCCCTGAAAGTAACCGTTCACCGGTTGGTGCCTGCCTGAAGGGACATCGGGGCAGCGGACGGTGGGCGGGACGGCGCTCGACGGTGTTGGCCGCGGCGCGACACACCGCCACTCGTAGCGGAACTCGTCCCCCGGCACGCCGCGCCCGCTGAAGAAGCCAATGGGCCGCCGCTGCATGATGCCGCCGAGGAGCCTTCCTCCCCGAACCCCCTCCGAACCAACTACGCAGAATTCAGGACTTCCCCCTGAGGTACTCACACAGCACCCGAATCACGTCGTCCTCGCGAACAAATCTTCGCCCCGAAAACTTCAGCGGTGAATCAATGAACGACACTACATATACGTCGCCCTCATGCCAGGCCACGCCCACGCCTCCCTTCGCGTGTGCCCGAGAGAGAACCAGCGACGCATGCGACACCACCGGATGCACGTCGGCGAACGCCGGGTCATGCTTGATCATGTCGACCAGTCGCCTCATTGCCGCCAGCGCCGGATGAAGCACGCGATATCGCTCTAGGCGCCCGAAAGCACTGTCGACATTGTCCCATTCGTCAGCTGCCGCCATGGCTCAATTGCCTCCTCAAGCGCGTCACCGGTGAGCCGCTCTCCATTGCGGAAAAGTCAGTGGTCACTCCCCATTTTTTGTTCCTAGAATTTTATGCAATTCCAACGTGATTATATCCTCGATACCGTGCTGCAGACCTGCAAGATCAAGCTTGATGCGTCCACCATTCTCGATGAACGCACTCCCCTGAACGACAACGGGGGCACGACGTCAGTCACGCCTCGGCTGTCGAGCTATGGCTCGTCATCCAGGGACTCCTCACATGCAGACAGACTGTCCCGATAGAGCAGCACCACTTCGACGGCCAATGCGTCATGGATCAACTGGCGAGCGCCATCGACGTAGCCCACCTCTCTGCGGCGCACTGCTGCGCTCATGGTGCGTGAAAGGCTGTGTTGCCACGCACGTTTGTTGATGTCCGGGTGAGCCGGCTGGTTGATGTCCATCAGGGCGGATGCTCCGTCGTCCGTCACGCTTGTTGATGGACATCACTGGAGGTGCGCATGAGGGGTTCGCGATGGTTGATGGGAAAGGGGCGCTCGAGTCAGCGGGAGGCCATGCTCGGCGTGCCAGTCCTTGGGCTCCAGGCCATGGCGTGCCTGCGCGAGGGCTTCGCCGTCGCACTCGAAGTCACCGGCGTCTGGGATGACCGTCGCTACCTCGACATGTCCCTGTTGAATTCGACCCCTGACACCGCCGCTGCATGATGCCACCAAGGAGCTTCCCTCCCCCGAATCCCCTCCGGACCAACTACACAGGATTCGGGACTTGACCGTTCGCGCGCCTGCTCCGGCGTCGTCGGCTCGCGACCATGCGCACGCACGCGCTGTCAAAGCACGCCAACTCTGGTTGCAGCCCGATTGCCCGGATGCGCCTGGCGATGTCACGCACCAGTGGTCATTCACTGCTCGCCGTCCAGCGCCTCGAGGTACACATGCACGATGTCCTGGTAGTGCAGCACGACCTCAACAGCCAGCACGTCATTCAGCAGTTGGCGAGCGCCATCCAAGTCCCCAGCATCCCGGCGTCGGTCTACTTCCACCAATGTGCGAGAAAGGCGCCGCGACCCGGCGGTGATTCGGGATGCAATCTCCTTGACGAGGACAGCGGCGCTTTCGTCATTCTGAAGCGCACGCGCTGTCTCGCCGGGCGGAATCCCCACGTCGTGCGCCGTGGATTGGACAAGGGCGCGCGTTTCGGCAGTGAGGAAGGGTTGCACCGGGTCCGTGATGCGGCGGCTCAGGTCTTTGACCGCGTCCCAATCGCGTTGGCTGGGCATGTAGCTCTCCTAACGGGGGTGACAGTCCCCGAAGGGCCACTCTCGTTGCCCCTCGCAGTAGCGAAAGCAGGCGTAGCAGTCCCCAATCCATCGGGGCTTCTTCTGGTCTCGACACCGGACATACTGCTCAGTGCAGTGCTCCCGCCATTCGTCGTCGGCGGCGGCGTCAGTTTTTTCGCTCGCACTCTCGTTCACGAACTTGACCGCGGCGTCCATGGTCGCGAGGTGAGCGGCGGCCTCGCCCGCTGTGAGGCCGCACGCTTCGGGCATTCCAACGTTGCGCTGGACGCAACACGACACCGTGTCGGTGCATGCCGCCAGGGCATAGGCATCGCGGCGGCTGGCAGTTCCGGTGGCGCTGCTGGTGCAGCCCAGCGACACGAGGGCCAGGAGACACAACAAGCCAAGTCCAGAACTCTGGATTTTCATTTAAAGAACAATTTACCTGATCTTTTCGGAACGAAAGCCACCCTCGTACCTCGAGGACGACCGTCGCCCGGCAAGACTCGGGCGGCGGCCGTCACGAAGATGTTCGGGGTGCTACGACAACCGCAACAGCTTGCGAGCCTGCTCCGGCGTCGCCGGCTCGCGGCCATGCGCACGCGCGCGCTTCGCCGCCTCGGCGACGAGCTCCCAGTTGCCCTTCGCGAGCACGCCCTTGGACAGGTAGATGTTGTCCTCCAGGCCCACGCGCGCGTTGCCGCCCCGCTTCGCCGCCTCGTCCACGTAGGCCAGCTGGTGCCGGCCCACGCCCGCCACCGTCCAGGTGGAGCCTTCAGGCAGCGAGGCAATCATGAAGTCCAGCACCTCCGGCCGCGGCTGCAACGTGCCCGGCACCCCGAGCACGAAGTCGAAGTGCGCCGGCAGGTCCACCAGCCCCTCCTTCGCCAGGTAGCGGGCCTCGTCAATCATGCCCACGTCGAAGCACTCCAGCTCCGGCCGCAGGCCAATCGCCCGGATGCGCCTGGCGATGTCGCGCACCAACGGCCGGGGATTCCAGAAGACCTCCTCGCCGAAGTTCACCGTGCCCGTCGTCAAGGTGGCCATGTCCGGCCGGTCCTCGCCGGTGAGCGTCAGAGGCCCACAGCGCTGGTCCACCGTCATGCCCACCGCGCCGCCCGTGGACGTCTGGATGAGCACGTCCGTGCGCTTGCGGATGGCGCGGATGGCCGCCCGGAACAGCTCCGCGTCCTGGGACGGCTTGCCGTCCGGCGTGCGCACGTGAATGTGCACCATCGCCGCGCCGGCCTCGCGGCAGCGCGCGGCGTCCTCGGCGATCTCCTCCGCGGTGATGGGCAGGTGCGGCGTCTGCTCGCGCGTCGTCTCCGCGCCCACCAGGGCCGCGGTGATGACCATGGGCGTGCTCATTTCGCGCCTCGCTGCTTCTCCTTGGGCACCACACACGTCCCCGAGGCCCGGCACACCACCACCGGCTCCGCCAACACGTCCGCCGCCGAGTCATTCACGTCCGGCCGCGGCCTGATGACCTTGCGCGCCTCGAAGCGCATCTTCCGCGACGTGTTGCCCGCGCTGACGATTTCGCCCTCCGCCTCGATGAAGTCCCCCGCGTACACCGGGGCCAGGAACTCCACGGCGTCATAGGCGCGAAACAGGCCCTCGTCCCCGTCGCTGCGGATGCACAGCTCCGTGGCCACGTCGCCGAAGAGGCCCAGCATGCGCGCGCCGTCCACCAGGTTGCCGCCGTAGTGCGCGTCGTGGCTGCTCATGCGCAGCCGGATGACCGCCTTCGTTCCCACGCTCACTGGGGCTCCCCCTTGGAGTGCGCGTCCTGCGGCTCCTTGCCTTCCTTCTTCAGGAGCGCGTGGACGATGTAGTTGGCCACGTCGGACGGCTTGGTGCCGGGCCCGAAGCCGGCGTCGAAGCCCAGCTCCAGCGCCAGCTTGTGGTCCACGCGGGGCCCACCCAGCAGCAGCTGGACCTTCCCGTGGATGCCGGCGGCCTTCGCGGCGTCAATGAAGTGCCGCGAGTTGTCCTTGTGCACGTCGCGCTGGGTGACGACCTGGCTGACCAGGATGGCGTCCGCGTTGCGCGCCAGGGCCTTCTTGATGAGGTCCTCGTTCGGGACCTGGCTGCCCAGGTTGAAGGCCTCGAACCCGGGGTAGCGCTCCAGGCCGTAGTCGCCCGCGTAGCCCTTCATGTTGAGGATGGCGTCAATGCCCACCGTGTGCGTGTCCGTGCCCGTGCACGCGCCGAACACCACGATGCGCCGCTTCACCTTCTCCTTGATGAAGGCGTTGAGGTCGTCGAAGGACATCTTCTTCACGACGACTTCGGGCACGTCGATTTCGGCGTAGTCCAGCGCGACGGCCGACCGGGCGTAGACGATGAAGAAGGTGTAGGCGTCCGCGGCGCGCTCGGCGGCGGCCACCTTCACGTCGGTGAAGCCCATCTTCTTCGTGAAGACGGCGGCGGCCTCCTTGGCCTTCTCGGACAGCGGCACCGGCAGGGTGAACGACAGCTGCACCACGCCGTCGTCCCGCCGGTCGCCGTAGGGACGGATGATCTGCTTGCTCGGCTTCACCATCGGCTCACTTCCCCCCGGCCCGCTGAATCTTGACGCTGGAGCCCACCTTCTGGGCCAGCGGCGCGAACCGCTCCTTCTTCGTCTGCTCCAGGTAGAAGACGACGGACCACGTCGTCTTTCCGTCACAGCCCACATACGTCACGGAGTCCACCGCGCCGCTGCCATCCGGCGCCACGTCCGTCTCCTGACGCTTCGCCGCCGGCTGGGCGCCCACCTTCAGACGCTCCCAGCCCTTGCCGCCAATGGACGCGACAATCTTGTCCACGCACGTCTGGGCCTTCATGCCCGCCGTCTGCACGGCGCCCACGTCCACCAGGAAGTAGGCGTCCCCGCTGGGCGCCTGGAACTTGTACGTCCCCGCGTCCTCGGAGCGGTTCCACGAGGCGGGAACCTGCAGGGACACGTTCTTCACCTGGACCTGCGCCAGCGCGTCCGCGGAGCCGCCCGCGGTGAGAACCATGGCTAGGACTGAACCGAGCATCACTGCGCCTCCAGGAGTTCCAGGAACGGATTGAAATAGTCCGGCGCCTTCTCCAGCACGCCGTCGAGGCCCTTGCCGCCGGTCTCCTCGCGCTTCACGTCACCGAAGTGGCCCCGTCCGATGGCGGTCACCATGCCCTCGTCGCGGCACTCCTGGAGCAGCTGCTCCGCCCGGGCGAACACCTCGCGGGCCCGGTTGGCGATCTTCCCGTCCTCCCGGACGGTGAACTCCTCGTCGATGCCCCGCGCCGCGCGGTGGATGTAGGCTGCGGACTTGAGCGCCACGTAGCGGTCCGCCAGGAGCGGCGTGTGCATGGCCTCCGTCATCATGCCCAGCAGCTGGATGCCCTGCCGCGTCCACATGGCCACCAGGTTCGACATCACGTCGTACGCGTGGCTGAAGAAGATGTCCGTCTCCTTGTGTTTGGTGGGCGGCATGTACTTCAGCGGCGCGTCCGGGAAGCAGCGGCGCACCAGCATGGCCTGGGACAGCTCCAGCAGCAGCGTGTCCTCGCGGTACGGGTCGATTTCGTAGGCGTGGCCAATGCCCAACTGCCAGTCCTTGAGGCCCGCGCGCTTGGCGAAGCACTCGTTGATGAACTGGCTGGCGATGACGGTGTGGGCCGCGTCGTACGCGTCCGCGGTGGTGATGTAGTTGTCCTCGCCGGTGTTGATGATGATGCCGGCCAGGGCGCAGATGCGGCGGCTGAAGTACTGGTCGATGAACGTGCGCCGCATGTTGATGTCACGGAAGAGGATTCCGTACATCGCGTCGTTGAGCAGCATGTCCAGCTTCTCGTAGGCCGCGCAGAAGGCGATCTCCGACATGCAGAGGCCGGACGAGTAGTTGGTGAGCTGGATGTAGCGCTTGAGCTTGCGGCTCTCGTCGTCCAGGGCCTCGCGCATGATGCGGAAGTTCTCCTGGGTGGCGTAGGTGCCGCCGTAGCCCTCCGTCGTCGCGCCGTGGGGCACGTAGTCCAGCAGCGACTGCGCCGTGGACCGGATGACGGCGATGACGTCCGCGCCCGCCTGGGCCGCCGCGCGCGCCTGGTCCACGTCGTCGTAGATGTTGCCCGTGGCCACGATGACGTACTTGTGCGGCGTGGGGGGCATGGGGAACTCCTTCTGGAGTTCTTCCCGCTGGGCGATGCGCGCCTTCAAGTCGTCGAGCGCGGCGCGGGCCTCCGCGCGCACCTCCTCGCGGAGGTTGTGCTCCTGCTCGGGCGACAACGGGGCCAGCTTCTCCGTGGGGAGCGCCGTCAGCCGCTCCACGGCCTCCAGCGGGCTCTTCGCGCCCAACTGCAGCGCGCGGCCATACCAGTAGGCGGCCCCCTTGTTGAGGACCCCGGCGGCCTTCAGCTTGTCCACCATCAGGTTGGCGAGCGGCACGCCCCGCGCGCCAGCTCCAGAGAGGCCGAAGAAGCGCAACACGGTGCGCTCGGTCGATACAGTGGTGTTACGGCGGATGAGGTCGAAGATCGGGTTGACGATTTCGTCCGCCAGCTTGCGCGCATTTGCGATCCGCGCGTCTTCAATGAACGGGCCTGGCATGGACGCACCTTACCCGCCCGAACGAGCGCCGGTAGCGCCGATGCACACCTGTCCGACATTGCCGCACCGCATTATCGGTTCTGGACTCACTGCACCGAACCGCCGGTGATTTCGCCCACCGACAGGACGGTGATTGCACCGACTGCTCGGTGGGTACGCCTGAGCGAAAAAACACAACCCATTGGAATCATTGAACATCGTGCAATGGCATGGCGCCTGCTCAGGACGGGACTGCCTCACCCCCTGAGACAAGGAGAACCCCTTGCAAACCCGCTCCCTGCTTCTGACCGCCATTCTCTTTGGCGGATCGGCCGCCGTTGCCGCGACGCCCCCTCCCCTGACGACGGACACCGGCTCCCCCGTGGGGACCAACCAGAGCGCCAAGACGGCCGGCCCGCGTGGCGGCATCCTCCTGGAGGACTTCCACCTCATCGAAAAGCTGGCGCGCTTTGACCGTGAGCGGATCCCCGAGCGCGTGGTCCACGCCCGCGGCGCCGGCGCCCACGGCACCTTCGAGAGCTACGGCGACTTCTCCAAGCTGACGCGCGCGTCCCTCTTCTCCGCGAAGGGCAAGAAGACGCCGATGTTCGTGCGCTTCTCCACGGTCATCCATCCGTCGGGTTCGCCGGAGACGCTGCGCGACCCTCGCGGCTTCGCGCTCAAGTTCTACACGGACGAGGGCAACTGGGACCTGGTCGGCAACAACCTGCCCGTCTTCTTCATCCGCGACGCCATCAAGTTCCCGGACATGGTGCACTCGCTGAAGCCGTCGCCAGTGACGAACAAGCAGGACCCGCACCGCTTCTTCGACTTCTTCTCACACCAGCCCGAGTCCACGCACATGCTCACGCAGGTGTACTCGGACCTCGGCATCCCGGCGAACTTCCGCCAGATGAACGGGCACGGCGTGCACGCCTTCAAGTTCGTCAACGCGAAGGGCGATTACAAGTACGTCAAGTTCAACTGGGCCTCGCAGCAGGGCGTGACGAGCCTCACCGCCGAGGAGGCCGCTCGCGTCGTCGGAGAGGACCACCAGCACGCCACCACGGACCTCTATGCCTCCATTGGCGCTCGCAGGTTCCCCTCGTGGGAGCTGAGCGCGCAGGTGTTGGACCCCAAGGAGCTGGACACGTTCAGCTTCGATCCGCTCGACGCGACGAAGATCTGGCCCGAGTCGCAGGTGCCCTCCATCAAGCTGGGCAAGTTCACGCTCAACAAGATGCCCGACAACTTCTTCGAGGAGACCGAGCAGGCGGCCTTCTCGCCCGGCGTGCAGCCCCCCGGCATCGAGCCCTCCGAGGACCGCCTCCTGCAGGGCCGCCTGTTCTCCTACGCGGACACCCAGCGCTACCGCGTTGGCGCCAACTACCAGTCGCTGCCCATCAACCGCGCCCGCGCCACGGTGAACAACAACAGCCAGGCGGGCAGCATGAACTTCGCCAACACGAAGTCGGATGTGAATTACGAGCCCAGCGTCACCCGAGAGACGCAGGACGCGCCGCAGTACCTCCTCTCCAACGCGCCGCTCAGCGGCACCACGCAGCAGCGGGGCATCACCAAGACGGACAACTTCGCGCAGGCCGGCGCCTTCTATCTGGCGCTCGACGCGGGCGGGAAGGCCCGCCTCATCAAGAACCTGGCCGCGGACCTGAACCAGGTGCGTGACCCCAAGGTGAAGGCGCGCATGGTGGGCCACTTCTTCATGGCCAACGCTGAGTACGGCACCCGCCTGGCCAAGGCGGTCAACGTGAAGGTGGACGACGCCAAGGCCGCCGTGGCCACGCTCGCCGCCCCCTGATTCGTTCTTCTCCGGGCCCTGGCATGGCTGTCTCCGCCAGGGCCCGGCGCTTCCGGCCACTCCCCCTGGGAGAAGGCCGGGGTGTGGTGGCCGCCTGGCGACTTCCCCCCCGCTCGCCGCCCGTCACATCCCGGCCTTCCCTCAGCGGGAGCAGGCCCCGCTCATCTGGAGTCCGTCATGATTCGCAAGCTGCTGCTGGGAACGCTGGGCCTGGTGATGCTGGGTGCCGGGGTGTTGACGGCCGCGTGGATGTCCCTGCGCGCCACGCCCGCGCCGCAAGGGCGCCTGCTGGCCACGAGCGAGGCGGAGCGCTACCTGCTGGCCGCCGCCCGCGCCGGAGAGACGGACATCGTCGCCGGGCTCGTCCAGGCGGGGACGCCGGTGGAGGCGCGGGATGCTCGCGGCTTCTCGCCGCTCATCCTCGCCGCTTACCACGGGCATGCGGACACGGTGCGCGCCCTGCTCGCCGGGGGCGCGGATGCGTGCGCTGGCGACAACAACGGCAACACCGCGCTCATGGGCGCGGCCTTCAAGGGATATGCGGACATCGTCGGGCTGCTCAATCAGCAGCCCTGCGCGGTGGACCAGCGCAACCGCTTCGGACAGACGGCGCTGATGTTCGCGTCCCTGTTCGGCCGCGGGGAGGTGGTGGACCAGCTCCGCCAGCAGGGCGCCTCTGCCGACGTGCGCGATGGCAGCGGCCGGAGCGCCCAGGACTGGGCGCGCACGCAGGAGCCCCGCGCGCCCGTGCCGCGGGCGACCACCGCGCCGGAGACCTCCGCCTCGGCGCGATGACAGGAAGGCGCTGCCCGGCTGCTAGACGTACCGCGTGCCGAAGAGCTGGAGCAACTCCGGCTCGGTGCGCAGCAGGTCCAGCGTCAGCGCGGCGTGGCCGGGCACGTAGCCGTTGCCCACCACCATGGTGACGTCCTTGCCCACGCCCTCGGCGCCCAGGGCCGCCGTGGTGAAGCTGGTGGCCATGGAGAAGAAGATGGCGGTGC
This sequence comes from Myxococcus sp. AM010, assembly GCF_013372585.1. Lineage (NCBI taxonomy): Bacteria > Pseudomonadati > Myxococcota > Myxococcia > Myxococcales > Myxococcaceae > Myxococcus > Myxococcus sp. AM010. The sequence continues at coordinate 318,318 of NZ_JABXEO010000001.1, forward strand.
CGCCGTCCTTCACCGACAGGATGGTGGCCATCTCCGTGTTGCCCACGCTGGCGCAGTTGACCACCAGGTCGCAGAGCTGACCGTCCGTCGCCTGGCTCACCGCCTCCATGACGTCCACGCCCTGCGTGGCGTCCACCTTCAGCGCCACGTCACACAGGCCAATGCCGGACAGCAGGTCCAGCGCGCCCTGGGACACGTCGAGCGCCAGCAGCTTGCCCCGGCTCTCCAGGTTGCGCCGCGCCTGCGCCAGGCACAGCGCCCCGCTCTTGCCCGCGCCCAGCACCGCCACCGTCATGCCCGGCCGCACGTGCCGGGCCACCAGCGCGGGCGCGCCACACACGTCCAGCGCCGCGAGCGCCAGCGTGTCCGGCATGTCCGAGGGCAGCTTCGCGTAGATGCCGCTGGCGAAGAGCAGCGCGTGTCCGCGGATGTCCACGCGGTCGATGTCCGCGTGCACCGCCTTCACCTCGTCGATGACCAGGGGCGTCAGCGTCAGGCTCACCAGCGTGGCGATGCGGTCGCCCACCTTGAGCAGCTCGCGCGCGGGGTGCTTCGCGCCTATTTCCTTCACGCGGCCAATCAACATGCCGCCCGAGCCCGTCACGGGGTTCTGCATCTTCCCCCGCTCGCGGACGATTTGCTGGATGCGCTCGCCAATGCGCTTCGCGTCGCCGCCCACCTCGCCCTTGATTTGCTTGAAGGACGCGGCGTCGATGTTGAGGCTCTCCACGTCGATGAGCAGCTCAGACTCGCGGCACGGCAGCGCGGGGTCCAGCTGCTTCGCGCGCTGGGGCAGCACGCCCTTCTCGCCGACGACGCGAGACAGCCCGTAGAGGTCGATGCGCATGTTCCCGTCTCCATGAAGGTTGTCGGGCGCCCGGCCCCGCCGCGGCGGGGCGCACCCAGGGACGCGTCTACCCGCTCGGACAGGGAAAAGGCCAGCGCCACGTCACGCGCGGTGGGCCGGGGCGTCCCCCAGCGGGCATCCCGCCCCCCGGGCGAAAGGCCCTGGCCCCGTCACGTCAGTCCTGCGCCAGGTTCGGCACCAGGACGGACAGCGAGCGCGCGAAGCGGTACGACACCCCGGAGTGGCCGTCCTCGAACTCCTCGTGGACGCGGTCCACGCCCGCCTTCTCGAACTCCTCCGCGAGCATCCGCGTGCCCCAGCGGATGTTGAACTCGTCGCGCGCCCCACAGTCCAGGTAGACCGTCTTCAGCTTCCGGAACGCGTCCATGAACTTGGGCACGAAGCGCACCGGGTCGTGCACCAGCCACCGGTTCCACACGTCCAGCCGCAGCCGGCCCGTGTTCGCGTCGAAGGGCAGCTCCACGTTGAGCGGCTCGCCCTTTTTCGGAGAATACGCGGCGGCCATCGCCAGGACGTTCACCACCGGGAAGTCGTCGCCGCGCATCTTCGTCTCACGCACGCGCGCCCGGAACTCGGCGTGCCACGCCTCCACGCCGCCCGCCTTCAGCAGCGCCGCCGCGGCCTTCGGCAGGTCCGGCAGGTAGCAGTATTCGAAGTAGGAGTCCGCGGCGTGCGCGCCCACATGGGAGAACAGGTCCGGGTGGTAGCGGCCCATCACCAGCGCGCCGTACCCGCCGGAGCTGTGGCCCACCACGGCGCGCGAGGCCGCCTTCGGCAGGGTGCGGTAGGTGCGGTCCACGAAGCCGACCACGTCCTTGGTCAGGTAATCGCGGTACCGGCCAATGGCGTCGCTGTTCACCCACTGACTGCCGCCCAGCGACGTCCAGGCATCCGGGAAGACGCCGATGACGGGCGGAACCGCGCCTGACTCGACGAGCGCGTCCAGGCGCTGGGGGACGGTGGGCGCGAAGCCCGAGGCGTTCGTCCACGAGCCGCCGCTGTTGCCGAAGGCATGCAGGAAGTAGACGACGGGGTAGCGCCGGTCATCCGCGCCGTAGCCCGGCGGAAGGTACACGGTGAGGTTGCGGCGAGCCGGGTCCCCCAGCGGGTTCGACTCCAGCGCGGGCGACAGCAGCTCATTCGACTCCAGCAATCCATTCATCCGTGCATTCCCTTCATCGGGCCCGCGGCTACGCGCGCGAGCCGGGTTGCTTCCCCAGCGCCTTCATCACCGCCTGGAGGTCCTCCCACGCCTTGCGCTTCTCCGCCGGGCTGCGCAGGAGGTACGCCGGGTGGAAGGTGGGCATCAGCTGGATGCCCTCGTAGGTGCGCCAGTTGCCGCGCAGGCGGGTGATGGGCGTGCTGTCCCGCAGCAGCGTCTGCGCCGCGAACTTGCCCAGCGCCACCACCACCTTGGGCTGGATGGCGGCCAGCTGCGCGCGCAGGAAAGGCTCGCAGGCGGCAATCTCCTCCGGCTCCGGGTTGCGGTTCCCCGGTGGCCGGCACTTCACGACGTTGCAGATGTAGACGTCATCGCGGCGGTAGCCCATCGCGCCAATCATCTTCGTCAGCAGGTCGCCGGCCGCGCCGACGAAGGGCACGCCCTGCAGGTCCTCGTGCTCTCCCGGACCCTCGCCCACGAACACCAGCTCCGCGCGGGGGTTGCCTGAGCCGAACACGAGGTTCTTCCGCGTCGAGCACAGCTTGCAGCGCTGGCAGTCCCCCAGCTCCCGGCGAACCTCATCCAGCGTCGGCCGCTCGCCGTTCGCCGCCCCGGGCAGGGCTCCGGTGGGTCGCGACGCGGGCGGCGGCGCCTCCACGCGCATCCCCGCGCCCGGCGTCCGAGGCGCCGGCGCCGGGCTCGCCAGCGGCGGGCGGGGCAGCGGGGCCTCGGGACGAGCAGGAGGCGTGGACGGAGGCGGCACCCGGGCCGACGGGGCCTCGGGGCGAGGTTGCGGCGCGGCGTCCGCGGTCCCCTGGGTCCGGGCGAAGCGCGCGCGCAAGGAGGGAGCCGAGCGTTGGAGCTCGAGCGCCGCCTTGGCGTCAATCATCAGCACCCGGCCAGCGGCCTCCTCCTGCCAGAGGAGGTGGCGGCGCACATCGTCCAGCAGGGCGCTCAGGTCCTGCGAGGCCTCGGGCGTATCATCAATCACGGTCCTGGATCGGTATCGGACGTGGCGCCCATGCGCAAGGAAGCGGACGCCCGAGCCGGCTGTTCGCCTCCCGCCAGCGCCGTTCCAGACCCACGCCCGGAGTCCTACCCCGCCCTGCCCCCAGTCCTCCGCCATGGAGACGCCCCTGGCCCACGCTATCTTGCGCCCCGAACCCGGTGTCACGCAGCGAGGAGCCGCCATGGAGCACCAGAACCCGGATTACCTCCTGGACACGGAGGCCCTGTTCACTTCGGCCGCCTTCGTCATGGACCTGGGCATCCAGCCCGTGGACATCCGCCCCGGCGAAGTGGAGGCCCGGCTGGTGGTGCAGCCCCGCCACCTTCAGCAGGACGGCGTCATCCACGCCGGGGTCCAGGCGACGCTGGCGGACCATACGGCGGGCGCGGCGGCCTTCTCCGTGGTCCGCAAGGGCCAGCGGGTGTTGTCCACCAGCTTCACCGTCCACCTGCTCCAGACGGCGTCCGGTGAGGAGTTGCGGTGCAAGGCCCGGGTGCTGCGCGCCGGCCGCCGGCTCATCGTCACGGAGTCGGAGGTCCACGCCGTCTCCGGCGGCACGCCCCGGCTCGTGTCGAAGACCACCGTCACCCTCGCGGTGATGGAGCCTCGTTAGGACGGTGACACGAGCAGCAGTTGGATGAGGGCCCGCGCCACCTCGTGCTTGCTGCCCTGGAGTTCATGCTGCGCACCCGAGCGCGTGAGCACCGTCACCCGGTTGGTGTCCGTTCCAAAGCCCGCGCCAGGGGCCGTCACGTCGTTGGCGACAATCGCGTCCAGCCCCTTGCGCTCCAGCTTGTCACGCGCGTGCGCCACCACGTGCTCCGTCTCCGCCGCGAAACCCACCAGCACCGGCCGCTTCGGCTGTCCCGCCACCTTGCGGGAGGCCTCCGCGAGCACGTCCGGCGTGCGCACGAGCGCCAGCGCCTCGGGCGAAGTCGAAGCGCCCTTCTTCACCTTCTGAGGCGCGCGCGTCTCCGGGCGCCAGTCGCTGACGGCGGCCGTGGCGATGAACGCATCCACGGTGCCCACTCGCGAGAGCACCTCACGCGCCATGTCGTCCGCGCTCACCACGTCCACCACGTCCAGGCCGCCGCGCTCCACGGGGCCCACGGGACCGAGCACCACCGTCACCTCGGCGCCCAGACTCAGGGCCGCGTGCGCGAGCGCCATGCCCATCTTCCCCGTGGAGGGATTGGAGATGAACCGCACCGGGTCCAGGAACTCGCGCGTGGGGCCCGCCGTCAGCAGCACCCGCTTGCCCGCCAGCGGGCCGGCGCCGAGACGCGCAGCGACCGCCTGGGCGATGGCCGGGACGTCCGCCAGCCGCCCCTCCCCCACGTCACCGCAGGCCAGCATCCCCGCGCCCGGGCCCACGCGCGAGAAGCGCGGAGAGGCCAGCAGGGCCGCCAGGTTCTCCTGCGTCAGGGGGTTGTCCCACATGGCCACGTTCATCGCCGGCGCCAGCACCACCGGTCCCCGGAAGGCGAGCAGGGACGTCGTCACGGCGTCGTTCCCCATGCCCGCGCGGATGCGGGCCAGCAGGTCCGCGGTGGCTGGCGCCACGACGAAGGCCTCGCCCCAGCGCGCCAGGTCCAGGTGGCCGAAGTTCCCCTCCTGGGCGGGGTCGAAGTAATCGGTGAGCACGGGGTGCCCGCTGAGCGCCTGGAAGGTCAGCGGGGTGACGAACTGGCGCGCGGACTCCGTCATGGCCACCCGCACCTCGGCGCCCGCACGGGACAGCTCCCGCACCAGCTCGCAGGCCTTGTACGCCGCGATGCCGCCCCCCACGCCGACGACCACCCGGCGGCCTCTCAGTGTCGTCACGTCCATGCGGCTTCCTAATGCGCGGGGAGGCGGGCTCGCAACCATCGCCGCAGGGCCTCAGTGCCCCATCATCACGACGTCACCACTCGAAGGGACATCCACGACGCGGACCTCCGGTCCGCCCGGGGTCTCCACGTGGAAGTTGGCCCACACCAGGGTGTACCGCCCGGGCCGCAGGCCGCTCAGGCGGACCTGCTCCGACCGGGGCTGGTACACGAGCTGCGCCCAGCGCGAGCGCATCAACGCCGTCGCGGGAGGATTGCCTACCGCCCCCAGCTCTCCCGCGACGAGCCACAGCGCCCGGCCTCGCTCCGGCTTCACCTGGACGGACAGCGACGCGGTGCCCGGGGCGGGCCCCAGGTCCAGCGACATCTCCGAGCCGCCGACCTGCACCACCAGCGCCGGCTCGCCGGAGAACTCCCGGTTCGCGCCCAGCGCGAAGCGATAGTTGCCCGGGGAGACCTCCACGCTGTAGCCGCCATCCGGCCCGGTGACGATGGCGAGCGGCTCGCCGCGGTCCGCGTTGGCGGCCACGACCTCGACGCCCGCCGCGGGGCTCCCGTCCTGTCGGTACACCCGGCCGCTCAAGCGCGTGGCCTGCCGCAGCTTGAGCTCCACCGGCCCCCGTGCGCCCCGCTCCAACGACTGGGTGGCGCTCAGCCGCCCCTTGCGCGCCGTGAGCGAGTAACGCGTCACATAGGGCGGGCTGGCCACCGTGAAGGTGCCGTCCGGCCCGGAGAGCACGGAGTCGTCACAGACGTCGCACGACACCACGGCATCCGGCACGGGCCCACCGCCCTCGTCGACCACGCGGCCCGAGACCCCCGGCAGCTTCTCCAGCACCAGGTCTCCCAGGTCGGGCGAGGCCGGGCGGTCCACCATCTGCGGCTCGTAGCCCGCCGCGTCCACCGACGCGATGACGCGGTCGCCCGCCGTGGGCAACGGCAGCTCGAAGCGGCCATCCGGTGCATTCACGTCGTGCTCGTCCACGCGGAAGCGCCTCACCGGCTCGCCGTCATCGCCCATGACACGCCCGCGATAGACGTCGCGCTTCTTGAGCACCACTCGCACCGGTGGGCCACCGGCCTTGCCCTCGGCGCGCTCGACCTGGTCGTAGCCCGGGTGCCTCACCTCCAAGCGGTAGCCCCGGTCCGGCCGCAGCGCGCGGAACTCGAAACGGCCGCTCGCGTCGGACTGCACGGGCTCCGCGCCTCGGGGCACCACCACCAGCGTGGCGCCCGCCACCGGCGCGCTCTGCCCGTCCACCACCTCGCCGCTGAGCGGCGCGCCGGGCCTCAGCTCCGCTTCCAGCTTCAGCGTCTGCCCATCCGTCAGCGTCACCTCCCGGCGCTCCGACGGCTGATAGTCGGGGTGGGACGCCATCATCGAGTACGTGCCCGCGGGCATCCCGCGCATCGGGACCATGCCATCCGAGCCGGACGGACGGTCACTCCGGAAGATGCCCTGCTGGTCCACCCACAGCACCACGTCCGCGCCTTCCACGCGGCGGCCCTCGGCGGAGACCGTCACTTCCAACGACGCGCGGGGCTCCAGCGCCAGTTGCACGTCGGTGGCCGGCGCCGTCACCTTGAGCTGACCGCCGCCCCACTCCGAGTGGTGCGCATGCAGCTCGTACAGCCCCGGCGTGGGCACCTGCGCGATGAAGCGCCCCTCCTCGTCCGCCAGCGTCGACGCGCCCGTGGGCTGCACCAACACGGACACGCCCGGCGCGGGCCGCCCGTAGACATCCAGCACCTGCCCGCTGATGACGGTGGCGCGCGCCATCTCCAGCTCGAGCGCCGTCTCCCTGGGCGTCACCTTCGCGGGCAGCTGCGCATCACGGAAGCCCTCCGCCTGCCCGGTCAGCACGTAGTTGCCCACGGCCAGGGGGCCCAGCGTCACCAATGCGCCGGTGCCACCGCGCTCCTGCCAGACGACTTCCCCCGTCGGCATGCGCAGCAGCAGCTCCGGCTGCGGCACGGGCTGGCCCGCCTCGTCCACCACCGTGACAAGCAGGCTCCCCGCTTCCTCCAGCGCCAGCGTCACCTGGGTGACGCGCTCGTCCAGCGTCAAGACGCGGGGCACGGACGCCAGGCCCTTGGCCTCCGCGGTCACAACCAGTTCGTCCGGATACAAGCCGGTGAAGCGCACCGGGGCGCCATCCGTGCGCAACTCCCGCGACAGGTGGTCCGCGCGCAGCCGCACCAGCGCGGCCGCGGGGGAGCCGTTCCGGGTGACGCGGACCTCCAGGGTGCGCTCGGGCGTCAGCTTCAGGCGCACGGGCTGGGGCCCCGCCTCCACCTGGGACTCCACCGCGGGCAGGTACCCCTCCGCCGTGGCCAGCACATAGAACGGCCCTTCGCCCAGACCTGTCAGGGTGAAGCGACCATCCGCGCCGCTCGTGGACTCGAAGGGCAGCGGCGCCCGCCGCGACGTTCCGTGCACATGCGCCCCCGCCAAGGGCCGGCCGGCTTCGTCCACCACCTGCCCCACCAGGGTGCGCAGCGGAGGCAGGTACAGTTCCACCGGGTCTCCTGGCGCGGCCCGCTCGCGAAGCGCGACGCCCAGCCCTGGCGCGCGGGCCCACACGGAGAAGGACACGCCGGCCAGCTGCTCGAAGCGGAAGCGCCCTTCCGCGTCCGTGTGGACCGTGGCTCTCGGCGTCAGGAAGCCCTGCTGCTGCTCGAAGAACGCCCGCGTGTGCAGCGCCGTCTCACGCGCCGGGCAGGACAGGAGCGCCTGGCCACACGCCTCACAATGAACGCCCAGGAGCGTCCGCTCCGCGCTGGCGGCCAGGAACACCTCCGCGCCCGCGACGGGACGGCCCGAGGCGTCCAGCACCCGTCCGGTGAGCGCCAGCCCCTCGCCCGCGGAGGAGGACACGTCCACGGCGGAGAACTCCGGCAGGGCCTTTCCGGTGGCGGTGTGCGTGTCGCGAGCGGCGGGCGCCGTCTCCGTGCCGGGCCACAGCCACACCCCTGCTGCGAGCAGGGCCGCCATCACGCCTATGACAATCCAGTTGCGCATGCGCAGACGGCGCGGACCTTAGCCCGGGGCCGGGCGCGGAACGGCCGATTCCCCCTGGAAATTCCGGACGCGTCTACAGCTTGTCTTCGAGGTCATCCAGGCGCTTCTCGACTCGCTCGAAGCGCTCGTGGGTCGAATCCGCCATGGAGACCAGCAGCCGGGCCATGCGGCCCGCGTGGGCCTCCATCCGACTCAGGCGCCCCGACACGGAACCCAGCCCCACGGTCATGGACTCCACGGTCGACATCATCGTCTCCATGTTGCCCATCATGGAGCCCATGTTCGACTGCATGGTCGTCATGTTCGACTGCATGGTCGTCATGTTCGACTGCATGGTCGCCATGTTCGACTGCATGGTCGTCATGTTCGACTGCATGGTCGCCATGTTCGACTGCATGGTCGCCATGTTCGACTGCATGTCGGCGCGCAGGGCCCCCATGCTCATCAAGAGGCCTTCGACGTCCCCCTGTGTCGCCCTCAGCTCCTGGCGCAGCTCGGACACCTCACCCAGGAACTTCACCACCACGTCGCCGCCCACCGCTCTCGCCATGCGTCGCCCTCCGACAACGGAACGGCGCGAACGTACCTGGGGCGTCTGACGTATATCGGACAGCGAACGAAGCTGCTTCGGTCGACGAGGAGCCATGGCGGTGGGGTCTACTCCTCTGCGAACGGCGCAATCGCCTGGGCCACGGCCAGCTCCTGCCGCGCCTCGCTGAGCTCCGAGTTGGTGGCGCGGAGCCGGTCGCTGAGCACCTGGACGAAGCTCCAGAGCATCTTCACCGCCAGGATGGACTCGCGCTTCATCAGGCCCATCAGGTCCGGCCGGGAGATGACCATGGTGCGCGTGGGCTCGGTCGCCCGCACCGTCGCTGAGCGCGGCGCGTTGTCGATGAGCCCCATCTCTCCGAAGTGGCCACCCGCGCGCAGCTCGGCGATCTCCACGCCGTTCTTCTCGATGGCCACCCGGCCCCGGATGACGACGAAGAGCTCCTCGCCCGGCTGCCCCTCCACCACGATTTCACGGCCCGCGGGATACGTGCGCGTGGTCGCGATGGACAGCACCGCCGTCTGCTCCTTGTAGGTGAGGTGACGGAAGAGCGGAATCTTGCGCAGCGCCTCCATGCGCGACTGCGCCTCGCTCGACTCCTCGTTGACGGTGGCGCCTTCACCCGCGACCTTCACCACCACCGCGGTGATGTTGTCCTTGCCACCGCGCTCGTTGGCGACGTCGATGAAGCGCTTGGGCAGGTCCGCGGGCGCGATGCCGGCGATGAGCGGGAGGACCTCCTCGTCCTCGACATAGCCGTGCAGGCCGTCCGAGCAGAGGATGAACATGTCCCCAGGCACCAGGTCCACGATGAGCGTGTCGACCTGGACGGACTCCTGGATGCCCACCGCGCGGGTAATCACGTTGCGGTACTGCGAGGTGGCGGCCTGGTCCTTGGTGATCGTGCCGGCCTTGAGCTGCGCGGCGACCAGCGTGTGGTCCTCCGTCAGCCGGTGACACTGGCCATGCCGCACCAGGTAGACGCGGCTGTCACCCACGTGACCGATGACGCCCTTGTTGCCGCCCACCGCGAGGCACACGAACGTCGTGCCCATGCCGCGCTTGGTCGCGTCCGACATCGCCGTCCGGTAGATGTCCGCGCACGCGCGCTGGACGGCCACCTCGACGAGCGCCGCCGCCGCGGAGCGACTGTCCGGCGTCGGGTTGTTGCCCAGGTCCTTCAACAAGTGGCGGTTGGCGGAGATGTGCTGCTTGACGACCTCCGTGGCGCGGTTGCTCGCGACCTCGCCGGCCGCGTGACCGCCCATGCCGTCGGCCACCACATAGAGACCGAGTGGAGCATCCACCAACATCGCGTCTTCGTTGTGCTGCCGCTTGCGGCCGACGTCGGTCAGTCCAAAAGCTTCTGTGGTCAAGGCCACCGCGAACACTCCCGTGTGTGACAGAGGGCGACTCCGCACGTTACGCAGGCCCACGAAGACGTGGCAAGGCTCAGGGAGCCATCCTCACGGTCAGCATCCGCACAAAACCGCTGGCCGTGTAGAAAGCGACCTCCACCTGGCCGAAGCGCAGCCGGGCCCCATCCGCCACCGGAACGGCCCGCCGGGGCACCAGCCGGACGCCCCCCGCCCAGGAGCCATTCCTGGACCCGGCATCCGTCAGCAGGAAGCCCGCAGGGCCTTCCTCCCGGCTGAACCAGGCGTGGAACCGGGACACGCTCCCGTCGTCCAGGACCACGTCGTTGTTGCCCGTCCGCCCCACCGTCATGCCCCGCCCGAAGGCGTTCGTCCGTGACTTCACGACGGGAAACACCAACGGCCCGCTGGCCCCCAGCGTGGGGGCCCCCGCGTTCGTCACCGTCTTCAGACGGTACTCCTCCGCGTCTCCGCCGCAGTCCTCCTCCGCCACCGGCGTGAAGACGAGCAGCGCGGCGGGCAGGTTCCGCTCGAAGACTTCTCGGTTGCGGAGGTATCGCGAGACATGGGCGCTGAGCGGCTCTGGCATACGCGGCGTGTGAACAGGGGGCTCCCAAGCCACACTCTACGCAAAGCCTAGCGCCAATCCACGAACAACCCGACCATCGGGCCACCTACGAAGAAACGGCCAAGGCTGCGGCGCTTGTAGCCAAAGGGCTCGGCATAACCCACAGCGAGCCCGCCGGCGACGGCCCCGAACTGGTAGCCCAGGTGGATACGGCCCTCGATGAGGCCCGCGACGCGCCGGTCGTTCTCCAGCCCACCGTCGAAGTCCGCGCCATAGAAGACGGGACCGCCGGTGACCTGGAAGCCCCAGTGCACCTGGCCGGGCAGGTGGTTCCGGTAGCCCACGCCCACCTGCGGGCTGTGCTGGTAGAAGGAGCGCACCGCGTTCTGCGGCTTGCCCTGTTCGGCATCCGGGAACGCGAGCCCCCACGACAGGCTGCCCTCCAGCAGCAGGGCGAAGGCGTCCTTGCGGTCCTGGTAGAAGGTGAACTGCCACTGCACCTTCGTCTGGGAGGCCGCCAACCCGTCCTGGGCGCTGACCCCCAGGAACACGCCGCGAGGCGCCCAGGCGGGCGTCGGAGAGCGGTGCTCCAGAGGCCGCCGCGCCTCCTGCGCGCCCGCGGAAGAGGCCAGACCCAGAACACCTACCAGCACAACGGGGAGCTTGCGGAGCATGGGAGCCACTTCCCGCCATGACGCGGCCCGCTTGTCAACGGACTGTTCGATTGGTTATGACACGCCTTGTTACCTTCGGATGGGCCCAGGCCGGGGAAGTCCTCCCGGAACCGCTCGCCGCGGGGCACAAGGAGCGGGACCCCGCATGCCAGTCGTGACAGTCCGGGCCGGAAACAAACAGCGCCCGGGTAGGTTCGACGTACTCGTCCGCAAGACCACGGAGAAGGTCTCCGACTTGCTGGAGGAGAGTGACCGGGTGCTCGTGGTCTACGAGCAGGGCTGCGCCAGCCTCTACTACGAGCAAGAAGGCGACATGACCCACCCGCCCGGGGTGAACCGCCCTTCCTGAGCGCGGTCCTTCGCTACACCGCGCGCCGGCGCAGGGGCATCGTGAGGCAGCGGACGCTGCCGTTGCCTCGCTCCAGCGCTTCGATGTCGACGCTCGCCACCTCGATGCCGGCCTCCTTCGCTAGCGGACGAAGGCCCACCGAGGCGCTCTCCGAGGCGAGGATCAGGTTGGGCCCCACGTAGATGAAGTTCGACATGAAGCCGCTCTCCCCTTTCGGCTCGAAGGGGATGACGCGGCGGCCCCGCTGGGTGAAGTAGCCGTCGAAGGGCTCCCAGTGCGGCGCCACCCCCTGCGTGAAGACCTGGATGGGCGTGTGGCGAAGGAAGGCGCGCGCCACCACCGCATGGGGCCCCAGCACGTTGAAGGCCAGGTCCAGGTGGATGATGCCCAGGCTCTCCGGGATGCGGACGACGGCGGCCTCGCGGAAGCCCGAACGCCACGCCAGCTCCAGGAAGGGCTGAAGCGCCCGCGCGTCGCTGCGCAGCCCCACGTTGACCAGCAGGCGCTCCGCGTCGAGCACGAAGACGTCCCCGAACTCGATGCTCGCGGACGTCGCGGCGTCGTCGCTCGAAAGCTCCGGCTGGAGCTGTGACAGCGCGCGGTGCGCCACGTCGAACTCCGCCAGCCGCACGGGGAAGGCCGCCGTGCCCGTCACCAGCTGACGCCCGAGCACCGCCGCCGTGTCGCGGACGAACACCCGGTTCACCGTGGTGTCGCTCACCGCGCGCTCGCGCTCCGGGAGCAGCTCCCACAGGTCAATCGGCTGGCACCCGAGGCGCGCCAGCGCGTCCCGCAGCCGGCCAAAGGCGTCCTCCGCCTCACCGCGCGTGACGGGCCGCATGAAGCCGACCGCCGCCGCCTCCTCCGCGCTGGTGACGTCCAGCGCCGCGGGCCGGAACACCGCCACGCAATCCAGCTGGCCTGATTCGGACCAGCACTCGAACTCGCTGAACGCCATCTGCAAGCACCTGTCGTCACAGCGGTGAGTCAGCCCGGACACCTACCGCTGAGACCCCACCTGGAAAGCGCCAACCCCTTGCCTGAGCGCTGGCATCAGAAATTTACCTCAAAACTCCGTCAAGACTAGTCGGATCCATAACGATTTCATAATAATCACGATCTGCAGGATTACACCCCAGGTCCGTGAGTTTCGATGAAGCCATCTTCTGGTGTCTCACAGACCCCTGTGGATTTCCCTGGGGCCTCCGGTGTGTCCGGAGGCCGCACACGCGATGAGATCGCGGCGTGGCTTCGAGCCTACGTGGCCGAGTCCGCCGGGCTCGCGCCCGAAGAGGTCGACCCCCAGGAGCCCTTCGTTCGTTACGGGCTGACGTCGAAGGACGCGGTGTTCTTGTCGGGTGAGCTGGCGGATTGGCTGGGCCGCGACGTCTCCCCCACCATCCTGTGGGAGCACCCCACCATCGACGCGCTCAGCCAGGCGCTCGGACGTGGCACCGCGCCCGTGACGGACGCGCCCGCGACGCCCGTCACCGAGGCCGCGCGGGACGAAGCCATCGCGGTGGTGGCGCTGGGGTGCCGCTTCCCGGGAGCCCCGACGCCAGAGGCCTTCTGGGCGCTGCTCCAGCGTGGCGGAGATGCCATCACCGAAGTCCCCGCGGACCGCTGGGACGCGGCGAGCCTCTACGCGTCGGACCCGTCGACGCCCGCGACGATGAACACGCGATGGGGCGGCTTCCTTGAAGACGTCGGCGCGTTCGACCCGCTCTTCTTCGGCATCTCACCTCGCGAAGCCGTGCGGATGGATCCGCAGCAGCGCCTGCTCCTGGAAGTCGCGTGGGAGGCGCTGGAGCGCGCGGGACAGGCACCGCAAGGACTCCAGGGCAGCCGCACGGGCGTCTTCGTGGGCATCAGCACCAGCGACTACGCGCAGCGGCAGTTCGGCGACCGCGCCTTGCTGGATGCCTATGCGGGCACTGGCAACGCGCACAGCATCGCGGCCAACCGGCTGTCGTACGTCCTGGGCCTGCGGGGTCCGAGCATGGCCGTGGACACCGCGTGCTCGTCGTCGCTCGTCGCGGTGCACCTGGCCTGCCAGAGCCTCCGCGGCCGCGAGTGCGACCTGGCGATGGCGGGCGGCGTCAACCTCATCCTGTCGCCCGAACTCACCATCGCCTTCTCGCAGGCGGGGATGATGGCGGCGGATGGGCGCTGCAAGACGTTCGACGCCGCGGCCGACGGCTACGTGCGCTCCGAGGGCTGCGGCATCGTCGTCCTCCAGCGACTGTCGGACGCGGTGGCATCGGGCGCGCCCATCCTGGCCGTCATTCGCGGCTCGGCCGTGAATCATGACGGGCTCAGCAACGGCCTCACCGCGCCCAGCGGCGCCGCGCAGCAGGACGTCATCCAGCAGGCCCTCCATCAGGCCCGCCTGTCGCCAGCGCGGCTTGGCTACATCGAAGCCCACGGCACGGGAACGCCGCTGGGCGACCCGATTGAGCTGGCGGCACTGAGCGCCGTGCTCTCACCGGGGAGGACGGCCGAGCAGCGCTGCTTCATCGGCTCGGCGAAGAGCAACATCGGCCACCTGGAGGCGGCGGCCGGCATCGCGGGGTTGATGAAGACGGTGCTGGCCCTGAACCACGGGGAGATTCCGCCGCAGGTCCACCTGCGCGAGCTCAACCCGCACATCACCCTGGATGCGAACCGCTTCCCGATTCCCACGCGCCCGGAGCCGTGGCCCCAAGCGCCCGGCGAGCGCCTCGCGGGAGTCAGCGCCTTCGGCTTCGGTGGCACCAACGCCCACGTCATCCTGAGCGAGCCCCCGTCGCGCCCCGCGGAGGCACCTCGCGTCCCCGAGCGCGGCAGCCAGGTCCTGACGCTGTCCGCCCGGAGCGATGCGGCCCTGCGGAACATGGCCCGTCGGTACCAGGAGCACCTCTCCCGGCCGGACGCCCCCGCGCTGGCGGATGTCTGCTTCACGGCGAACACCGGCCGCAATGCGTGGCCGCACCGGCTCGCGCTCACCGCGCGCTCGCATGAGGAGCTGGCGTCGCGGCTCGAAGCCTTCGCCCAAGGGCACGCCGTGCCCGGGCTGCATCAGGGCGAGGTGCAGCGTGGCGCCGCGCCGCGAATCGTCTTCCTGTATCCCGGCCAGGGCACCCAGTACCCCGGCATGGGACGGCAGTTGTTCGACAGCGCGCCCGTCTTCCGGGAAGCCCTGGAGCGCTGCGACGCGCTGCTCCGTCCGCATCTGGAGGTCCCGCTGCTGTCGGTGCTGTTTCCGACGACGGACGCGACCGCGCAGCTCATCCACCAGACGCGCTACACCCAGCCGGCGTTGTTCGCGCTGGGCCACGCCCTCACCGAGCTGTGGCGTTCGTGGGGCGTGGTGCCAGACGCCGTCATGGGCCACAGCGTGGGCGAATTCACGGCCGCGCACACGGCGGGCGCGCTCGGGCTGGAGGAGGTGCTGGCGCTGCTGGCCACGCGCAGCCGACTCATCCAGGCCCTGCCCCAGAACGGCGCCATGGCGGCCGTCCTGACGGATGAGGCCTCGGTGATGCTGGCACTGGAGGGCGAGCCCCTGGTGGACGTCGCCGCCATCAACGGGCCACGAAACGTCGTCATCTCCGGAGAGCGCGAAGCAGTCCACCGCATCACCACGGCGCTCCAGGCGCGAGGCATCGAGTCGCGGCCGCTCACCGTCTCCCACGCGTTCCACTCGCCGCTGCTGGAGCCGATGCTGGATGGCTTCGAGCAGGTGGCCCGCATCCTGCCCGCCCACGCGCCGCGCCTCCCGCTCATCTCGAACCTCACGGGCGAGCGCATGTCCCAGGCCCCCGACGCCGCCTACTGGCGACGGCACGCGCGCGCGCCCGTCCAGTTCTTCAAGAGCCTCCAGACGCTGACGCAGGCGGGCCCCGCGCTGTTCATCGAGCTGGGCCCGCATGACACGCTGCTCGGCATGGCGAAGCGCTGCGTGCCCGAAAGCGCCAGCCTGTGGCTGCCCAGCCTGCGGCGTCAGCAGGATGCCTGGGAGACGCTGCTTGGCAGCCTCGGCGCGCTGCACACGCGCGGCGCCACCATCTCATGGAGCGCCGTCGACGCGGACCACCCGCGCCGTCGTGTCCCGCTGCCCACCTACCCCTTCGAGCGTCAGAGATACTTGTTGGACTCCACGCTCCCCTCTCCTGCCCACACCCCGACGATGATGCCCCAGACCTCCGCCGCAGCGCCCGTCGTGTCACGCAAGGAGCGCATCCTCACGGAGCTCCGCGCGGTCGTCGCCTTGCTGCTCCAGGCGCCACCCGAGAAGCTCGACCCGCGCATGTCCTTCCTGGAGATGGGCGCCGACTCCCTCGTGTTGCTGGACGCCATCCGCAACGTGGAGAAGCGCTTCGGCGTGAAGCTGGCCATCCGTCAGCTCTTCGAGGAGCTGACGACGCTGGACGCACTGGCGAGCCACCTCGACCAGACGCTGCCCGCGAGCTTCGCCCTGGGCCCCGCGCCAGCGGCGACGAGCGTCCCCGCGCCGCTCCCCGTGAGCGCGCCGGCCCTCAGCACGCTCGCCGCGCCTCCGGGAAGCGCCGTCGAGCAGCTCATCCAGCAGCAGTTGCAGCTCATGGCGCAGCAGCTCGCGCTCCTGGGCGGACGTCCCGCCGCGCCGCCGCCGCTCCCCATCGCGACGCAGGAAGCCCCTGCCCCCAAGGCAGCGCTCGCGAACACCGCGAAGGCTGGAGGCGCGTCACCCTTTGGCGCGGGGCCGAAGTCCGGCGCGCCCGAGCGTGAGCTTCCCGCGGTGCAGCAGCGTCACCTGGACGCGCTCATCGCGAAGTACACCGCGCGCACGAAGCGCTCGAAGGAAGCCGCCGTCCGATACCGCGCGAAGTGGAGCGATGTCCGCTGGCTGATGAACTTCCGCGCAGAGCTGAAGGAGGTCTGCTACCCCATCGTCAGCGTGCGCTCGAAGGGCTCGCGCGTCTGGGACGCGGACGGCAACGAGTACATCGACTTCTCCATGGGCTTCGGGGTGCACCTGTTCGGTCACAACCCGCCCTTCATCATGGAGGCGCTGCGACAGCGGCTGGCGGAAGGCATGGAGCTGGGCCCCCAGTCGGACCTGGGCGGACAGGCCGCGGAGCTGATCTGCGAGCTGACCGGGATGAAGCGCGTCACCTTCTGCAACTCCGGCACGGAGGCGGTGATGACGGCGCTCCGGCTGGCGCGCGCCGCGACGGGCCGCACCAGAATCGTGATGTTCACCGGCTCCTATCACGGCCACTCCGACGGCACGCTGGTCGTGGGGCGCATGGTCAACGGCGAGCCTCAGTCGCTGCCCATGGCCGCGGGCGTGTCGCCCAAGGTCGCCGAGGACGTCCTCGTGCTTCCCTACGGTGAAGACCGCACGCTGGAGCTCATCCGCGAGCACCTTCACGAGCTGGCGGGCGTCCTCGTCGAACCGGTGCAGAGCCGCCGCCCCAATCTCCAGCCACGGGCCTTCCTCCACGCGCTGCGAGCGATGACGCGTGAAGCAGGCGTGCCCCTCATCTTCGATGAAATCATCACCGGCTTCCGGCTCCATCCGGGTGGCGCGCAGGCCTGGTACGGCATCGAGGCGGACCTGGCCACCTACGGCAAGGTGCTCGGGGGCGGCATGGCCATTGGCGCCGTCGCGGACCGGGGCGGCTTCGTGGACCGAATCGACGGGGGCGACTGGAGCTACGGCGACGCGTCCTACCCCGCCGTCGAGACGACCTTCTCCGCGGGCACGTTCTGCAAGCACCCGCTGACCATGGCGACCACGGTGGCCACGCTGAGCCACCTCAAGGCCGAAGGGCCCGAGCTCCAGGAGAACCTGAGCCGCCGCGCCGCGGACCTGGTCGCGCGCCTCAACGACCTCTTCCAGCGTGAGCAGGCGCCCATCGAGGCGATCCACGGCGGCTCGGTGCTGCGCTTCTCCGCCGCGGGCAACACCAGCTACCTGTACCAGTCGCTGGAGATGGACCTGTTCTTCTGCCACCTCATCCAGCGCGGCATCTACATCTGGGAGGGGCGCACGTGCATGCTCTCCACCGCGCACTCGGACGAGGACCTCGACACCATCGTCCGCGCCGTCGCCGAGACGGTGGCCGACATGCGCGCGGGCGGCTTCTGGCCCCGCGCCACACTGCCCGAGCCCACCCGCGTGGAAGCACGCACGCTGCCGATGACGGAGGCGCAGCGGCAACTGTGGGTGCTCGCCCAGATGAACCCCGGCGGCTCCATCTCCTACAACCTGTCGATGAGCCTGCGGCTGGAAGGCGTGCTCCAGCGCGAGCTGCTCCAGCGCGCCCTCCAGCACGTCGTCGACCGGCATGAAGCCCTGCGCATCCACGTCCACGAGTCCGGCGAGCAGCAGACCGCCGCCGCTTCGCTGGCGCTGGCCCTGACACTGCACGACCTCTCCACCCTGCCCACACCAGAGCAGGCCGAGCGCCTCACCGCCTGGTACGAGCGGGAGAGCAACACGCCGTTCGACCTGCACCGCGGGGCGCCCTTCCGCGCGAATCTCTTGAAGCTGGGCGCGCAGGAGCACGTCTTCGTCCTCACCGCGCACCACGTCGCCGTGGACGGCTGGTCGCTGGGTATCATCGTCCGCGAGCTCGCCGCGCGCTACACCGAGCTCCGGGGCGGCAAGAGCACCCCGCCTCCGCCCGCGATGCAGTGGGGCGAGTACGTGCGGTGGCTCCAGCAGCAGGCAGACACGAAGGAGCAGGCGGCCCACGAGCGCTTCTGGCTGAGCCGGCGCGTGGAGACGCTGCCCGCGCTGGAGCTGCCCATCGACCATGGCCGCCCCGCGCACCGCAGCTACCGGGGTGCCCGGGAGACGCTGCGGCTGGACCGCGCCACCACCCAGTCCCTGCGGGAGGCGGCGGCGCAGCAGCAGTCCACGCTCTTCATGCTGCTGCTCTCCGTCTACACCACGTTCCTCCACCGCCTGACGGGCCAGGATGACGTGCTGGTGGGCATCCCCACCGCGGGCCGGGGGATGGAGGGCAGCGAGGGCCTGGTGGGCTACTGCTCGCACCTGCTCCCCATCGCCAGCCACGTCCAGGGCGAGCAGACGTTCTCCGAATACGTCCAGGGCCTCAAGCAGGTGCTCTGGGAAGCGTATGAGCACCAGGACTATCCCTTCGCCCTGCTCATCAAGCGCCTGGGATTGCCGCGCAGCACGAGCCACACGCCGCTCGTCAGCGTCACGTTCAACCTGGAGCGCCCGCTGGGGAACCTCCAGATGGACGGCCTGCGGACGCACTTCGTCCCGCAGCCCGTTCGCTACGCCGCCTTCGACCTGAGCCTGAACGTCATCGACGCCGAGGACGGGCTCGTCCTCGACTTCGACTACAACACCGACCTGTTCGAAGCAGCGACGCTGGCCCGCTGGGCCCAGGGCTTCCGCACGCTGCTGTCGGGCGCGCTCAAGCAGCCGGAGGCGCGCGTGGCCGACCTGCCGATGCTCACCCCGGCCGAGCGCCGCAAGGTCCTGGTGGCGTGGAACCAGAACCAGGTGGGCTACCGGGAGGACCTGCTCACCCACCAGTTCATCGAACAGCAGGCCGCCGCCAGGCCCGGCGTGCACGCGGTGGAGCTGGACGGACAGTGCATCACCTACGCCGACTTCAACCGGCGCGCGAACCAGCTCGCGCACCACCTGCGTGGACTGGGCGTCGGGCCGGGCGTGCTGGTGGGCGCCTTCATCGACCGCTCGCCGGAGATGTTGGTGACGTTGCTGGCCATCCTCAAGGCCGGTGGCGCCTACGTGCCGCTGGACCCCGCGCACCCCGTGGAGCGGCTGCGCTTCCTGCTGGATGACGCGCGCGCGGCCGTGCTGGTGACGAAGCAGGCCCTCGCGGAGCGGCTGCCCACGCACACCGCGAAGGTCGTCCACCTGGACACGGACGCCGTGACGCTGGCGTCCTGTCCCACGGAGAACCCGCCCAACACCGCGACGGCCACGTCCCCCGCCTACGTCATCTACACGTCCGGCTCCACGGGTGAGCCCAAGGGCGTCGTCATCAGCCACGGACAGATGGCGGTGCACTTCCAGGACATGCAGCTCCACTTCGAGCTGACCGAGCGCGACCGCGTGTTGCAGTTCGCCTCGTTCAACTTCGACGCGTCCCTGGAGCAGATCCTCCCGACGCTCATGACGGGCGCCACGCTGGTCCTGCGCGGCAACCAGGTCTGGACGCCCGAGGAGCTGGCCCGCCGCGTCGTCGAGCAGCGGCTGTCGGTGGTGAACTTCCCCACGGCGTACTGGCAGCAGCTCACGCAGAGCTGGGCCGAATCGCCGCCGGCCCTCGGCGCCCATGACTTGCGGCTGGTCATCATCGGCGGTGACACCGTGCTGCCCAAGGTGCTGGAGCTGTGGCAGCAGGGCCCGCTGGGCAACGTGCGCACGCTCAATGCCTACGGCCCCACCGAGACGCTCATCACCGCGGCGACGTTCGACATCCCCAAGGGCTGGAGCGCCACGCGCGTCCCCATTGGCCGGCCGCTGTCGAACCGCCCCTGCTACGTGTTGGACGGGCACGGCGCGCCCGTGCCCATCGGCGTGGCGGGCGAGCTGCACATCGGCGGGCCGCTGGTCGCCGCGGGTTACCTCAACCGCCCGGAGCTCACCGCGCAGCGCTTCGTGCCGGACCCGTTCAGCGACGACCCGGCGGCGCGCCTCTACCGGACGGGAGACCTGGTCCGCTACCGCCCCGACGGCGCGCTGGAGTTCCTGGGGCGCACCGACCACCAGGTGAAGGTGCGCGGCTTCCGCATCGAGCTGGGAGAGATCGAGTCCGCGCTGAGCGCGCACGAGCACGTCCAGGAAGTGGTTGTCACCGTCCGCGAGGAGCCGGGCGCGCTGGCCGGACATGACAAGCGGCTGGTGGCCTACGTGGTGCCGTCCGCGCAGGGCAGCGTGACGCCCGCCGCGCTCCGCCAGTTCCTGCTGGAGAAGCTGCCGGACTACATGGTCCCCGCCTTCTTCGTGCTCCTGGAGGCCCTGCCGCTCACGGCCAGCGGCAAGCTGGACCGCAAGGCGCTGCCCGCACCCGACCCGGAGGCCAGCGCGCCCACGCGCCCCTTCGTCGCGCCGCGCACGCCCACCGAACAGACGCTGGCGGACGTGTGGATGAAGGCCCTGCGCCTGCCGCGCGTGGGCATCCACGACGACTTCTTCGAGCTGGGCGGTGACTCGCTGCTGGCCACGCAGGTGGCCTCGCGGCTGCGGGAAACGCTCAAGGTGGAGCTGCCGCTGGAGCGGCTCTTCAAGCAGACGACCATCGCCGGGCTCGCGGAGCATGTGGACACCGTGCTGTGGGCGTCGCGTACAGCAGAGGACACCAGCGTCAACGGCGCGAGCCGTGAAGAGGGGGAGCTGTGAACACGATTGACGGACTGTTGACCCGGCTGCGACAGCACGACGTGCGGCTGTGGATGGAAGGCGAGCGCCTGCGCTTCAACGCCCCACCGGGCGTGATGACGCCCGACCTGCTCGGGGAGATGAAGTCCCGCAAGGAGGAGCTGGTCTCCTTCCTCCAGCAGGTGGGCCAGTCGCTCCAGAGCGCCGCGGACCTCATCCCCGCCGGCCCTCGCGATGGAGCGATGCCGCTGTCGTCCGGCCAGCAGCGCATGTGGTTCCTGGAGCAGTTCCAGGGGCCCAGCGGCGCGTACAACATGCCCGCCGCGTTGCGGCTCGAGGGTGCCCTGGACGTCGCCGCGCTCCAGCGGAGCCTGGACGAAATCGTCCGCCGTCACGAGGTGCTGCGCACGAGTTATGGCCAGCACCAGGGTCAGCCGTTTCAGCGCGTCTTGCCGCCAGCGCCCGTGACGATGCCCCAGGTGGACCTCCAGCACCTCCCCGCCGACGCGCGTCAGGCCGAGGTCCGGCGGCGCGCGACGGAGGAGGCCGGCCGGCCCTTCGACCTGTCGCGGGACCTGCCCCTGCGGCTGTCCCTGCTGCGGTTGGACCCACGCGAGCACGTGCTGCTGCTCACGCTCCACCACGTCGCCTGCGACGGCTGGTCCCTGGGCGTCCTCATCCGCGAGCTGGCGGCGCTCTACCGCGCGTTCAGCACGGGCGAGCCCTCACCGCTGTCCGAGCTGGCCCTCCAGTACGGTGACTTCGCGCGCTGGCAGCAGGAGCGCGCCACCCGGGGTGACCTCCAGCCGAACCTCTCCTGGTGGCGCGACCACCTGGCCGGCGCCCCCGCGCTGCTGGAGCTGCCCACTGACCGGCCGCGCCCCGCGAACCAGCGCTTCCACGGCGCGACCCATCGCTTCACCGTGCCGCCGGAGCTGACCGCCCGGCTCAAGCAGCGGAGCCGCGAGGCGGAGGCCACGCTGTTCATGACGCTGCTGTCCGCGTTCGGCGTGCTCCTGTCACGCAGCAGCCGGCAGGACGACGTCGTCATCGGCACGCCTATCGCCAACCGGGTGCCCCAGACGGAGCCCCTCATCGGCCTCTTCGTCAACTCGCTGCCGCTGCGGCTCCAGGTGGACGGCGCGCGGCCGTTCTACGAGCTGCTGACCCGCGTGCGTCAGGACACGCTGAGCGCCTACGCGCACCAGACGCTGCCCTTCGAGCAGCTGGTCGAAGCGCTCCAGCCCGCGCGAGACCCGAGCTACTCCCCGCTGTTCCAGGTGCTGTTCACGCTCCAGAACACGCCGTCCGAGGTCCTCTCCCTGTCCGGCCTCACGCTGGAGCAGTTGGAGTTCGAGAGCGGCACCACGCAGTTCGACCTCTCCCTGTCGATGGCGGAGACGGCGCGAGGCCTGGTCAGCGAGCTGAACTACAACACCGACCTGTTCGACGCGGCGACCGTCGAGCGGATGTCCGGGCACCTCCTCACGCTGCTCGCGGCCATCGCGGAGGACCCCACCCGGCCCGTGCGCGACCTGCCCCTGCTGACCGGGCCCGAGCGCCTTCGCCTGCTGCGGGAGTGGAACGACACCGCGATTGAGCTGCCCCTGCCCGGCAGCCTCCACAGCCTCTTCGAACAGCAGGCCGCGCGCCGTCCGGACGCCACCGCCGTGCGCTTCGAGTCGCGCGCCCTGACGTACCGGGAGCTGGATGAACAGGCGAACCGGCTGGCGAACCACCTGCGCCAGCTCGGCGTGGAGCCAGGGCACCGCGTGGGCATCTTCCTGGAGCGCTCGGTGGAGCTGCTCGTGGGGCTGCTCGGCATCCTGAAGGCGGGCGCGGCGTATGTGCCGTTGGATCCGCTGTATCCGCCGGACCGGCTGGCGCACATCCTGGACGACAGCGGCGTCTCACTGCTGCTGACCGAGCCGGAGCTGGCCGCGCAGGTCCCCGCCTATCGCGGCAAGCGCATGGTGATGGCGGAGGCCTCCGGCGCATCCACGACGTCACCCCAGGTGACGCTCGCGGGCACGAACCTGGCCTACGTGCTCTACACGTCCGGCTCCACGGGCCGTCCCAAGGGCGTGGCCGTGCCGCACGCCGCGGTCGTCAACTTCATGGCGTCCATGCAGCGGGCGCCTGGGATGACCGACCAGGACACGCTGTTCGCCGTGACGACGGTGGCCTTCGACATCTCCGTGCTGGAGCTGTTCCTGCCCCTGAGCGTGGGCGCCAGCGTCGTCATCGCCAGCCGCGAGACGGCCCTGGATGGCACCCGGCTGATGCGGGCGCTGGCGGAGAGCGGGGCCACGGTGATGCAGGCCACGCCGTCCACGTGGCGGATGCTGCTGACGCTGGGCTGGAAGGGCAGCCCCACGCTGAAGCTCCTCTGTGGTGGAGAGGCGATTGCTTCCGAGCTGGTCGAGCCGCTGTGCTCGCGTGGCGCGTCCCTGTGGAACATGTACGGACCGACGGAGACGACCATCTGGTCCACCTCCACGCGCATGGAGCCGGGACGCCGCATCACCCTGGGCCGCCCCATTGGCAACACGCAGGTGTACGTGCTGGACGCGGCCCTGCACCCGGTGCCCCTGGGCGTGACGGGCGCGCTGTACATCGGCGGACACGGCGTGGCGCAGGGCTACCTCCACCGCCCGGAGCTGACGGCGGAGCGCTTCGTGCCAGACCCCTTCGGCCAGGCGCCGGGCGGCCGGCTCTACGACACGGGCGACCTGGTGCGCGCGCTGCCAGACGGCACGTTGGAGTACCTGGGCCGCGGCGATGGACAGGTGAAGCTGCGCGGCTTCCGCATCGAGCTGGGGGAGATTGAAGCCCGGCTGGCGCAGGTGCCGGGTGTCCTGGAAGCCGCCGTCAAGCTGTGGGACGTGTCGGGCCACGCGGAGCTGGTCGCCTACGTGCGCACCGGCGCCGAGGCCGCGCCCGAAGCCCTGGCGATTCGCCAGCACCTGGCCGCGCACCTGCCGGCGTACATGCTGCCGAGCCACTTCGTGACGCTGGAGTCCTTCCCTCGGACGGCGAACGGCAAGCTGGACCGCAAGTCGCTCCCCGCGCCGTCGGCGAACCCGCGCGCCTCGGCGGCCTACGAGGCGCCGCGCACGCCCACGGAGGTCCAGCTCGCGGCCATCTGGCGCGACGTCCTGGCGGTGGAGCAGGTCGGCGCGCGCGACAACTTCTTCGACCTGGGGGGCCAGTCGATGAAGGCCGTCCAGGTGGTGGCGCGCATCCAGGAGTCCTGGAAGGTGGAGGTGTCCCTCCGCGTCCTCTTCGAGCACCCCACGCTCGACGCCCTGGCGAAGCACCTGGAGACGCTCCAGCAACCCGGTGCGCCCGCCGCGCCTCCGCCGCTGGTGGCTCGGCCACGACAGGCCCGCCGCGTCCAGGCCGCGACGCGCGCCGAGCTGAACCTCCCTGACTCGACTTCCTCGAAGAAGGAGTAGCGCCCCGGGTCCACGCCACGACTGGCGTGGCCCGCTTCGCCGCTGCCCCGTTCCTCGCCCTCACCTTTTCCGCCGGCCGGTTCTTACTCAGACATGAGCGCTGAATCCTTTGTCTTTCCTGTCTCCTTCGCACAGCAGCGGCTGTGGTTCCTCCACCTGATGCAGCCGGAGAACCCGAGCTACCACATCGCTGGCGCGGTCCGGCTGGGAGGCACGCTTGACACGGCCGCGCTCCAGCGCGCCTTCGACGTGCTGGTGGAACGGCACGAATCGCTCCGCACCACCTTCGCGCAGGAGGAGGGTCAGCCGGTCCAGGTCGTCGCGCCCGAAGGCACCGCGTCCTTCGCCGTCACCGACCTGTCATCACTGCCCCAAGCCGGGCGGGAGGCGGAAGCACGGCGGCTGGCCACCGAGGAGATTCGCCAGCCCTTCGACTTGATGAAGGGCCCGCTGCTGCGCACGCGGCTGCTGCGGCTGGCGGACACCGACCATGTCCTGGTGCTGACGATGCACCACATCATCTCGGACGGTGCGTCGCTGGGCATCCTCATCCACGAGATGACGCAGCTCTACGGCGCGTTCATCGCCCAGCGCGAGCCGGAGCTGCCCGAGCTGCCCATCCAGTACGCGGACTTCGCCGAGTGGCAGCGCGAGTGGATGGCGACGGAGGGCGCGCTCGACGCGCACGTGACGTACTGGAAGCAGCAGCTCGCGGGCGCCCCCGTGTTGCAGCTCCCCACGGACCGTCCACGCCCGGCCGTCCAGACGCAGCGCGGAGACGCCCTGCCCCTGCACCTGCCGACGGCGCTGGTGAAGGCGCTCCAGCAGGTGGGCCAGCGTGAGAACGCCACCCTCTTCATGACGGTGCTGGCCGCGTTCCAGGCCCTGCTGTCGCGCTACACGCACCAGACGGACATCCTGGTCGGCGCGCCGCAGAACAGCCGCAACCGGGTCCAGACGGAGGGCCTCATCGGCTTCTTCGTCAACACGCTGGTGCTGCGCGCGGACCTGTCCGGCAACCCGTCCTTCCGCGAGCTGCTCCAGCGCGTGCGGGAGGCGACGCTGGGCGCGTATGCGCACCAGGACATCCCGTTCGAGAAGCTGGTGGAGGCGGTGCAGCCCGCCCGCAACCTGGCCTACACGCCGCTGTTCCAGGCCGCGTTCAACTTCCAGGGCATGGCGGGCCAGGCGCTGGCCCTGCCCGGCGTCACCATCCAGCTACTGGACCTGCAACCGGGGACGTCGAAGTTCGACGTGACGCTGGACCTCCAGGAGACCGCGGACGGCCTGCGGGGCTTCGTCGAGTACAACAGCGACCTCTTCGACCGCGCGACCCTGGAGCGCTTCGTGGGGCACTTCCAGACGCTGCTCGCGGGAGTCGCGGCCAACGCGGAGCTGCGCCTGGACGCGCTGCCGCTGCTCACGTCGCCCGAGCGGCATCAGCTCCTCGAGGTCTGGCCCGCGCTGAAGTCCTTCCCGGGCTCGGACACGCTGCACGGCCGCTTCGAGGCCCAGGTGCGCCAGCGCCCCGACGCCATCGCGGTGGTCGCCGACGGAGAGCGCCTCACCTACGCGGAGCTGGACCGGCGGGCCAACCAACTGGCCCATGCGCTGATTTCGCGCGGCGTCCAGCCCGAGGGGTTGGTGGGCCTCTGCGTGGAGCGCTCCCTGGCCACGGTGGTGGGCATCCTCGGCATCCTGAAGGCGGGCGCCGCCTACGTACCGCTCGACCCGACCTATCCCGCGGACCGTCTGGCCTTCATGGTGGCGGACAGCCGGATGTCACTGGTGGTGACGCAGCGGCCCCTCATCGAGCGGCTGCCCGCCGAGGGCGCGGCGCTGCTCATCCTGGATGAAGCCGCCGAGGAGCTCGCGCGGCAACCTGCCCACGCGCCCGGACTGGCGACGACGCGTGAGCAGCTCGCGTACGTCATCTACACCTCGGGCTCCACCGGCCTGCCCAAGGGCTCCCTGCTCCCGCACGGCAACGTGATGCGCCTGTTCGAGGCGACGGAGCACTGGTTCCATTTCAACGAGCACGACGCGTGGACGTTGTTCCACTCATACGCGTTCGACTTCTCCGTCTGGGAGCTCTGGGGCGCCCTGCTCCACGGCGGCCGGGTGGTGGTGGTGCCGTATCTCGTCTCGCGCTCGCCCGATGCCTTCTTCCGGCTGCTGAGCGATGAGCGCGTCACGGTGCTGAACCAGACGCCCGCGGCCTTTCGTCAGCTCATCCAGGCCGAGGAGCGCCTGGGCGCGGAGGCGCCACCCCTGTCGCTGCGCTACGTCGTCTTCGGCGGCGAGGCCCTGGAGCCAGCCACCCTGGTGCCCTGGTTCCGCAAGCACGGGGATGCCCAGCCTCGGCTCATCAACATGTACGGCATCACCGAGACGACGGTGCACGTCACCTACCGTCCCATGGACGCCGCCGAGGCGGAGCGCACGCAGCAGAGCCCCATTGGCGTCGCGATTCCCGACCTCCAGCTCTACGTGCTGGACGCGCGGCTGGAGCCGGCGCCCATTGGCGTGGCGGGTGAAATCTTCGTCGGTGGCGCGGGCCTCGCTCGTGGCTACCTGGGCCGGCCGCGGCTCACGGCGGAGCGCTTCGTCCCCCACCCGTTCAGCCGCGAGCCCGGTGCCCGGCTCTACCGCACGGGCGACCTGGCGCGCTTCACCGCGGACGGGCAGCTCGAGTACCTGGGCCGCATCGACCACCAGGTGAAGATTCGCGGCTTCCGCATCGAGCTGGGCGAAATCCAGACGGTGCTCAGCCTGCACCCGGCGGTGCGCGAGGCGCTGGTGCTCGTGCGTGAGAGCTCGCCCGGAAACAAGTCCCTGGTGGCCTACGTCGCGACGTCCGAGCAGCCTCCGCCCAGCGTCAACGAGCTGCGCCAGCACCTGCTCGGCAAGCTGCCGGACTACATGGTCCCCAGCGCCTTCGTGATGCTGGAGCGCTTCCCGCTCACGGCGAACGGCAAGGTGGACCGCAAGGCCCTGCCGGAGCCCGACGGCGCGCGCGCGGACCTGGCTGGCCAGTACGCCGCGCCCCGGACGAAGGTGGAGGAGGCCCTCTGCGCCATCTGGGCGCAGGTGCTGGAGGTCCCGCGCGTGGGCATCCACGACAACTTCTTCGCGCTGGGTGGCGACTCCATCCTGAGCATCCAGGTGCTCACGCTGGCGCAGAAGCAGGACATCCGCTTCTCGTTGCAGCAGCTCTTCCAGCACCAGACGGTGGCGGAGCTGGCGGAGGCCGCGGGGGAGGCGGAGCCGGCGCGTGAGGTCTTCCCGCGCACCGAGCCCTTCAGCCTCGTCTCCGCCGAGGACCGGGCGAAGGTGCCCGCGAGCGTGGAGGACGCCTACCCGCTGGCCCGCATCCAGGCCGGCATGCTCTTCCACATGGAGCTGGCGCCCACCTCGAACATCTACCACAACACCGACAGCTTCCATCTGCGACTGAAGGCACCGTTCGACGCCGCGCGCTTCGTGGAGGCCGTGCAGGTGGTGACGGCGCGTCAGCCCGTGCTGCGCACGGCGTTCGACATGACGTCGTACAGCGAGCCGTTGCAGTTGGTGCACCGCGAGGCCCACCTCTCCGTCGAGGTCACCGACGTCCGCCACCTGTCCACCGACGCGCAGGACGCCGAGGTCCGCAAGCTGCTGGAGGACGAGAAGCAGCGACACTTCGACCTCGCGTGCCCTCCGCTGCTGCGCTTCTTCGTGCACGTCCGTGGGGAACGGGACTTCCAGTTCACGCTCACGGAGTGCCACGCCATCATCGACGGCTGGAGTCTCCACTCCACGCTGGTGGAGATGTTCAACCACTACTACGCGCTGGTGAACCACCAGGAGCCGCCGCGCTTCGAGCCGCTGAGCATCACCTACCGCGACTTCGTGGCCATGGAGCGGCAGGCCCTCGCGTCCGAGGACCACCAGCGCTACTGGCGCGAGCTGCTGGAGGACGGACAGGTCATGCGCGTTCCGCGCTGGCGCCGTCCGCTGGCGGAGGGTGAGCCGCGCATCGCCACGGTGAAGGTGCCCATCGCCCCCGAGGTGGGAGCGGGCCTGAATGCCCTGACGCGCAGCGCGGGCGTGCCCTTCAAGAGCATCCTGCTCGCGTCGCACCTCAAGGTGATGAGCGTGCTGAGCGGCCAGGAGGACGTCATCACCGGCACGGGCGTCAACAGCCGCCCCGAGGAAGGCGATGGCTCGAAGCTGCGCGGCATCTTCCTCAACACGGTGCCCTTCCGCCTGAAGCTGGCCCCGGGCAGTTGGCTCTCACTGGTCCGCGCCGCCTTCGACGCGGAGCGAGGGCTCTACCCGTACCGCCGCTACCCCATGGCGGAGATTCAGCGGCAGTGGGGCCGCGAGACGCTCTACGAAGTCATGTTCAACTACATGCACTTCCACGTCCTCCACGACATCGCGGGCACTCTCGCGGAGCTGGAGGCGCTGAGCACCATCCGCTCCGAGGGCACCAACGTCACCCTCGCCGTCCACTTCCAGACCGAGCCCCACACGCAGGAGCTCACGCTGGAGCTGGACTACAACGCCGTCGAGCTGGAGCACGCCCAGGTGGAGCAGGTTGGCGCGTGCTTCGCGCGCGTCCTCCACGCGCTGGCCTTCGAGTCCGACGCTCCGCACCACACCTCCAGCCCGCTGCCCGCCGACGTACAGCGCCGGATGCTCGTGGAGTGGAACGACACCGCCGCCGCGCTGCCCGTGGAGCCCACGTTCCAGGCGCTCTTCGAGGCTCGCGCCGCCGCCACGCCGGACGCGCTCGCCGTGGTCGATGGCGAGCGGACGATGACGTACAGCGAGCTGGACACGCGCGCCAATCAGCTCGCGCGTCATTTGCTGTCGCTGGGCGCGGGCCCGGAGCGCGTGGTGGCGCTGGGAGTGGACCGCTCCATCGAGCTGGCCACCAGCTTGCTGGCCACGCTCAAGGCCGGCGCGGCCTACCTGCCGTTGGACCCGAGCTATCCCGCCGAGCGGCTGGCGTACATGCTGTCCGACTCGCGCGCCATGGTGCTGCTCACCACGCAGGCGCATGAGGCCACCTTCGCGGCCTCCAGCGTACCCCGGCTCCTGATGGAGCAGGAAGCAGCCCGGCTGGCGACGTTGCCCTCGGGTACACCGGCGGCGTCCGCCTCCGGCGACTCGCTGGCCTACGTCATCTACACCTCGGGCTCCACGGGCCTGCCCAAGGGCACGCTGCTCACGCAGCGCGGCCTGCTCAACTACCTGACGTGGGCTCAGGACGCCTACGCGGTGAAGCCGGGCCAGGGCTCGCTGGTCCACACATCCATCGCGTTCGACGCGACCATCACCAGCCTCCTCACGCCGCTGCTCGCCGGAGCGACCGTCCACCTGGTGCCTTCGGGGCGCGAGGTGGAAGCGCTCGCGCTCGCGCTTCAGCAGCCGCGAGGGCATGACCTGGTCAAGCTCACGCCGGCCCACCTCCAGGTGCTGTCCGGGCTGATGGCGCCAGAGGCCCTGGCGAAGCTGACCGGCACCTTCGTCGTGGGTGGCGAGGCCCTGCCGCCCTCCACCGTGGCCTTCTGGCGCAAGCACGCGCCCCAGGTCCGGCTCATCAACGAGTACGGCCCCACGGAGACGGTGGTCGGCTGCTCCATCCACGACGTCAGCGCGGGCGAGTTGCCCGGCGGCATCGTCCCCATCGGCCGGCCCATCGCCAACACGGCGCTCTACGTGCTGGACGCGCGCATGCAGCCGGTGCCGGTGGGCGTCTCGGGCGAGCTCTACATCGGCGGCACCGGCGTGGCGCGCGGCTACCTGGGCCGCCCTGCCCTCACCGCCGAGCGCTTCGTGCCGGATCCGTTCAGCCAGCAGCCGGGACAGCGCCTCTACCGCACGGGCGACCAGGCCCGCTTCCTGCCGGACGGCACGCTGGAGTTCCTGGGCCGCCGCGACGGGCAGGTGAAGCTGCGCGGCTACCGCATCGAGCTGGGCGAAATCGAAGCCACCGTTCGTCAGCACGCGTCCGTGCGGGACGCGGTCGTCCTCGTGCGCGAGGACGTCCCCGGCGACCAGCGGCTGGCCGCCTACGTCATCCCGCACGAGGGCACGGCGGTGGATACGGCCGGCCTGCGCGCCTTCCTCCAGCAGCGGCTGCCCGAGCACATGGTGCCCGCCGCCCTGGTCGCGCTGGAGGCCCTGCCGCTCACGGCCAACGGCAAGGTGGACCGCAAGGCCCTCCCCGTCCCCGACGGCCTGCTGTCCTCCGAGTCACACGCGGCGCCGCGAAACGGCACCGAGGAGCTGATGGCCAGCATCTGGTCGGACGTGCTGCGCACGAACCGGGCTGGCATCCACGACCACTTCTTCGACCTGGGTGGCCACTCGCTGCTGGCCACGCGCGTGGTGTCGCGGATTCGCGAGGCCTTCGGCGTGGAGCTGCCCATCGCGGCGCTCTTCGAGGCGCCCACCATCGCCACGCTGTCGGAGCGCGTCCAGGTGCTCCAGGCCCAGCAGGCCGGTGAAGCGCCGCCCCCGCCGCTCGTGCCCTCCTCCCGCGAGGGCGAGCTGCCCCTGTCCTTCGCGCAGCAGCGCCTCTGGTTCCTGTACCAGATGGAGCCGGACAGCCCCTTCTACAACATGCCCGCCGTCATCCGGCTGACGGGCGCGTTGAATCCAGACACCGTGCAGCGCTGCCTGGAGGCGATCATCCGCCGCCACGAGTCGCTGCGCACGACGTTCCGGATGAATGGCCAGACGCCTGTCCAGGTCATCCACCCGCCCGTGGCACCGAAGGTGGAGACCGCCGACCTGCGCGGCCTTCCGCCCGAGCACCGTGAAGTCGAAGCGCGCCGCCTGTCCGATGAGGAGGCCCGCCGTCCCTTTGACCTGACGCGCGGCCCGCTCTGCCGGATTGGGCTCATCCAGTTGGAGGACCAGGAGCACCTGCTGCTGCTGACGCTGCACCACATCATCGCGGACGGCTGGTCCCTGTCCGTGCTCGTCCGCGAGGTCGCCGAGCTCTATGGCGCCCTGTCCGCGGGCCAGCCGCCGCCGCTGGCCGCCCTGCCCGTCCAGTATGCGGACTACGCGCGGTGGCAGCGGGAGTGGCTGTCGGGCCCGGTGCTGGAGCGGCAGCTCGACTACTGGAAGCAGCGGCTCACCGGGGCTCCGCCCCACCTGGACCTCCCTACGGACCGTCCACGGCCTCCAGTGCAGAGCTTCCGCGGCGCCACGCAGCGGGGCGTGCTGCTGCCCGTGGAGGCGGCCAAGGCATTGCAGGCGCTCTGCCGGAAGGAGAGCGTCACCCCGTTCATGGCGGTGATGGCGGCCTTCCAGACGCTGATGCACCGCTACACCGGCGAGACGGACATCGTCGTCGGCACGGACATCGCCAACCGCAACCGCTCTGGCACCGAAGGGCTCATCGGCTTCTTCATCAACCAGCTCGTCATGCGTGGCGACCTGAGCGGGGACCCCAGCTTCCGCGCGCTGCTGGCGCAGACGCGGCGGGTGGCGCTGGATGCCTACGCCCACCAGGACCTCCCCTTCGAGGAGCTGGTGAAGGCGCTCAACCCGGAGCGCGACCTCAGCTACTCGCCGCTGTTCCAGGTGAAGCTCATCCTCCAGAACGCGCCGTCCTCCGACCTCCACCTGGACGGGCTGACGCTGCGCGAGGAGACCAGCACCACCGGCGCCGCCAAATTCGACATGACGTGGGTGGCCACGGAGACGGAGCAGGGCCTGGAGTGCCTGTGCGAGTACAGCACCGACCTGTTCGACGCGGCCACCATCGACCGGATGATGGGCAACCTGCGTGAGCTGCTCCTGGGCGCCCTGGCCGCTCCAGAAGCGCGCGTCTCGCGACTCCCGCTGCTGTCCCAGCCGGAGCGTCAGCAGTCGCTGCTGGCGTGGAACGACACCGCCACGCCCCGAAGCCCGGGCCTCTGCGCGCATCACCTCTTCGAGCAGCAGGCGGCACGGACGCCAGACGCGGTGGCGGTGTCCTTCGAGGGACAGCAACTCACGTACCGCGAACTGGACGCGCGGGCGAACCAGCTCGCCTGGCACCTGAAGACGTCCGGCGTGGGGCCCGAGGTCCGCGTGGGCCTGTGCGTGGACCGCTCGCTGGAGCTGGTAGTCGGTATCCTCGGCATCCTCAAGGCCGGAGGCGCGTGGCTGCCGCTGGACCCGTCCTATCCGGTGGAGCGGCTGACGCTGATGATGCGTGACGCGGCCATCCCGGTGCTCGTCACGCAGGAGCACCTGGCGGATGAGCTCCCCGCGCTCGGGTTGCTGGTCTGCCTGGACACGGACTGGCCGCTCATCGCCAGCCAGCCGCGAACGTCGCCCGCGGTGGAGATGTCCGAGGACAACCTCGCGTACATCATCTTCACGTCGGGCTCGACGGGGCGGCCCAAGGGCACGCTGCTGCCCCACCGGGGCCTGTGCAACACGGCGCTGGCCGCCATCCAGGCCCACCGCGTCCACGAGAAGAGCCGCGTGCTGCAGTTCGCCGCCTTCGGCTTCGACGCGTCGGTGTGTGAGGTGTTCTCCACGCTGCTCGCGGGCGCACAGCTCTGCCTCGCGCCCCGGGACGCCATCATGCCCGGCGCGCCGCTCCAGGGACTGCTGGCCGCGCAGGAGATCACGGGCGTCACGCTGACGCCGTCGGTATTGGCGCAGTTGGAGCCGGAGGCGTTGCCGAAGCTGGAGTCCGTCGTCTCCGCGGGCGAGGCCTGCTCGCCGGAGCTGGCGCGCCGGTGGCTGAAGTCCCGACGCTTCATCAACGCCTACGGCCCCACCGAGGCGACCATCTGCGCGTCGGTGGACGAGGCCGTGGACCCCGACCGGCTGGGCATCGGCCGCGCGTGGGCCAACGTCCGGCTCTACGTGCTGGATGGCCACTTGCAGCCGGTGCCCGTGGGCGTGCCGGGTGAGCTGTTCATCGGCGGCGTGGGCGTCGCGCGCGGCTACCTGGGCCGGCCGGACCTGAGCGCCGAGCGCTTCGTGCCGGACCCGTTCGCGGTGGAGCCCGGAGGACGGCTGTACCGGACGGGAGACCGGGTGCGCTGGCTGGCCGAAGGGCGGCTGGAGTTCCTGGGCCGCCTGGACCACCAGGTGAAGCTGCGCGGCTTCCGCATCGAGCTGGGCGAAATCGAAGCGGCGCTGGCCGGGCACCCGGAGGTACAGGACGCCGCGGTGCTGGTGCGGGAGGAGACCCCGGGCCGCAAGCAACTGGTGGCCTACGTCGTCGCCGACGATGTGGAGCAGCCGCCCGAGCAGGACGCCCTGCGCCGGGCCCTGGAGTCGCGCCTGCCCGAGTACATGGTGCCGTCCGCCTTCATCATGCTGAAGGCCATGCCGCTGACGGCCAGCGGCAAGGTGGACCGCGAGGCCCTGCCCTCGCTGGCGCAGGAGCACGTGAAGCGCGAGCACGTCCACGTCGCGCCTCGCGACCCGGTGGAGCAGGCGCTGGCGGACATCTGGGCGAAGGTGCTGTCCCGCGAGCGCGTCAGCATCCACGACAACTTCTTCGAGCTGGGTGGCGACTCCATCGTCAGCATCCAGGTCATCGCGCGGGCGCTGGAGGCCGGGCTGCACATCAGCCCGCGACAATTCTTCCAGTACCAGACCATCGCCGCCCTGGCCCCGCATGTGGGTCAGGCCCAGGTCGTGGAGAGCGAGCAAGGCCCCGTGACGGGCGCCGTCCCGCTCACGCCCATCCAGCACTGGTTCTTCGAGTGGCGGCTCCCGCACCTCCATCACTACAACCAGTCGCTGCTGCTGGGCCTGCGTCAGCCCGTCGCCGCGGCCGTGCTCCAGGACGCGCTGCGGGCCCTGGTCGCGCACCACGACGCGCTCCGCCTGCGCTTCGAGCGGACCGCCGACGGCTGGCGTCAGGAGAGCCTGGGGCTCGACAGCACCGTGACGCTGCGCGAGGTTGACCTGTCCGGCCTGGACGAGGCCGCGCAGCGCGCCGCCTTGGAGGAAGAGGGCCTGCGTGCCCAGTCGGGCTTCCGGCTGGACGAGGCGCCGCTGGTGGTGGCCGTGCGCTTCCACCTGGGGCCCCAGCGTGGCGACCGGCTGCTGCTCGGCATCCACCACCTCGCGGTGGACGCCGTGTCCTGGCGTGTCCTGCTCATGGACCTGGAGACGGCGTGTCAGCAGCTCAGCCAGGGGCAGCCGGTGGCGCTGCCTCCGAAGACGACGTCCTTCCAGGAATGGGCGCGTCGCCTGGAGTCCTTCGCGGCCAGCGAGGAGCTGGAACACGAAGCCGACTCCTGGCTGAGCCAGGGTGAAGACACGGCGCCGCTCCCCGTAGACACCGCGGACGGCGACAACACCCTGGCGTCCGCGCGCACGCTGACGGTGGCGCTGGAGGTCGAGGAGACCCGGCTGCTGCTTCAGGAGGTGCCGACGGCCTGGCGCGCCCGCATCGACGAGGTGCTGCTGACGGCGCTCGCGCAGGCCCTCTCCACCTGGACGGGACAGCGCCGGCTGCGCGTCCAGTTGGAAGGCCATGGCCGCGAGGACCTGTTCGACGGCGTGGACCTGAGCCGCACCGTGGGCTGGTTCACCAGCGCCTACCCGGTGACGCTGGAGCTGCCTCGGGATGGCAGCGTAGGTGACGAGCTCCGCGCCGTACGTGATTCGCTGCGGCGGGTGCCGCGCAAGGGCCTGGGTTATGGCCTCGTGCGCTACATGCGCCAGGACGAGCGAGGCTCCCGGCTCCGTGCGCAGCCGGAGGCGGCGGTGGCCTTCAACTACCTGGGCCAGCTCGACTCGGCGTTGCCCACCTCGTCGCTGCTGGCGCCCGCGGACGAGTCCTTCGGCGCGCAGCAAGGGGCGCTCGGCCAGCGGCGGCAGGTGCTGGAGGTGAATGCCCACGTCTTCGGAGGCAAGCTGGAGGTGTCCTTCACCTACAGCGAGGCGCTGCACCAGCGCACCACGGTGGGCGCGCTGGCGCAGGGCTACCTCCGCGCGCTCCGGGCCCTGGTGGACCAGCGGCGCGGCGAGGACGCGGCGCGGTTCTCGCCGGTGGACTTCCCGCTGGCGAAGGTGACGCAGGCCACGCTG
Source organism: Myxococcus sp. AM010 (assembly GCF_013372585.1). Lineage (NCBI taxonomy): Bacteria > Pseudomonadati > Myxococcota > Myxococcia > Myxococcales > Myxococcaceae > Myxococcus > Myxococcus sp. AM010. Next base: position 353,593 of record NZ_JABXEO010000001.1, read on the forward strand.
AACGACCTGATGCGGTCGCACCCGGGCATGGAGGACCTCTATCCGCTGTCGCCCATGCAGCAGGGCATGCTCTTCCACGCCATGCTCGACCCGGACTCGGGGATGTACTTCGAGCGCGCGGCGTGGACGCTGGACGCGGACCTGAACCGCGAGGCGCTGCGCGAGGCCTGGCAGCAGGTGATGGCGCGCTACCCCATCCTCCGCACCTGCTTCGTGGGTGAGGAGCTGGAAGCGCCGCTCCAGCTCGTGAACCGCAAGGCCGTGCTGCCGTGGGAAGAGCAGGACTGGAGCCACCTGTCCGAGCCGGAGCAGCAGACCCGGCTGTCGGCCTGGATGGACGCGGACCGGGCGCGGGGCTTCAACTTGAAGCGGGCCCCGCTGATGCGCGTGGGCGTCCTGCGCCTGGGCGTCCGGACGTGGCGTGTGGTGTGGAGCTTCCACCACTTGCTGCTCGACGGCTGGAGCGTGGGCCGCGTCCTCAACGAGATGCTGGCCCTCTACGACGCGCAGCTCCGCCAGCAGCCGCTGCGCCTGGAGCAGCCGCCGGTGTTCCGCGACTACATCGCCTGGCTCCAGAGCCGGGAGGTTTCGCAGGCGGAGTCCTGGTGGAAGCAGGCGCTGCAAGGCTTCGGAGAGCCCACGCCCCTCCCCGGTGAGACGGGGGGGCAGGCGCGCACCGCGCCGCAGGTCATGGGCGAGCGCAAGGTCCACCTGTCCGCCGAGCTGACGGAGCAGCTCCGCGCCTTCTCGCGGCGGCACCAGGTGACGCTCAGCACGCTGGTCCAGGCGGCCTGGGCGCTGGTGCTCGGACGTCACGCGGGACAGGACGACGTCGTCTTCGGCGTCACCGTCGCGGGCCGTCCGCCGGAGCTGCCGGGCGTGGAGCAGATGGTGGGCCTGTTCATCAACACGCTGCCGGCCCGCGTGTCGCTGCCGGCCCAAAGCAAGGTGGTGGACTGGCTGAAGGCGCTCCAGGCGTGGCAGGTGGAGCGGGCGCCGTTCGAGTACGCGCCGCTGGTCAAGGTCCAGGGCTGGAGCCCCGTGCCGCGTGGCACCCCGCTCTTCGAGAGCCTCGTCGTCTTCGAGAACTACCCCGTGGAGGACTCGGTGCGGCAGGGCGCGGGCGCGCTGGAGGTGCGCGACGTCACCGCCCAGGAGCGCACCAACTATCCGCTGACGCTCTCCGCCCACGCGGACAAGGAGCTGATGCTGAACCTGGACTTCGAGTCCCCGCGCCTCGGCGCGGAGGCCATGGCGCGGCTGCTGGAGCAGCTCCAGACGGTCCTGGTGGGCATCCTCGGCGCGGAGGACCAGCACCTGTGGGAGCTGTCGCTGCTCACGCGGGAGGCCCGTCGTGAGGTGCTGGTCGACTGGAACGACACGCACGTCCCCGGGCTGGGCGCCTGCCTGCACGAGCTCTTCGAGGCGCAGGTCCAGCGGACGCCGGACGCGGTCGCCGTGGTCGCGCCGGAGGCGGGCTCGCTCACGTACGGGCAGCTCGACGCGAAGGCGAACCAGCTCGCGCACCACCTGCGCGCCCGGGGCATTGGCCCCGAGGTGCTGGTGGGCGTGTGCCTGGAGCGGACGCCGGAGCTGCTGGTGGCGCTGCTGGGCATCCTCAAGGCGGGCGGCGCCTACGTCCCGCTCGACCCCACCTACCCGGCCGAGCGACTGGCGCGTATGGCCTCCGAGGCCCGGCTCTCCCTGCTGCTCACCCAGCAATCCCTGGTGGAGACCTTCGTCAACCCCGAGGTTTCCCTCTACCTGCTGGACACGGAGGCACCAGCGCGCGCGGCCCTGCCCATTCAGGCTCCGACGCGGCTCACCACGCTGGACAGTCTGGCCTACGTCGTCTTCACCTCCGGCTCCACGGGCACGCCCAAGGGCGTGATGATTTCGCACCGGAGCTGGACCAACGCGTACCTCGGCTGGGAGCGGAGCTACGGCCTGCGGGAGCACTGCCGTAGCCACCTGCAGATGGCCAGCTTCTCCTTCGACGTGTTCGCGGGGGACTTGTCCCGGGCGCTGTGCTCGGGCGGCAGGCTGGTGCTCTGCCCGCGGGAGTGGCTGCTCGAACCGCCCTACCTGCTCGCCTTGATGAAGGAGCAGGCCGTGGACTGCGCCGAGTTCGTCCCCGCCGTGCTGCGCGGGCTGCTCCAGCACCTGGAGGAGACGGGCCAGACGCTGGACTTCATGCGCGTCCTCGTGGCCGGCTCCGACGCCTGGTACGTGAATGAGTACCACCGCCTCCAGGCCGTCATCGGCGACGACACGCGGCTCATCAACTCGTATGGCGTCAGCGAGGCGACCATCGACAGCACCTGGTTCGAGAGCGGCGACCTGGGCCTGAGCGACACGCAGCTGGTCCCCATTGGCCGTCCCTTCGCCAACAACCGCCTCTACGTGCTGGACGCGCATCAGCAGCCGGTGCCCGCCGGCATCGCGGGTGAGCTCTTCATCGGCGGCGAGGGCGTGGCGCGCGGCTACTGCCACCGCCCCGACCTGAGCGCGGAGCGCTTCGTCCCCGACCCGTTCGCCACCGAGCCCGGCGCGCGGCTCTACTGCACGGGTGACAGGGCGCGGTACCTGCCGGGAGGCGACCTGGAGTTCCTCGGCCGGGCGGACACGCAGGTGAAGCTGCGCGGCTTCCGCGTCGAGCTGGGCGAAATCGAGTCCGCGCTGGGCAAGCACCCGGCCGTCCAGGGCGCGGTGGTGCTGCTGCGCGAGGACCCGGGGATGCCCCGCAGGCTCGTCGCCTACGTGGTGGGCTCGGACCTCAGCGACACGGCGGTGCTCCGTGAGCACCTGCGGGAGCGCCTGCCCGACTACATGGTGCCGGCCGTCTTCGTGCGCCTGGAGGCCATCCCCCTGAGCCCGAACGGCAAGGTGGACCGCAAGGCCTTCCCGGCGCCGGACGCGAACCAGCGCACGGGCGAGCAGTGTCTGGTCGAGCCCCGCTCGGAGACGGAGTCGAGCATGCTGACGCTCTGGAAGGACGTGCTGGGCCAGGCGTCGCTGGGCGTCACGGACGACTTCTTCGACGTGGGCGGGCACTCGCTGCTGGCCACGCAGATCATCTCGCGCACCAACGCGATGTTCCAGGTGACGCTGCCGCTGCGCGCCCTCTTCGAGCACCCCACCATCGCGGGGCTGGCGGAGCAGGTGGTGCTCGCGCAGTTGGAAGGCGTGGATGAGGCCGCGCTGGCCGCGGCCATGGAGGACGTCGGCGACCTGTCGGACGCGGACCTGGAGAAGCTCCTGGAGGGGACGAATGAGTGAGCTGCTCAAGAAGCTCGCGAACCTCTCCCCGGAGAAGCGCGAGGCGGTGCTCAAGAAGCTGCGGCAGCAGAACGTGGTCGCGGCGCCGAAGGAGGAGGCGCGCACGCCTGGAATCCCGCGCGCCTCACGCGAGCAGCCGCTGCCGCTCTCCTTCCCCCAGCGTCGGCTCTGGTTCCTGGACCAGTTCGAGCCAGGGACGCCCGCCTACAACATCCCGGAGTTCGTGCGCCTCACCGGGCCGCTCCACGTCCCCTCCCTGGAGCGCGCGCTGAACGAGGTCATCCGGCGCCATGAGGCGCTGCGCACGACCTTCGTCGCGAAGGACGGCGAACCCCAGCAGCGCATCCTCCCGGAGCTGACGCTGTCGCTGGGCGTGCTGGACCTGAGCTACCTGCCAGCCACCAGGCGCGGGCCCCTGTGCGAGGAGCTGGCGCTCCAACTCGCGGGGACGTCCTTCGACCTCGCGGCGGGGCCCCTGCTCCACGCGAGGCTGGTGCGCATGGGCGACGAGGACCACGTCCTCCTGCTCGTCGTACACCACATCGTGTCGGACGGCTGGTCCACCGGCATCTTCGTCCAGGAGCTGACGGCGCTCTACGCCGCCTTCTCTCAGGACAAGCCGTCACCGCTGCCGGACCTCCCGCTCCAGTACGCGGACTTCGCGGCCTGGCAGCAGCAGTGGATGCAGGGCGACGTGCTGGCGGCGCAGCTCGACTACTGGCGGCGGCAGCTCGAAGGGAGCGACAGCGCGCTCAAGCTGCCCACCGACCGGCCGCGCCCGCGCGTGCGCACCTACGCGGGCGGCAAGCGGAGCTTCCAGGTGGACCCGGCGGTGGCCCAGCAACTGAAGGCGCTGGGGACGCAGGAGAAGGCGTCGCTCTACATGGTGCTGCTGGCGGCGCTCCAGACGCTGCTGCACCGCTATACGCGCGAGCCGCGCATCAGCGTCGGCACGTACATCGCGAACCGGAACCGGACGGAGGTGGAGCCCCTCATCGGCTTCTTCCTCAACACGCTCGTCATGCGCACGGGGCTCGAAGGCAACCCCACCTTCCGGGAGCTGCTGCGGCGCGTGGTGGACGTGACGCTGGGGGCCTACGGGCACCAGGACATCCCCTTCGAGAAGCTGCTGGAGGAGCTGGCGCCGTCGCGAGACACCAGCCACTCCCCTTTCTTCCAGGTGATGCTGGTGCTCCAGAACACGCCCACGCCGCCCGCCGAGCTGGGCGCGCTGCGGATGGAGTCCTTCAGCGTCTCGGGTGAAGCCTTCGCGCAGTTCGACCTGACGCTGTGGTTCTCCGAGGAGGCCGGTGGCCTGCAAGGCATCTGGGAATACAACCGGGACCTCTTCGACGCCTCCACCGTCGAGCGGATGGTCGCCCACTTCCAGACGCTGCTCGCGGGCATCGCCGCGAACCCGGCGCAGCGGCTCATCGAGCTGCCGGTGCTTCCGCCGAAGGAGCGTCAGCGCATCCTGCGCGACTGGAACCAGGCCCGGCTCGACGTGCCCCCGGGCACGTGCCTCCATCACCTCATCGAGGCGCACGCGGCGCGCACGCCTGACGCCATCGCCGTCACGGACCCCGAGCGCCGGCTCACCTACGCGCAGCTCAACGCGAAGGCCAACCAACTGGCGCACCACCTGCGCGCCGTGGGCGTGGGGCCCGAGCGAATCACCGGCGTCTTCCTGGACCGCTCCGTGGACATGGTGGTCGCGGTGCTCGCCGTGCTCAAGGCGGGCGGAGCCTACGTGCCGTTGGATCCGTCGTACCCACCGGAGCGCACGGCGCTGATGCTCGCGGACAGCCGGCCCGCGGTGCTCGTCACCCGCCAGGGCCTGGCGTCCCTCCTGTCCGCGCCGCTGCCGCCCGTGGTGGACATCGACACGGACGCGGAAGCCATCGCCGCGAGGCCCGCGACGACGCCCGAAGGCGGCGCGAGCCCCGAGCACCTCGCCTACGTCGTCTACACGTCAGGCTCCACGGGCCGCCCCAAGGGCGTGATGATTTCGCACCGGAGCTTCGCCAACGCCTACCTCGCCTGGGAGCGCGACTACCGGCTGCCCGAGCTGCGCGCCCACCTCCAGATGGCGAGCTTCTCCTTCGACGTGTTCTCCGGCGACCTCGCCCGGGCGCTCGGCGCGGGGAAGACGCTGGTCCTCTGCCCGCGTGAATGGCTGCTCGAGCCCGAGAAGCTCTACGGGCTGATGCAGCGCGAGCAGGTGGACAGCGGCGAGTTCGTCCCCGCCGTCGCCCGCCTGCTGATGGGGCACCTCCAGGAGCACCAGCTCCGGCTGGACTTCATGCGCCTGCTCATCGTCGGCTCCGACACCTGGGACATGCGCGAGTACCACCAGCTCCGCGGCCTGTGCGGCCCGGACACGCGGCTGGTGAGCTCCTACGGCCTGAGCGAAGCCACCATCGACAGCACGTACTTCGAGCAGCCGGAGCCCGCGCCCAGCGAGCAGATCGTCCCCATTGGCCGCCCCTTCGCCAACACGCAGATGTACCTGCTGGACAGCGCGATGCAGCCAGTGCCCATCGGCATTCCAGGGGAACTCTTCGTGGGCGGAGACGGGCTCGCGCGTGGCTACTGGGGCCAGGCGCACCTGACCGCCGAGCGCTTCGTGCCCAACCCCTTCAGCGCCACGCCGGGCGCGCGCCTGTACCGCACGGGCGACCTGGCCCGGTACACGGAGGACGGCACCCTCGCCTTCATCGGCCGCAACGACACGCAGGTGAAGCTTCGCGGCCACCGCATCGAGCTGGATGAAATCAAGGCGAAGCTGCTGGAGCACCCGGCGGTCCAGGCCGTGGAGCTGCTCGTCCACGAGGACGCGGGCAACAAGCAGCTCGTCACCTACCTCACGCTCACGGCGCCGGACGTGGCAACGGCCGAGGACTTGCGGCAGCACCTCAAGAAGCACCTGCCGCCGTACATGGTGCCCGCGGCCTTCGTCATCCTGTCGGCGTTCCCGTTGACGCCCAACGGCAAGGTGGACCGCAAGGCCCTGCCCGCGCCGGAGAGCGTCCGCCGCGACGCGCAGGACGGCTTCGTCGCCCCACGCGACGAGGTGGAGACCCGGCTCGCGGCCATCTGGGAGGAGCTGCTGGCGGTGCGCCCCATCGGCGCGCACGACAACTTCTTCGACCAGGGCGGCCATTCATTGCTGGCCGTCCGGCTGATGGTGCGCATCCGCGAGCAGTTCGGCCGAGCCCTTCCGCTGTCGGTCCTCTTCCAGAACCCCGCGCTGGAGCAGCTCGCCAAGGCGCTTCACGAAGAGGCGGCGCCCGCCCCGTGGTCGCCGCTGGTGACGCTCCAGCCGGGAGTAGGCCGCCCCGCCCTGTTCTGCGTCCCGGGTGCCGGCGGCAACGCCGTCTACCTCCGCGAGCTGGCCCAGGCGCTGGGCCCCACCCTGCCGGTGCATGCGTTCCAGGCACGCGGGCTGGATGGCCGCGCACAGCCGCACCGCTCCGTCGAGGAGATGGCCGCGTGCTACGTCGAGGCGCTCAAGCAGGTACAGCCTCAGGGGCCCTACCACCTGCTGGGCCACTCCTTCGGGAGCTGGGTCGCCTTCGAGATGGCGCAGCAGCTCCGGAAGCAGGGCGAGCCGATTGCCTTCCTGGGCATCCTCAACACCACCGTCCCGGTGAACGAGGCGCCGCCAAGCGAGGCGCCCCCGTTCGACGACGCGGACTGGATGGCCTCCGTCGCGAGCACGGCGGGCCGCCTCTATGGCGTGGACCTGGGCATCTCCGCCGAGACACTCCGGCCGCTGGCTCCCGAGGCGCGCCACGAGCACCTGACGCGCAGGCTGGTCCAAGCAGGCCTCCTCCCCGATGGCGCGGACAGCCAGCAGGTCCAGGGCTTCATCGAGGTCTACAAGGCCGCGTACGCGATTGACTACGTCCCCCGGGACACGCTCCCCGTCCCCGTCGCCCTCTTCCGGGCCCAGGAGCGGCACGAGGAAGACGGCATCGTCCCCGAGTCCTTCACGGACGACCCGAGCTGGGGCTGGGGCCACCACGCCTCCGCGGCCGTCACGCCCGTGACGGTGCCGGGAGACCACATGACGATGCTGGCCGCGCCTCACGTCCAGGTGCTGGCGGAGCACGTCCGCCAGGGCCTCCTCCGCGCCGGGGCCCTTCGATGACGGCGGCGCCGGCCTTCCCCATGAAGACCGCCGTCTCCATCTGGCTGGGACAGGTCCTGTCGCTGCTGGGCTCTGGGCTGACGAGCTTCGCGCTCGGCGTCTGGACGTACAAGACGACGGGCGACGTGACGCAGTACGCGCTGGTCATGCTCTCCGCGACGCTGCCCGCCATCCTGCTCGGGCCCGTGGCCGGAGCGCTGGTGGACCGCTGGAACCGCCGCTGGGTGATGGTGCTCAGCGACACGGCCGCGGGCCTGTCGAGCCTCGTGCTGGCGCTGCTGCTGTTCAACGGGCTGCTGCAGCCCTGGCATGCCTACGTCACCACCGCCGTGGTGTCGGTGGCCAGCGCGTTCCAACAGCCCGCCTTCGCCGTCCTCGTCTCCACGGTGGTGCCGCCACGGCACCTGGGTCGGGCCAACGGCCTGGTGCAGATCGGGCTCGCGTTCTCCCAGTTGGTGGCGCCCCTGTTGAGCGCCACGTTGCTGGAGCTCATCGAGCTCAAGGGCATCCTGCTCATCGACGCGACGACGCTGGTGCTCGGCACGCTGCCCCTGCTCCTGGCGCGCATCCCCCGGGAACACCTCGTGTCTGGGTCTGGCGAGGAGCGGGTGCCGCTGCTAGCGGCCATCCGGGCTGGCGGCGCCTACCTTCGCGCGACGCCAGGACTGCTCGCGCTCATCGGCTTCCTCGCGGCCAGCAACTTCCTGACAGGCACCGTCGAGGTGCTCGTCACGCCGCTGGTCCTGTCGTTCGCGGACGTGCGGACGCTGGGCGCGCTCACCACGGCGGGGGGCGTTGGCATGCTGGTGGGCAGCCTGGTCATCAGCGCCTGGGGTGGGCCCAAGCGGCTGGTGCATGGCGTGCTCGGGTTCCAGCTCACCTGTGGCCTCGCGCTCATCAGCGTCGGGCTGGCCACCGCCGTCCCCGTCCTGGCCGGTGTCGCCTTCGCGTTCTTCTTCGGCCTGCCCATCATCAATGGATCCAGCCAGGCCCTGCTCCAGCGCATCGTGCCCCTGGCGCTGCGCGGCCGGGTCTTCGCCTTCACCAGCACCATCACCGGCGCCATGTTGCCGCTGGCGTACACACTGGCCGGACCGCTGGCGGACCACGTCTTTGAACCCGCCATGGCCTCGGGGGGAGCGCTCGTCCCCCTGCTGGGTGCGTTCGTCGGCGAGGGCCCGGGCCGGGGCATCGCCGTGATGTTCCTCATCGCGGGCGCGCTGTCGATTCTCATGACGCTGCTGTCCACGCTCTACCGCCCACTGCGCGAGCTGGAGGCGCCCCCGCTGGAGGCGCCCTCCGCCCAGCCCGCGGTGAGCCCTTGAAGCCTCCCCACACTTCCCACGACTTTCCCAAGGAGCCCCGCCGTGCCGAGTCCCAGCCGTTCCGTGCAGACCCTGACCGACCTGCTGCGCTGGCGCGCCTCGAATCAGAACGAGGCCCGCGCCTACACCTATCTCCAGGACGTCGAAGGCCAGGAGACCACCTGGACCTATGGCGAGCTGGACCGTCAGGCCCGCGCCATCGCCGCGGCGCTACAGGAGCACAAGGGCGCCGGAGAGCGCGCGCTGCTGCTGTATCCCCCCGGGCTGGACTACATCGCGGCGTTCTTTGGCAGCCTGTACGCGGGCGTCGCCGCGGTACCCGCCTATCCGCCCGTGCAGCTCCAGGCCGTCAATCGCATCCTCTCCATCCTCCAGGATGCGAAGCCGCGCTTCGCGCTCACCACGCGCGAAATCCTGGAGAGCGTGAACGCGCTGGCCGATTCCTACCCCGTCCTGAAGGAGATCCGCTGGATTGCCACGGACGCGCTGGAGGAAGGGCTGGAGGATGGCTGGAAGCGCCCCGCCATCACCGGCGACTCGCTGGCCTTCCTCCAGTACACGTCAGGCTCCACGTCGACGCCCAAGGGCGTGATGGTGCTGCACCGGAACCTGCTGTCGAACGAGGAGATGATTCGCCAGGGCTTCAGCCACGACGAGCAGAACACCACGTGCGGCTGGCTGCCGCTGTACCACGACATGGGGCTCATCGGCATCGTGCTCCAGCCGATGTACCTGGGCACACACTCCGTCGTGATGTCGCCCTGGTCCTTCCTGCAGCGCCCCATCCGCTGGCTGTCCGCCATCACGAAGTACCGCGCGACGACGAGCGGCGGTCCCAACTTCGGCTATGCGCTCTGCACGCGGAAGGTGAAGCCGGAGCAGCTCGCCTCGCTGGACCTGAGCTCGTGGCGCGTCGCCTTCAATGGCGCGGAGCCCGTGCGCGCCGACACGCTGGCGCACTTCGCGGACACCTTCGCGCCCGCGGGCTTCCGCCGGGAGGCCCTCTATCCCTGCTATGGGCTCGCGGAGGCGACGCTCTTCGTGTCGGGAGGCATCAGCGCCGAGCTGCCACGTCACCTCACCGTGGAGTCGGAGGCGCTCGAGCAGCACCGCGCCGTGCTGACGCAGCCGGGCCCGTCCGCGCGGACGCTCGTCAGCTCCGGGCGGAGCTGGGGTGACAGCCTCATCCGCATCGTGAACCCGGAGACGCTGGTGGCGTGCGCTCCAAGTGAGGTGGGCGAAATCTGGACGGCGGGCCCCCACGTCACCCACGGCTACTGGGGGCGCGAGGAGACGAACGCGGAGACCTTCCAGGCGCGCATCCAGGGCAGCGAGGAGGGGCCCTTCCTGCGCACCGGCGACCTGGGCTTCATGATTGACGGCGAGCTGTACGTCACCGGCCGCATCAAGGACCTCATCATCGTCGATGGACGGAACCACTACCCGCAGGACCTCGAGCTGACGGCGGAGGGCCAGCACCCGGCGCTCCGTCCTGGCTGCTCGGTGGCGTTCTCCGTGGACCATCCGGAGGGCGAGCGGCTGGTGGTGCTGGTGGAGGTCAGCGCCCGCTTCGCGCCGTCCGAACAGGGCAATGGCGAACAGGCCCTGGACGCGAGCGCGCTCCAGAAGCGCATCCGGCAGGCCGTGGCCGCCGCGCACTCCGTGGACGTGCATGAAGTCGTCCTGCTCCAACAGGGTGAGGTCCTCAAGACGTCCAGCGGCAAGGTCCAGCGGCGCGCCTGCCGGGCGAAGTACGTGGAGGGCAGCCTCCAGCGCTGGGAGGCGTAGTCCGTCCCCGCGCCCCTCCCAGGCCAGAACCGGGGCCTCTGGCATCGGCTCACCCGCGGACACTCCGGGAGCGAATCAGACGCGCGGGACTGCTGGTGCCTTGTGTGCGCGCCGCGGCTGAGGCATCCGGAGGGAGGCGGGAGACAGCACCCGCGCCCTCCGGGAGCAGCCCGCGCCGCTCCCCCTGGACATCCCACCGGGTACCCGCGACATGACGCTCCTCCCGCCGCCAGAGGTCCAGGACACCGCCCCCCGCAGGAGACGGTGGCCGCGCGCCGCGGCCTGGGCGCTGGGCGCACTCCTCATGTTGGAGGGCTCCATCAACGCGGCGCTCAACCTGGGCGCCGTCCAGGCCATCATGCGCCGGTCCACGAGCCGGACCGAGCTCGCCTGGAAGCGCGCCTGGTGGCTCTGGCCCTTCGGCCAGCTCCACCTCCGCGACTTCACGCTGACCCAGCAGAATCAGCACCAGTGGTGGCAGGTGAACCTGGACACGTTGGAAGCCAGCGTGTCGCTGACCGCCCTGCTGCGCAAGCGCGTGGACGTGCGGCGCATCGACGGACATGGCGCGCGCTTCCGGATTGAACCGTCGTTCGGCATCGAGGAGGAGCCCCCACCGGGCCCGGACTACCGCCCGTGGGTCATCCAGTTGGGAGCTGTGACAGTCCACGAGGTTCGCGAGCTGGACTTCGGCCGGGTCCGCTTCGTCGGGGACCTGGACGTGCAGGGCTCGCTGGACATCAAGGGCCGGGAGCGCATCCACGTCGAGACGCCATCGATTCGCGTCGTCTCCGGTGCCATGGAGGTCGACCGGAGGCCCGTGACCCGGTTCGAGCGGCTGGAGGCGAAGGCAGCGCTCGAGGTGCCCTTCACGGACGAGAAGGGCTGGGACCTCTCGCGGGCGCTGAGCGCGCGGGTGACGAGCCAACTGGAGCTGCTCCCGCTGGACTGGCTGAACGAGCACCTGGGTTCGGACAACGCCGTCTCCCTGAAAGGGGGCGCGGGCCAGGTGGACCTGGACCTCCACCTCAAGGACGGCGCGCTGGCCGGGGACAGCCGGGTTGACGTCCAGGGCCAGACGTTGAGCGTGCGGGCAGGCCCGCTCCGGGCGCGGGCGCCCTGGGCGCTCAAGGCATCTCTGACATCGGAGCGCCCGGACACGCGGAGAGGGACGGCCACGCTCACCTTCGCGCCCGTGCGGGTGTCCGGCCCCGAAGGCACGGGCGCAGAGGTCCCTGAAATCACCCTTACCGTGCTCGCGCGGCGCGGCGCGGGGCAACCGGACTGGGAGCTGGAGCCAAACCTCCGCGTGGCCCGGAGCCGGCCGTTGGACTTGAGGATGCTCAACCCCTGGCTGGCACGGACGATTGAAATCGACTCCGGCTCCATGACGGTGCAGAGCCGGGAGCGAGCGAAGGGGCGGGACTCGCTGCGGCTGAGCATGGACTCCGACCTGGTCTCCGGACGCATGGGGAACGTCAAGGTCCTGCTGCGCGCCGAGGCGGACGTGGACGCGCGGAACCTGTCATGGGATTCGAAGTCACTGTCCCTGACGGGGACGACGCTCCGGCTGACGAACGTGTCCACGAACGGCCCCGTGCCCATCCGCGCCTGGAGCGGCGTCTTCACCCTGCCCCAAGCCCGGCTGGCCCTGTCCCCGACGGTGCTGTCGGCGCGCTTCGCCAGCAAGCTCACGGACACGCAGCCCGTCGCCGCGCTGCTCACGTCCGCCAAGAACCTGCCGCGCTTCCTGACGTCCCTGCTCAACATCCGGGACGTCACGGTGACGGGCCGGGTGCAGATTGACGAGGGCGGGCTCCAGCTGCGCGAGCTGAAGGCGGACGGTGAGGGCTTCTCCCTGCGAGGCCACCTGGACCTCGCGGGCGGAGCGCTGCGGGGCGCGCTCCTGGCGACCCTGGGCGCCCTCACCGGCGGAATCGAGTTCAAGCCGGGTGGCCAGGAGCTGCACCTGCTGAACGCGAAGCAGTGGTTCGCGAAGCAGCCCGAGCCGCCGCTCCGGTAGGCGCCGCCTTCGCGCCACGAATCAGGCGGAGATGCCGGGCTGCTGCCGCAGGTAGGTGCGGATGGCGTCAACGGCGTGGCGCACCTTCGCCGGCTGTCCCGAGCGACGCGGCGTGACGGCCCAGAGCTGCATGGGGGAGAGGCGCCATTCGGGCAAGAGCACTTCGAGGCGTCCCAGTCTCAGGTCGTCTGCCACGTCGGCCAGGATGCAGCGCGTGATGCCCAGCCCCGCCGCGCACATCTGGTGGAGGGTGAGCTGGTTGTTGCTGGAGACCCGCGGCGTCACCTGGACACAACGGCTCGTCCCGGAGGGGCCCTGGAGGTCGAAGGCCAGGGTTCGGCCGTCCGCCACGACCGCGAGCCACTCGTGTCCAGGCAGGTCCTCGAGCGTGCGTGGCCGCCCCGCCTTCTTCAGATAGCCCGGGGCGGCACACAGCCCCAGGTGAAGGTGGCAGAGCGGCTGCGCTACCCAGGAGGAGTCCTTCATCTGGCCCGCACGGAGCGCCAGGTCGATGCGTTCATCAATGAGGTCGACCAGGCCATCATCCGCTTCGAGGCGAAGCTTCAAGGACGCGTGTCTGGCGAGCAGCGGCTCCAGCGAGGGCGCCACATAGCGAGCCAGGCCGAGCGGCAGGGAGATGCGCAGCTCCCCCGCGGGGGTGTCCCTCGCGAGCGAGAGCTGCTCACGGGCCCGCTCCGCCACCTCCACCATTTCACGGCAGTGGGCCGCGAACCGCGCGCCGGCGTCCGTGAGCGACAGCTTGCGGTTTGAGCGCCGCACCAGGATGACCCCGAAGGACTCCTCCAGGATGCGCAGCTGCTGGCTCACCGCGGAGGTGCTGATGCGGAGGTGCCGGGCCGCCGCGCTCAGCGAGCCCGCGCGGGCAATCTCAGCGAAGAGCGCCATGCGCTTCAGGTCGTCCATGTTGAAGCACAGCTTAAAGTTGATTCAGGGAGGCAGTCACTGCCGGCGTGCGGCGCCCCCCGTACCTTGGCGGCCATGACACCTCAACGAATCGCCGTCTTCGGAGCAACCGGTACCGTGGGTTCGCTCCTGGTGGATGTCCTCATGAAGCAGGGGCACCACGTCCGCGCGCTGTCCCGCAGGGCCGCCGCCCCTCCCGGCGCAGAGGCCGTGCGCTTCGACTTCGCCCAGCCTGGCCAGCTCGGCGCCGTGCTGGAGGGAATGGACGCGGCCCATGTCCTCATGCCCGCGGACAACCTGAGCGTCATCGAATACCTCACGCCCGTCATCCGCGCGGCGGCCGAGCGGGGCGTGAAGGTGGTGTTCCAGTCCGTCATGGGCGTGGAGGCGAACGAGGCGGACCCCTACCGACAGGTCGAGCTCCAGCTGGAGCGCTCAGGCCTCCCCTACGTCATCCTCCGGCCCAACTGGTTCTCCGACAACTTCCACCTCATGTGGAGCCATGACGTCCGCGCTGGACGCCTGATGCTCCCGGCGGGCGTCGGCGAGACGAGCTTCATCGACGCGCGTGACATCGCGGACGCCGCCGCCGTGGCGCTCACGACGAACCGGTTCGACGGGCGGGCCTTCACGCTCACGGGCCCCAGGGCGCTCAGCTTCAGCGAGGCCGCGGCCGTCGTGGCACGCGTGACGGGCCGGCCGCTCGAATACGTCGCGATTTCGGAGGGCGCCTTCATCCAGCGCATGTGCGACGCCGGCTTCGACGTCCCGTATGCGGAGATGCTCGCCGCGCTCTGCGCCGCTGTGCGTGAACAGTGGACCGCGGCCACCACGGACAGCGTCCAGGTGCTGACTGGCCACGCGGCGCGCTCGTTCGAGCAATACGCCCAGGAGCGCCTGAAGCTGTAGTGGTGGCTCGGTCCGACGTGAGACGCCCTCGTCGCGCGCTGAGCCTCCGCACCGTCTCGACTGCTCGCCTGCGTGCCCTGCTTCTTCGTCAAGCTTGAATATGGGCATCAAAGGATTTGCGCCTGGCACCGGGCCTCGCGGAGCTCTCCGTCGATGTCGCCCAAGGAACCCAGGCGTTGGCCTCCGTTCACTCCAAGGCGCCCTTGCTTTCGTGTGCATCTATATGCATACATGCATCTAGATGCACACATCCCAGGGAGCGCCATGAGCCCCAACCTCGTCCTCGCGTCGACCGTTCTGCTGCTCGCCTTCGTCCATCTCTCCGTGGTGGACGGCGTGTATCTCCACCTCTGGCGCTACCGCCTCCATGCCCGCGAGGAGTCACGACACGAGCACTGGCTGCACACGGCCCGCGCCGTGCTCTTCCCGCCCATCCTGGCGACGCTGTTCCTCGCGCCGCCGCGCGGCGTCGTGCTGTGGTTCGGCCTGGCGCTGGTCGCCCTGGACCAGGTCGTCGAGCTGTTCGACACCTTCTCCGAGCGTGACAGCAGGGCCGCGCTCGGAGGACTGAGCTCCTTCGAGTATTCGCTCCATGTGGTGCTCACGACGCTCCGGGTGGGAGCGCTGGCCTTGGCGCTCGCCGCCGTGCCACCGGAGGCCTGGAGCCCGTGGGCTCCCAGCGTGCCCGGTCAGGCGCACCCGGCCTTCGTCCGTGCCGCGGTGGAGTTCCTCCTCCCGGGGGCCATCGTCGCCGCCGTGGTTCACCTGTGGCTGGGGTGCAAGGCTTCCGCGCAGCCAGCGTGCCGTTGGACCCGGGCATGGGCAAGAATGGGGTGATGACGGCAAGACGTGAAGCGAATGCGCGGGCGCGCAGCGTGGACGAGCTAATCGCGCTCCTGGACTCTCCGTTCCTGCGGGTGCTCACGGAGCCGGCGCGGCTGGAGCTCTTGAAGGTGTTGCTTCGCCAGGGCCCCGCCGATGTGGGGGCCATCGCCGCGCACCTTCCGCAGGACCGCTCCGTCATCTCACGCCACCTCAAGGCGCTGAGCCAGGTCGGCGTCGTCCGCGCGCGCAGTGAAGGGCGCCATCGCATCTATGAAGTGGACGGACAGGCGTTCCTCGCGTCGTTCGAGGGACTCCTGTCCCGCCTGCGAGCGCTGGCGCCGGTGTGTTGTCCGCCAGCCTCGGATTGAAGCGCGCGTTCGTGCGCCGCGTCTGGACGGACGAACATGCCCCGTCCGCTGGAGGGCGCCCTACCGGGCCCAGCCTTCTTGCGCCAGCAGCGCCAGGACACGGCTCCGCACGTCATCGCGAATCTCACGCACGCGCTCCACCGGCTTGCCCTTGGGGTCCTCCAGCGGCCAGTCGCCGCGCTTCAGCCCCGGCACGTAGGGGCACGCGTCGCCGCACCCCATGGTGATG
Organism: Myxococcus sp. AM010; assembly: GCF_013372585.1. Taxonomy (NCBI): domain Bacteria; kingdom Pseudomonadati; phylum Myxococcota; class Myxococcia; order Myxococcales; family Myxococcaceae; genus Myxococcus; species Myxococcus sp. AM010. The sequence continues at coordinate 369,416 of NZ_JABXEO010000001.1, forward strand.
AGCCACTGAGCGCCCTGGGCCAGCTCGTCCGTGAGGCGCTGAGGCCTGGCTCCGGTCAGGTCGATGTCCACCTCGGCCATGGCGGCCTGGACCTCGGGGTGGACGCGCTCCCCGGGCTGCGTCCCGGCGGACACGGCGCGCGCGTGGGCCGGGTCCGCCAGCGCGTTGAAGAAGGCCGCCGCCATCTGCGAGCGACCGGCGTTGTGCACGCAGGCGAAGATGACCGTGTTCATCGTGACGACTCCTGAAGTGAGGGGTGAGAGACCGGCTGCTGCTCACCGATGCCGCGGGTGAGCGCCGTCAGGCGCAGCAGGTCCAGCTTTTCGATGGGCAGGGCGAGGAGCAGCCCCAACCTGCGGGAGATCTCCATGGCCACCCTCATGAAGGCGGCCTCCTTCACGAGCTCGCTGCCTTCGACCGCCGCCGGGTCCTCGCTTCCCCAGCCGACGGAGTCTCGGGCCCTCTCGAACGAGCGTGGGTGGGACGAACGGCGGACGGGGCCTACGAGCGCGCCTCGCCCTCGAAGCGGCGGGGCAGCACGGTGGCGTCGGCTGCGGGGAAGAGCCGGCGCTTGAGCCAGAGCGACAGGTAGACGAGCGCGATGAGCGCGGGCACCTCGATGAGCGGCCCCACCACGCCCGCCAGCGCCTCGCCGGAGGCCATGCCGAAGACGCCCACCGCCACCGCGATGGCCAGCTCGAAGTTGTTCCCCGCCGCCGTGAAGGACAGCGACGCCGTCTCCTCGTAGTTGAAGCCCAGCTTGCGCGAGAGGAAGAAGGCGCTGGTGAACATGATGGCGAAGTAGACGATCAGCGGGAGGGAGATGCGCACCACGTCCAGCGGCAGGCGCGTGATCTTCTCCCCCTGCATCGCGAACATGAGGACGATGGTGTAGAGCAGGCCGACGAGCGCGGTGGGCCCCAGGCGCGGCAGGAAGCGCTGCTCGTACCAGGCCTCCCCCTTCAGCCGCGTCAGGCCGATGCGCGTCAGCGCGCCAGCCACCAGGGGCACGCCCAGGAAGATGAGCACGCTCTTGGCGATGCTCCACATGGACACGTCGAACGCGGTCACCTCCGCGCCGAGCCAGCCCGGGATGACGGTGAGGAAGAGCCAGCCCAGCACCGAGTAGAAGAGAATCTGGAACACGGAGTTGAGGGCCACCAGCACGGCGGCGACCTCGTTGCTGCCGCACGCGAGCATGTTCCAGATGAGCACCATGGCGATGCAGCGGGCCAGCCCGATGAGCACCAGGCCGTTGCGGTACTCCGGCAGGTCCGGCAGGAAGAGCCACGCCAGCGCGAACATCAGCACCGGCCCCACCACCCAGTTGAGCACCAGCGAGGTGGTGAAGAGCTTGCCGCGCGTGCGCAGCCGGCCCAGCTCGCCGTAGCGCACCTTCGCCAGCACCGGGTACATCATCCACAGCAGGCCCAGGGCGATGGGCAGCGACACGGTGTCCAGCTTCACTGTGTCCAGCCGGGCGCCCAGGTCCGGGAAGGCCCGGCCCACGCCAATGCCCAGGCCCATGGCGGCGAAGATCCACACCGGCAGGAACCGGTCGATGACCGAGAGCTTCTTGACGAGGCTGGAGGAAGGAGCGGCGGCGTTCATGGACAGGCTCTTGGGTTACTTGCAGGCGTTGGGGCCGCGGGTCTGGAGGAGGCGCTCCACGTCCTCGCGGAGCACGTCGCGCTTGGAGAAGGCGGCCACCAGGGCCTTGAGCTGCGCCTTGCACACCTCGTCCAACTGCGGGGCCAGCCGGTAGTAGACCCAGCTCGCGTCGCGGCGCGCCTCGACGATGCCGGCGTTCTTCAGCACCGCGAGCTGGCGGGAGGTATTCGACTGCGTCAGCGCGAGCGCGGACTCGAAGTGGCAGACACACAGCTCCCCGTGACTGAGGAGCGCGACGATGCGCAGGCGCGTCTCGTCTCCCAGCGCCTTGAAGAGGCGGGAGGCGGAACGGACATCCAGGGACTTGATGGCGGCTGGCATTACGAAATCACAATATTGAAATATCATGATTCCGCAAGGCCGAGTCCCGTGACGGTTGTGTGACGGCCCCCGGTGTTCAAGGCGTCAAGCGCCCGCTGTCCAGAGCAGCAGCCCGGTGAGCGCGCCGCCCAGGACCAGCCACGCGGAGTTGAGCCGGAAGCGCAGCAGCAGCGCAGCGCTCAGGAGCGCCAGGCCCACCGTCCAGGCGTCCACCAGCGCCGAGCGGCCCAGTTGCCACGTCACCACCGCCATCAGCGCGAGCGAGGCCACGTTGACGCCGTCCAGCACCGCCCCCGCCACCCAGGAGCGGCGCAGGCGCGGCACCAGCGGCCCACTCACCGCGACGAAGAAGAAGGCCGGCAGGAAGATGCCCACGGTGGCCACCACCGCCCCCACGCTGCCTCCCAGGAGGTAGCCGATGAAGGTCGCCGTCGTGAAGACGGGACCAGGGGTCACCTGCCCCACGGCCACGGCGTCGAGCAGCTGCGCCTGAGTCAGCCAACCCAACCGCTCCACCAGGTCCGCGCGCAGGAAGGCCAGCAGCACGTAGCCGCTCCCGAAGAGCACCGCGCCCACCTTCACGAAGAAGAGGAACAGCCCGCCCAGACTGAAGGGCACGACGCCCGCGGCACCCGCCGCCAGCCCCTGGAGGGCCAGGGGCAGCCCCAGCATCATCTGTCCAGGTCCCTGCTGTTTCTGGCCAGCGCCCGCCACCCGAGTCCCGCCACGCCAGAGCGCCATGAGGACCCCGGCACAGAACAGGACGAGCAGTTCGTTCACCCCCAGCGCGCTCGCGATGACGGCGGCCACGCCGACAGCGGCGAGCGCGCGCGTCTTCACCGCGACCCGGCCCAGCCCCCAGAGCGCCTGGAGCACCACGGCGATGATGACGGGCTTCACGCCGTACAGCACGCCCTCCGCCGAGGGCAGGCTCCCGAAGCGCGCATACGCCCAGGCCGCGGCCAGCGTGATGAGCATCGCGGGGAGGATGAAGCAGACCCCGGCCACCAGCAGGCCCGGCCAGCCGCCCCGCCGGTGCCCCAGGTGGATGGCCAGCTCCGTCGAGTTCGGCCCCGGAATGAGGTTGGTCGCCCCGAGCAGGTCGAGGAACTCCTCGCGCGTCAGCCAGCGGCGCCGCCGCACCACCTCATCCTCCATCATCGCGATGTGGGCCGCCGGCCCCCCAAACCCCGTGAAGCCGAGCCGCAGGAAGAGCAGCGCCACCTCCACCAGGCCGTGCGCGCCGTGACGCGGCGGCTCGCGCGCCTCGTCAGACATGCGCGGCTCCGCGCCGCCGCCTCAGCCAGGTATCCACCGACCAGGGGCCGGCGCCCACCCAGAGGAGGAAGAGCGCGCCGAGCAGCATCGAGCAGTCCGTGCGGGACGCATGCGCCATCTTCCAGAAGCCACTCGCCAGGAGGATGGGCACCTTGGTGGTGGCCATGGCCACCAGCATGGTGATGATGAGCGGCACGGCAGCCAGCCGCGTCACCAGCCCCAGGAGCACCAGGGCACCGCAGAGCAGCTCCACGGCGCCCACGAACGGGCCCAGCACCTCCGGCGCCGGAAGGCCGATTCGCGCGAACCTGCCGGCCCCCACCTCGGCGGGGACGAGGAACTTCTGGAGGCCCTCGGACACGAAGACGCCGCCCACCATCAACCGGATGAGCAGCGTGGCGGCGGGTGCCCGCGTCGCGAGGAGGCGCTCCCACAAGACTGCCACGGACATCACCGGCCTCCGTCAAAGCGGAAGGGTAGCAGTCCGCCGCCCAGCAGGAGCACCAGGACGGCCCCCAGGAGCGCGGCGAAGATGGCGAGCGCGGCGGGGCCCCGGAGGAAGGCGCCGAACCGCGCCACCACGAAGCCGAAGCCCATCATCGCCAGGCCCGTGCGCACCCAGGCCAGCAGCGTGCGCTCCGCGGCCCAGTCATAGCGCGCATCCCGCGCTGGCGGCCTGGCGACCGGCATGACGGGCGAAGGGCCCATCGGGGCTGGCATGTCCGAAGAGCGCTGATCGGCGGGAAGGCTCACGCGGCCATCACATACCTTTCGCGGGGTCCGCTACAAGCCGGGGGCATCCTTCCCCTCAGAAGAGCACCGGAACCAGCGACACCACCCAGGCATCCTGGGCGCTGGCGTCGCGGCCCCATTGCAGGCGCTGATAGCCCACGAGGAGCTGCACGTCCTCGCTGGCGATGAACTCCACGCCAGCACCGAGCGTGACTTCGGTCGTGGAGACATCCCGTATCTCCAGGCCGTCCAGGCGAGGTGGCCCCTGGTGGAGGCCGCTCACCTCCAGCATCAGGACGAGCGCGCCTCGCAGCAGAGGCCACTCGCCAGCGAGGCTCCACGCCACGGAGTCACCCGCGGCGATGGAGACGCCACCCACCTGGGTTGGGAGCGGATGGGACCAGGTCACCTGCAGGTGGAGGAGGACGGGACGGACGCCCCGGGTCAGGTCGACGCCCAACATCAGGTCGGTGCTGCCCGTTCCGCGGACATCGGTGTCCAGCAACGCCGCGTCCGCGCTCACGGCCCGCCCGGTGGGGAGCTTCACCAGGCCCAGCAGCGTCAGCTCGGGGAGCCCCCCCACGGTTTCCTTGAGCAGCACCGCGCGCGCGAAGAGCTGGGTATCCGACAGACCGGAGGACGCCGCCCGCTGTGAGTCTTCGCGGCGCCGCTGGTGCCGCCACTCCAGCTCCGCCCCGACGGCGAACCGGGTGGACAGCCCATATTCCAGGAAGAGCTGCAGGACCGCCCTGTGCTGTGACTCCCCCTGCTCCAAGGATTGATAGCGCCCGCGCTCGTCGAACTCCCCTCGGATGGACTCGAGGCTCGACAGGGGCTGGGCCGTCATCCGCCCCGGCGCGGTGATGGGCGCGGTGTAGGCGACGAAGGGACCCGACGTGGTGGGGCGATACACCTCCTCCGGTGGGCCGTCGGGCGCGGCTCCCTTGCCAGGGCGGGTGGTGGATTCCGGTACGTCCCGGGCCGCTCCCGTCGCTCCCGGTGGGGCTGCTCGCGCCGGGGATGACAGCGACAGGAGCGCCGCGACTGTGAGCGGCCAGACATCCAACTGCCCGGACATGGAAAGGGCCTCCGCGCGGAACGGGCAGAATCCGGTGCCCAGGGCGTGGTGACAACTCATTCCCAGGCGGACGCTACCCAGCCGTCAGAAAGACATCGGTGCGGGGCATCGCGGTGCGCACGAGGCGGCGGGAAAGCGCGAGGTCGTCCTGCCCGAGCTCCGCGACCTGCCTGCTGAGCACGGGAAGTTGTCACACAACGGGCTGGCGCCAGGCGCGAGACAGGTGCTCCTGACCTTCCTCGACGAAGCGCCGCAGCAGCTCGTCACGACCGTGCTTCCCGTTCTCCAGCAGGTACGCCAACTCCACGGGCATCAGCACTTTGACTGTGACCAGTCGCACCTCTCCGGCCGGCATGGAGAAGCGGCATGGCAGCGTGCTCGACGCCATGCCCAGCAACACCCCCACCCTGCCCTCCTTTGTCAGCAGCGGCTCGGGCATGCCCTGGCCGGAGACCTCCATGGAGAGGAAGCCCGCCTTCACCTTCTCGCGCACGCTTTCGTGTTCCGCCACCTCGTCCCCCACCCGCTCCAGGAGCAGCAGCGGCCAGCTCTTCTCGACATTGCCGAGAGGCTCGTTCGTCTCCAGGGCCAGCTCCAAGCCGAAGCCCACGGACGGCGCCACCTGGTCCACGAAGAAGTCCGATAGCCCGTCTGTCACCAAAAGAGTCCGCCCCTCGGGGCGGTGGATGACACGCCAGACCTGGCGCCGGGCGGGCCAGCCGCCACCGGCGACGATGGGGATGATGACCTCCTCGTCCAGCTTCCCCAGAGTGCGCCAGAAGGGCTCGCGGGCCGCGTCCGTTTCATCCCGAAGCGCCAGGAGCTTCCGGTTCCGTTCGCGCTCCTCCTGACTGATGGCGCTCGGGCCGGTGACCTCCTTGAAATAGCAGCCCGTGACGCCCGCGCGTTCCAGTGCCTCCTTGATGTCCTCGGACACGATGAGCGCGATGCTCCACCCCCAGGTCCGGAACACCTTGGCGCCGCCCACCTTCGCCGGGTCGATGCGCATGCCAGACACACCGCGGTATTCCCCGACCTTCTCCGGGCGCCCATCCTCCGGCTGCCAGTACCGAACCTCCGTTGAGGCGTTGTCGTCGATGCACCGGATGAGCCGGGTCGCGACGAGGATGAAGTACGGCTCGGCCTGTCCGGCAACATCGACGGGAAAGAGCTGCACGTCGTCTGGCGCCAGCTCCGCGAAGATATGCGCCACCCCCTTGTGAACAATAGGGGTGACACCCACGCCCGCGAGGGAAAAATCCAGGGGACGCCCGGGATGGTTGATGGGGATCTTGAGTGGCGCTTCAACCTGGACAGGGCAGCCATCCGTGAACTGCCACGGGTCGTCCACCTCCTGCCCCTGTAAGCTCGTGGGGTCTCCCAGCAGCCAGCGCCCCTGGAGTTCCATGTCATCAGCCAGGTCAAAAAATCGCTTCGCCATGAGTTCTTCCTCGCCTCACTTAGCCCGCGTCACCAGCTTGTTGAGTTCGGTACCCGGCTTGGAGACCTGCACAGCCAAATCCCTCAGTTCCGCCGTCAAACTTTCACGACACTGATGGATGCTCCTGCAGCGCCTCGTTGCAAACTGCAGTCGGCGGAAGACCTCTAGATGGTACTCCACGGGGTGAGGCCCCTTGTGGCCCCGCACGCGGACTTTGTTGGCAGCGTCATCGAGTGACATGCCCGCACGGTCGAAGAGCTTCTGGAAAATGGGTGACCACGGGCCACCACTGTTGGTGGAGTCCCACCACTTGTTCGTCGCGATGTGGTGCTCGTGGGTAGCGGTCGCCACCGGCTCGGACGCCACGGCGCGCGTGCCTCGTGCCGTCTCCGCGACAGCCTCCGGCTCCAGTCCGATGGTGATGACGCCTCCCGGTGCCACCGCCACCGAGGTGACCTGTCCCGCCGCCGCCAGCCGGAAGCCGCCCTGCCCAGCGCCCACCAGCGAGGCTTGCGCGGAGCCGGGGAGCGTGGGCACCCGCGCCGACAACGTCTGCGCCGTGCCGCCCAGCGCCGCCATCGCGAGCATGACGAACGCCCGCGCCGCGTTCTGCCCCATCACCGTCCCGTACTTCTCTCCCGCGCCCTGAAGCTCATCGAAGGTGGTCGCCGCCTCCACCTCCTTCGCCAGCACCCTCCAGCCCTGGACAAGGCTCCACACCGTGTCCCACCCCAGGTAGGCGATGAGCGCCACCGTCAGCGTCGCGGCGATGCCCTTCGAAAGCAGCGGCTCGGGCACCAGCCATAATCCGAAGTAGATGGCTCCCGTTGTCGCGAGCATCGTCACCATCGACTCCTTGTCCGTCAGCTCCCCCAGCGCCTCGGCCGTTTCGTCCCAGACCGAATCCAGGGCCAGCCGGAAGGCCAGGATGCGCTTGCCCTCCTCGTCCAGGATGACGTCCTCGTCCAGCAGATGCAGGCAGTCCCGTGGTTCCTTCAGGCGCTGGCACCAGTGTCCGTAGGCGTTCGCCAACTCCGTTTCTGCGTTCGGCTCCTCCGTCACAAGAAGACGGCCCCGTCGCGGCTCTTCGACGGAGACCAGTCCCAGCCGCCCTCGCGCCGGGGAGTACGCGCGAGGCACGTCCAGGCCGAGGAGCCTCAACGCCGCCTCCCTTGGCCGAGGAGACGGCGGCGCGGTGCGAGCCATCTCCTGCACTGCCTCCACGAACTCGTCCTCGTCCAACTCGACGGGCTCAGCGTCCGCCCGTGGCGTGTAGATGCTGGGCCGACCCTCGCCGGTGTCCAGGCGCACCACCCGCGAGGAGGCGCCGCAACCTGTGCCCACCAGCATCAGCAGCACCACCGCTCCCCAGCGCAGCGTCATGTCCCTCTCCGCGTCATCGCCCCCCAGCCCGAGGGGCGAATTCACTTAATTCCAGGGAAGGCTGACACTGCATCAGAGCGTGAGGGAAAGGCGCTTCATGCTGCGGCATAGGCTCCTCACGCCCCCCACCACAGGACCGACGTCGGACCTCGTCAGCCGTCCCCCTTGCACACCGTCCCTTCCCCACCGCTTCGTTCCCGTTGCCCTCCGCCCGCCATGTGGTATAGAGCCGCCCCGAAGCGCGAAGTGCCCCGCCCCGTTGCCAAAGCTGTTGCACGGACACCGGGCGAGCAGGTAGGAAGGCAGTAGAAGTTCCGCAGTAAAAGCCGTAGGTTGCAGCCTACTTACGGCCAGGTAGCTCACCTGGTTAGAGCGGCGGTCTCATAATCCGCAGGTAGTCAGTTCAAGTCTGACCCTGGCCACTACCCCGGCGTCACCTTCACGGTGACACCGGGGTTTTTCTTTTCAGCCCGCCTTCTGCAGCATCCAGACGTGGCCGTCGGGGTCCTTGAACGTCCCCGAGTAGCCCCAGGGCTTCTGGCCCGGCGCGGAGGCAACCTCGGCCCCGGCCTCCCGCGCCCTGGCGATGAGCGCGTCCACCTGGGCCTCCGTCTCCAGGGACAGGCTCAAGATGCACTCCGAAACGCCCTGCTCCGCGACCTTGTTGCTCCCCGCCACCCAGCCGAACCCACCGGTGGGGATGAGCATCAGGCTGACGCCCGCGTTGAGCGTGAAGTGGACGGGCTCGGGCATCGCCCCGTCCGCCGTCTCGACGACGAGGCGGAGGCCGAGGCCCTCTCGGTAGAAGCGAAAGGCCCGCGCCAGGTCCCGCGTCGGCAGACTCACGACGACATGGGGACCGCGCGGTGCCGGGTCCTGCGGGGATGATTGCGATGCCACGATGACCTCCAGGGAATGGGTTCCTGCGAGTCAGACGCCCCACCGCCCCCGGAATCATCGCCGCCCGCTACGAAAAAGGGCCGGGACCAGCCGCCGCCCCGGCCCAGGGACGGCCTACTGGCAGTCGTTCAGCGGGAAGACGTAGTCACGGCGCGGCGTCTGGCCGGGGTCCTGGTTGATGGCCGCGACGCTCAGCTCGCTGTAGTTCACCGTCTGGCTGCTGCCGATGACCATCTGCGTCTTCTGCACGCGCGTGGTCGACAGCACCACCTTGCCCGTCGTGCCGTTCGGCTCGATGCGGAAGCAGTTCATGATGCGCGGGTCCACCGTGGACTTACGGCACTGGCTGTACTGCCCCAGAATCTGGCGCTTCGTGTACGTGCACCGGCAATCCCAGGGGTCGTACTCCTCGGAGACGTACGCGGCCTCGAAGCCCGTCGCCGTCTGGACGACCTCCAGGTGCGTGCCGCCCTGGAACTCGTCACAGCGCAGGAGCACGTCGCCCACGGCGCCCTGCTTCACCTCCGCCGTCTCGGGGACCACCTCGGTGGCGGCCATCGGGTCCTGCGGCTGGGCACCGTCGCAACCCGCGCCCAGGAGGGCGCTCATCAGAATCATCGCGGAAAAACGAAGGGGGGAACGCATTCCAGCTCCTGAAGAAAGGTCCGGGTCATCCCAGACCTCGCGCATGGGAGCTTTTCCTGACTTGAAGCGCAATACACTTCTCCGTCACATCCGGAGCGCCGTCCACAGCGACAGGGCACCGAAGACGAAGAAGAGGCTGGCGGCGGCCCAGCGCACCCAGCTCATCTGCACCCGTCCGGCGAGCCGGTCCCCCAGGAACACGGCCAGGCCGTCCGACAGCATCATCCCGGCCGTGGTGCCCAGCGTCACCGTCAGCGGCGCCTGGTAGCGCGCGGCCACGGCCATGGTGGCCAGCTGCGTCTTGTCCCCCATCTCCGCGAGGAAGAAGAGCACCACCGTGGTGAGAAAGGCCCCGAAGCGCGGCGGCTTGCCTCCATCTTCATCCAGCGTGTCCGGCTTGAGCGTCCACAGGCCAAAGCCAATGAAGAGCACCGCCAGGAGCAACGCCATCCACTTCGCCGGCACGTGCGCGGACACCCAGCTGCCCACGCTGGACGCCAGCGCGTGATTGGCGACGGTGGCGACGAAGATGCCCGCCAGCACATGCCACGGCTTGCGAAACCGCGTGGCCAGGGAGAACGCGAGCAGCTGCGTCTTGTCCCCCATCTCACTGGCGGCCACCAACACGAATGAACCCACGAGCGCTTCCAGCATGAGACTCCCTCGCAAAGACGGGGCCGGGGTACAGGCTCGTGGGAGACGCCAGGGCAGCACGCGCGCACGACGGACCTCGGCCAGGAAGAAACGACAATCCCTGTCCGAAGGTCTCGTTCGTCTCGCGAACATCACGAGGTGGGGGCCCGGGCTGTTTCCAGCCAGTGTGTCGAGCTTCCCGCCGCCAGCGGCGCTGGCGTGAACTACTCCCCTAAGGCAAGGGGCGAAGTAGCAGCGCCCCCAGGGCCCTGTCAACGCGACGTGCGGCGCGGCTCGGCCGCCTGGCTTCCGGCGCATTTTTTGACGGCGTGCCTGTCCGCCCGCCTAATGCCTCGGACAGGCAGGTAGCGGCCTGTAGCAGCCACGCCCGGAGGAAGTCCGATGCAGGATGGAAGCGCCAGTCCCCTGAGCCCCGAGGCGCCGTCGTCCCCGGCGGCCACGGAAGTGTCTGTCGACGCCCGAGGCCCGGACGCCGACATCGTCTCCACCCACGTCCTGGTCCCCGAGGAGCAGGTCCAGAAGCTGCGCGAGCTGGCGCGGCGGACCCGCATCCACCAGAGCGAGTACCTGCGCGAGGCCGTGGAGGACCTGCTCGGCAAGTACGGCCGTGGCACGCCCAAGGAGGAAGGCCAGTCATGAGGGCGGCCTCCGTCCGGCCCCCACCTGGAGGCCGGGCGTGACCCCGGGGTAGGCTCCGCGCTTCCATTTCGGAAGGAGCCCACACCCCATGCGTCTCCCGATTCTCAGCGCCGCGCTCGCGCTCGCCGCCGCCGGCTGTGCCACCTCCGGCTTCGACAAGCTCTACCCGGGCATGTCGTCCCAGCAGGTCGTCGACGCCATGGGCTCAGGGCCCACGCGCGCGCAGGAGTTCCCGGACAGCTCCACCGCCTGGTACTACGGCGATGACCGCTGCGTGCTGATGCGCGAAGACAAGCTCGTCGCCAAGGCCACGACCGAGGACTCCACCACCATCAACACCCCCGTCGTCTCCGTGCGCGACAGCGCGAAGGCCCTCTGCGCGCCAGAAGGCCACGCCTCCTCGGAGAAGCGGGAGCAGGTCATCGACACTCCGTTCGGCAACTTCAAGGGCAACATCGACCCGAAGGCCGCCATGGAGAAGGTGAAGGGCGTGGTGACGGGCAAGAGCGGCGACACCGCCCCCGCGAACACGGACGCCGCTCCCGCCGAGCCGGAGCAGGCGGCGTCGCCCACCCCGTAGGGAGCCGCATTCGACACCTGGGGCCCCGGCGTCAGGCGGAGGGTGCCACCGCCTCGCCTTCCTTGTCGTCCAGCTTGCCGGCGATGTCCTTGAACGACAGGTGGCCCATGGACAGCAAGATGAGGCCCAGGCCCACCTGCTGCACCGTCTGGCACAGCCACATGACGTTGGCGTAGGCCAGCCCGCTGGCGTTCACCGCGGCGGCCGGAAGGAAGAGGCTCAGGCCCACCTTCGTCGCCGCCTGGAAGGTGCCCATCATCCCCGGCGCCGCGGGAATCATCAGCCCCACCACCAGCACGCCCAGCACGACGTAGGCCTGGAAGAGCGTCAGGCCCATGGGCTCGCAGACGGTGCCGGGCGCCGCGCCCGAGCAGTCAAAGGCGTTGGCCAGCATGGACATGCCCGCGCCATTCACACCCCAGTACAGCGCCGTGTAGAGGAAGAAGAGCGCGACCTGTCGCCCCTTCGGCAGCTGCCGCATGGCGCCCACGAAGGTGTCGACGATGTCCGCCACCTTGTCCGCCACCTGCGGCGCCACCCGGCCCACCGTGGCGCGCACGAAGTTCACCGTGCGCTGCTGCTGCCAGAGGCCGAAGAGGAGGAACGCCAGGCCGCCGCCGAACACCGCGAACATCAGCCACGAGCCCAGCTTGACGTAGCGAATCTCCGGCGTCTCCGTGGGGACGAAGAAGAGCAGCGCGCGCAGCATCGCCGCCACGAAGAGGCCGTCCACGATGCGCTCCAGCACCACGGACGTCATGGCCGCGCTGCGGCGGATGCCACTGCGCTGCGCGATGAGGAAGGGCCGCGCGAACTCGCCCAGGCGGAAGGGCAGCACCAGCAGCATCATGAAGCCGATGCCGGAGGCCTCGTTCAGCTTGCGGAAAGGGACGTGCTCCAGGCCCGACAGGAGGCAGCCCCAGCGCAGGGTGCGGAAGACGTGGATGGCCAACAGGCAGCCGAAGTACGGCACCACCCACGCGTAGTTGGCCGACTTCAGGCTGGCCAGCTGCGTGGCCCAGTCCGTGTCCCTGAAGGCCCACCACATGAAGAGGAAGGTGACCAGGAGGCTGGCCAGGAGTTTGACGGCGCGTTTCACAGCGGCCGGGTATACCGTCAGTCCGGGTCGGACTCCAGTGACTCCCCGGCCAGCAGCGTCGCGGGATTGTCTCTCATGAGACGGGCGAAGGCCGCGTCCCCTGCCCTGCTCCGCAGCTCCGCCAGCGAGCGGCCCACCCAGTCCCGGGCCCCCACCGGCCCGTGCAGGTCCGTGGCGCCCACCGCGTAGAGCCCGTCATCCAGGAAGGCGCGGGACAGCTTCTTCGCCGCGCCGCCGTAACGGCCGATGAGCGCCCCGACATCCAGTTGCAACAGCGCCCCAGCTCGCACGGCCTCCGCGGCGCGGCCCTTCCGCTCGAACTCCAGGCAGCGCTCGGGGTGCGCCAGCAGCGGCACCACGCCCTTGGTGCGGATGCGGAAGAGGATGTCCGGCAGCGCGGGGACGGGCGCGGTGTAGGGCAGCTCGACGAGCACGTAGCGGCCCGGGCCCAGCTTGCGGGCCTGCGGCGTGTTGAGGCCGCGCAGGAAGGCGTCGTCGAGCACGTTCTCCGCGTTGCGCCCCAACGTCAGGGGGATGCGCTCGCGCTCCAGGGCCTCCGCCAGCTCCGCGCGGCGCGCGTCCACCACCTCCACGGGGGCGTATTCGGGGCGCGCATGCGGACTGGGCGCGGCGGTGGAGAAGCCGAGGTCGACCAGCGCGCGCGCCATCTCCAGCGCGTCTTCCAGCGTGCGTGCCCCGTCATCCACTCCGGGCAGCAGGTGGCAGTGCAGGTCGACGAAGCCGCTCATGCGTCGCCGCGCTGGCGCTCCGGGTGGCTGTCGGCGGGCAGCTCGTCCTCCTGCTCATCCGCCTGCCGGTCGGGGACGCGGTACTCCTCGCCCAGCCACCGGCCGAGGTCCACGGCGCGGCAGCGCTTGGAGCAGAAGGGAAAACCAGCGTTCTCCCCGCGCGGGGGAACGGGCTTCTGGCAGATGGGACACGTCAGGGTGCTCATGATGGACGGTGTTCTAGATAAGCGTTGACGCTCTCGCGAGCCAGGATGTTTCGTGCCCACCATGAAGGTCCTTCGCATCACCCGCCCTGGGGGCCCCGAGGTCCTCGCCGAGGAAGAGCGTCCCGAGCCCGTCCCAGGCCCGGGGGAAATCCTGGTCCGGGTCCGAGCGTCCGCGCTCAACCGGGCGGACCTCCTGCAGCTTCGTGGTCACTACCCTGCCCCGCCGGACGTGGCGCCGGACATTCCCGGCCTGGAGTACGCGGGCGAGGTGGTGGCCGTGGGCCCGCGCGCACGGCGCTTCCAGCCCGGCGACCGCGTCATGGGGCTGGTGGGAGGGGGCGCGTGGTCGGAGCTGCTCGTCACGCACGAGCGCGAGGCGCTGCCCATCCCCGACGGCATGGACTTCGCCGACGCGGCGGCCATCCCGGAGGCGTACCTCACCGCGTTCGACGCGCTGGTGCTCCAGGGCGAGCTCAAGCCCGGTGAGACGGTGCTCGTCCACGCGGTGGCCAGTGGCGTGGGCTCGGCGGCGGCGCTCATCTGCCAGGCCATGGGCGCGCGCGTGGTGGGCACGGGCCGCAACGCGGCGAAGCTGGCCCGCGCGGCCGACTGGGGCGTGGCGCGCACGGTGCTGTGTGACAGCAAGCCGCCGCGCTTCGCGGACGCGGTGCGCGAGGAGACGGGTGGCCGGGGCGCGGACCTGTGCCTGGACCTGGTGGGCGGCGACTACGTGCCGGAGACGCTGAAGGCCCTGGCGCCCCGGGGGCGGCTGATGCTGGTGGGGCTGGTGGCGGGCGCGGCCACCGAAGTGAACCTGGGCACGGTGTTGACGAAGCGCCTGCGCGTCACCGGCACCGTGCTGCGCAGCCGTGCACTTGAAGAGAAGATGGCGCTGGCGCAGAGCGCGGAGCGGCACCTGTTGCCGCTGCTCCGCTCGGGGGCGCTGCGGCCCGTGGTCGACGCGGTGGTGCCGCGCGCGGACATCCGGCAGGCGCTGGAGCGCATGGCCGACAATGACTCGGTGGGCAAGCTGGTGGTGCGGTGGGCGTGAGCCGCATCGCGAACCGAAGGAACGGACTCGATGACAGAGCAGCAGCGGGAGCTCGAAGACCTCATCCGGCAGATTGACGACCTCCACTACATCCAGACCTATCACCGGGTCGAAAAGCCAGAGGCCGAGTACCAGCAGAGCCTGGCCAAGGCGGAGCACAAGAACGCCGAGGTGGTGGCTCGAATCCGGGCGCTGCTCGCCAGCGGCGTCAGCCTGGACTTCAAGACCCTCAACGGCCACTCGCCGATGATGATCGCCGTCCCCCAGAACAACGTCGACGTCATCCAGGTGCTCATGGAGTACGGCGCCGACATCCGGGCGAGTTCGGGCTACGAGTTCCCGATACACCGCGCCGCGGAGTTCGGCGCCGACCGCGTCGTGCGGTTCTTCATCGAGCAGGGCATCGACCCTCGCCTGAAGACGGAGGGTGGCAGGTCCGTGCTCTCCGCCGCCCGCGCCTCGCGGCACAGCAAGAACGTGGTCCCGTTGCTCGTGGAGTACCTGAAGAAGTCGAAGGACCAGCGAGGCCCCCCGCCCAAGAAGGCGAAGGAGCTCTCCGAGGAGCGCGTCACCCAATACCTGTCAGGGGATGCGCCCGCGGGGGTCAGCCCTCGAACGTGGGAGCAGCTCCGCGCGTTCATGGAGAGCGTCTTCGTCGAGGAGCACTCAGTCACCATCGACCAGCTCTACGCGGGCATCGCGGAGCACGGCAACACGAACGCCCCGCTCGTCTTCGCCACCATCGACCTCATCCAGCACGTCTCCACGCGGGCCCCCGCGAGCAAGACGCTCAAGAAGGTGTCCAGGAACCCCTTCGTCCACCACGGTGACCTGGTGGTGGAGGGCCCCCTGAAGGTGCTGTCGCTCCTGGTGACGGGGAGTCTGCTGGTGAAGGGCAAGGCGTCCAACGTTCAGGGATGCCAGCTCTTCGTGGGCGGCGACTTCGAGTGCGACACCTTCCAGACCGAGGGCCCCGTCATCATCGGAGGCAACCTCAAGGCCTCGGTCGTGGACGCCTACTACAACGACTACAGCCTGGACGTCCGGGGCGTGCTGACGGCGGACCGGCTGGTGATTGAGAAACATCAGGTGCTGGCCGGGCGTTTCGACGTCAAGGAACGCATCGAGAAGTAACAGACCATTGCGCCCCTGAACCGGGCCCTTATCCTGCGCCGCCCATGGCTACCCACTTCGACCCCAGCGCCGCCGCCCAGCCGGACTCCGGCGTGTTCGGACTCCCCCACTCCCCGGAAGAGGCGCACGTCGTCCTCATCCCCGTCCCCTTCGAGGCCACCACCAGCTACGGCGGCGGCACGTCCGAGGGGCCGGCCGCTGTCCTGGACGCCAGCCGACAGGTCGACCTCTTCGACGTGGAGACGGGCCGCCCCTACGAGCGTGGCATCGCCATGCTCCCCGAGCCCCAGGAGCTGCGCGACTGGAACACCCAAGCCAAGGAGCGCGCCCAGGTCGTCATCGAGGCCGGTGGCATCCACTCCGGCGAGGCCGCGCTGCTCCAGGCCGCGCAGGACGTGAATGTCCTCTGCGACCAGATGAACGAGCACGTCTACCGCACCACGAAGCACTGGTTGGAGCAAGGCAAGCGCGTGGCCGCGGTGGGCGGTGACCACTCCATCTCCTACGGCATCATCCGCGCGCACGCGGAGAAGTACCCGGGCCTGGGCGTGCTGCACCTGGACGCGCACGCCGACCTGCGCGTGGCCTACGAGGGCTTCACCTGGTCCCACGCGTCCATCATGTACAACGTCGCGGAGCGCATCCCCGGCGTGAAGACGCTGGTGCAGGTGGGCCTGCGCGACATGAGCGCGGAGGAGCACCAGTACATCGCGGACTCCAACGGCCGCGTGCACGGCTTCTTCGACGCCGCGCTCCAGAACAAGCGCTTCGACGGCGTGCCCTGGAACCGGCAGGTGGATGAGATGGTCGCCCTGCTCCCGAAGCAGGTCTACCTGTCCTTCGACATCGACGGGCTGGACCCCGTGCTCTGCCCCCACACGGGCACCCCGGTACCGGGCGGCCTGTCCTTCCCCGAGGCCGTGGCCCTCATCGCCGGCGTGGTCCGCTCCGGGCGCACCATCGTGGGCTTCGACCTCACCGAGGTGGCCCCCGACCCCGAGGGCGGCGAGTGGGACGGCAACGTCGGCGCCCGCCTGCTGTACAAGATGATTGGCTGGATGCTGAAGTCGCAGCAGGCCTGACGTCTCGTGACTCGAGGCGCCCCTCCACGACTTGACTGAGGACCTCCAACCCCGCCGGCGCATCGTCCGCGACCAGGACGAGGATGACCGGCGTGGTTTATGAAGCGTGAGACACTGCGGCGATGCACGGAGGGTTGGAATGAAGCACGCAGTCATGAGGTGGAGCCTGCTGGTGGTGGCCCTGTTGACCTCGGACACGGCGAGCGCGGACCTGGCGCGGCGGCGTGACGCCATCGTCGAGGTCGTGCAAAAGGTCTCCCCCGCGGTCGTCTACATCGGCACCGAGCAGGAGGTGGAGTCGCGCTTCCGCGGACGCCGCTCCCCGCTGGAGGAGTTCTTCGGTGGCATGGGCGCGGAGCCGGAGCGCCAGAGAATCTCTGGCCTGGGCAGCGGCGCCATCATCGACCCCAGCGGCATCATCGTCACCAATGACCACGTCATCCGGGGCGCCTCCGCCATCCACGTCATCCTGGCGGATGGACGCTCGTTCGACGCGGAGGTCATCGGCAGCGACGCGGCGAACGACCTGGCGGTGCTCAAGGTCAACGCCAAGGAGGCCCTGCCCATCGCGAAGCTGGGCACCAGCTCCGACCTGATGATTGGCGAGACGGTGGTCGCCATCGGCAGCCCGTTCGGCCTCAGCAAGACGGTCACCGCGGGCGTCGTCTCCGCGGTGGGCCGCACCTTCCGCGCCGACAACCGCGTCTACAACGACTTCGTGCAGACGGACGCCGCCATCAACCCGGGCAACTCGGGCGGCCCGCTGCTCAACGTGGACGGGGAGATCATCGGCATCAACACCGCCATCTTCGGCGGCGGCGCGCAGGGCATCGGCTTCGCGATTCCGGCCGACAAGGTGCGCCGCATCGTCGACGAGCTGACCCGCTTCGGAAAGGTGCGCCCGGCGTGGGTGGGCATCGATACGGCGGACCTGCCTCCCCGCGTCGCCCGGCAGCTCGGGTGGGACCGGGCCTATGGCGCGCTGGTGACGGCGGTAGAGGCCGGAAGCCCCGCCGCCGAGGCGGGCGTGAAGCGAGGGGACGTGGTGGCGGAGCTGGGCGGCTCGCGCATCCAGGACGCCGAGGACTTCGACACCCGCGTGCGCGGCTACCCCGCCCGCTCCGCCTTCCCGGTGGTGCTCTTCCGCGAAGGCGGCCTGCGCACCGTCCAGGTGATGCCGGTGGAGTTCCCCGCTCGCATGGTCGAGGGGCTGGCGTGGGAGCGGCTGGGACTCCGCGTGAAGCAGCTTCGCGGCGGGCTGGCCGTGTCCAGCGTGCGTCAGGGCTCGGCGGCGGCGGACATCGGGCTGGAGCCCGGGGACATCCTCCTCCGAGTGAACAACCAGCCCGTGACGACGCAGGACGCCTTCCGGGAGGCCCTGCTCACCGCGCGACGGGGACGTAGCGTGCTGTTGCTCGTGCGACGCGGACGCTACGGCTACCACGTGACGCTGCCCTTCGAGCAGGAAGCAGGCTACCGGCTGTAGCTGCCGAGCAGGGGCGATGGGCTCCCCGTATTTCAGGACCCACGTGACTCGCACTAACATGCGGAGTCATGAGTTCCGTCCGTTACCAGTCCCTCGGTCCCCTGCTGGCCGGGGAAGGCTCACGCGCCTTCCTCGGACTCGCCCTGGAGGACGGCGCATCTCCCCGTCCCGTGGTGCTCATCTGGGCGCCGCAAGATGTCGTGCAGAACCCCGAGCTGAAGGCGACCCTGCGTCGCGAGACGGCTCGCGCGCTCGTCTTCGAGCATCCGCACATCCTCCGTGTCCACGCCCTGGCCGAGCAGGATGGCGGACTGGCCCGCGTCACCGAGTTCGCGGACGGCGAGCCCCTGCGTCGTCTGCTGGAGGCCCACCCTCGCCTGCCGCCGCACTTCGCGGCGCTCGTCGTGGCGGATGCCGCCGTGGGCCTGCACTACGCGCACGTCGCCGGCAATGACGACGGCACGCCCTTCGTGCACGGTGATGTCCGGCCCGAGACGCTGATGATCTCCTTCGGCGGGCTGACGAAGGTGACGGGTTATGGCGCGCTCGGCGTGGCCCCGCGTGAGCGCGGTGGCAAGCGCGTGAAGAACCGGCGCATGTACAGCGCGCCCGAGCAGCTCCTCGGTGGACGCGAGGCGGTCAACGTCCAGTCGGATGTGTTCCTCCTGGGGCTCGTGCTGCACGAGTGCCTCTCCGGGAAGATTCCCTTCAAGGACGCGGCGGACCCGGACAAGGCCGTGCTGACGCGGTCGCTGCCGCCCATGGCGCAGGACGTGCCGCTGAAGCTGGACGCGGTGCTGCGCCGGGCGACGGCGAAGCGGGCGAAGGAGCGGTACCCGACGGCGCTCGCGTTCCGCGAGGCCGTGGTCGAGGCCGTCGGCACCCTGCCCACGCATGCGGAGTTCTCGGAGTTCATGTCGAAGTACTTCCCGCCCGAGAGCGAGGCTCGCGCGGCGCGGCGGCGGGTGATTGAAGCGGGCATCGCGGAGGTGATGCAGAAGGCCGGCATCGCTCCGCCCGCCGTGGCCGAGTTCCTCGCGCGCGGCGCCCTGCCCCCGGGCCTGATGCCCGCGAAGTGGCCGGAGCTGCCGGGACAGTTGCTGGCCTCGGGCGCGTCCGAGGGTTCGGGTGCACAGGCTGGAAGTGGCTCGGCGGCCGGTGTCACCGCGCAGGCCGCCTCGGCGGTGGGCGGCACTGGGGACCACGCGCAGGCTGGCGCGGGCGGACAGGGTCAGGCTGGGGCACAGACTCAGTCCGGCGCGGGCTCACAGGCGAACGCAGGCGCACAGACTCCGTCCGGCGCGGGCTCACAGCCGAACGCAGGCGCACAGGCTCAGTCCGGCTCGGGCGCGCAGGTGCAGGCAAGCGCACAGGCGCAGCCCGGTGCGGGCGCACAGGCGCACTCCGGCGCGGGTGGCCCGTCGCAGGCTGGCGCGGGCGCGCAGGCGCAGCCCGGTGCGGGCGCGCAGGCGCACTCCGGCGCGGGTGGCCCGTCGCAGGCTGGCGCGGGCGAACAGCGTCACTCCGGCGCGGGCGCACAGGCGCAGTCCGACACAGGGACTCACGCCAGCGCCGGAGCCACTGTTCCCACCGGCCCGGCGGGCACGGGAGCCCCCGCGCAGAAGTCGTCGCGCACCTGGATGGCCTTCGTGGGCATCGGGCTTGCGCTCACGGTGGGCGCGGCGGCCGTCGTGCTCAACCGGCTGCCCTCCAACATCGAGGCCGAGCTCGAGGACGCGGGCGTCACCGACGCCCTGCCCGTGGACGCGGGTGTGACGCTGGATGCGGGCCCCGTGGACGCCGGCATCCCCATGGGCACGCTGGACGTCACCGTGGACCCGCGCGTGGAGGTCTCCATTCCTGGCCAGTACCTGGGCCGCACGCCCGTCTCCGCGGCCGTGCCCGCGGGCCGTCACGTCCTGACGCTCAGCAACCCGGTGCTCGGTATCCAGACGACACGGGTCATCACCGTGCCGGCGGGTGGCCGCTCCTCGCAGCAGATCTTCCTCAACAAGGGCTTCGTGAACGTGCGCGCCCCCGAGGGCGCCATCGTCACGGTGGACGGCCGCCTCATCGGCGCGGCGCCCATCGAGGAGCTGGACCTGTACGAAGGCACACACCAGCTCCTCGTCATCGTGACCGGCTCCCGTTGGCAGAAGACGTTCAAGGTGGAGCCTGGCCAGCGCGTCAGCTTCGACGTCAACTTCGAGCAGCCCGAAGAGGAGTGACCGGGGTGGCAAGCTCCGCGGCGTGAACATTGGCTTCACGCCGCGGTTGCGGTGCCCACCGGGCGCGACCAGACTCCCGCGCCCATGAACACCTCCGCCACGGAGTTCGACGTCATCGTCTGGGGCGCCACCGGCTTCACCGGACGCCTGGTCGCCGAATATCTCGCCAGGACCCAGGACAGCCACCGCGCGCGGTGGGCCCTCGCGGGACGCGACCTCGGCAAGCTGGAGCAGGTCCGGCAGGGGCTGGCGGCGATTGCGCCCACCTTCGCGGAGCTGCCGCTGCTCATCGCGGATGCGCGCGACACCGCGTCACTGGATGCCCTGGTTCCCCGAACCCGCGTGGTCTGCACCACCGTGGGCCCCTATGCACGCTACGGCGGCGAGCTCGTCGCCGCGTGTGTCCGGGCCGGCGTCAGCTACTGCGACCTGACGGGTGAAGTGCAGTGGATGCGGCGGATGATTGACGCCCACCACGAACAGGCCCGGCAGCGCGGCGCACGCATCGTCCACACCTGTGGCTTCGACTCGATTCCGTCGGACCTGGGCGTATTGATGATGCAGGAGCACATGCGGGAGCGCCACGGCGGGCACCTGGACGCCGTCCGCCTCTACATGGGCCCCATGCGGGGCGGCGCCAGCGGCGGCACGGCGGCCAGCATGGTGCAGGCGATGGAGGAAGCCACGACGGACCGCTCGGTGCGGAAGATCATGGCCCACCCACATGCGCTGGACCCCGTCCCAGGCCCCTTTCGGCCCGAGTCCAAGGACGCGCTGGGCCTCCACTACAGCCAGGAGCTGGGCCAGTGGACGGGCCCGTTCTTCATGGCGACGGTGAATACACGCGTCGTCCGGCGCAGCAACGCGCTGCTCGGGCACCCGTGGGGAGAGCACTTCCGGTACGCGGAGGTCGCCAGCTACGGCGCCGGGCCCAAGGGCCTGCTACGCGCCACGAGCGTCACCGCGGGCCTGGGAGGCCTCGTCGCCGCGATGCAGGTGAAGCCCCTGCGCGCGCTGCTGGAGAAGAAGGTCCTCCCCGCGCCGGGTGAAGGCCCGTCCCCAGAGGCCCGGGAGAAGGGCTTCTTCGTCGCGCAGCTTCGCGGCGAAGGCACCTCGCCTCGCACCGGCGAGCAGGTGCGGCTGACGGGCAAGGTGGCGGCGCGGGGAGACCCAGGCTACGCGGCCACGTCGCGGATGCTCGCCGAGTCCGCGCTGTGCCTCGCCTTCGACGACACGCCGGCCATGGGCGGCGTGCTCACGCCGGCCTCCGCCATGGGCATGCGGCTGGTGGAGCGCCTGCGCCGCGCGGGCATGACGTTCCAGGTGGAGGAGCTGCCCACCTGAAGCCACTCCGCGACGAGCGCGTGACGTCCTACGCGCTCTTGCGGCGCCGCATCATCGCCTCGTACGAGCGGCCCACGCTCTGCGAGAGGATGAGCAGCTCGCCCACGTCTGGCGGAGTGAGCTGGTCCGGGCCGTTGTCCACGTAGAGCAGGTGCACGACCTTGCCGCGCACCAGCAGCGGGAGGATGACGGCCGTCTTCGGGAACCCGTGCCCCAGCAGCTTGTAGAACACGCCCATGGCCGCGTCGCGGCGGACGGGCCCGATGTAGTGCGAGCGCGTGTCCCGCACGAGCCGGAAGGTGCTCTGCTCCCGCAGCGGCACGCCGATGCGACGCACCACCGCGTCGCGGACGCCCATCCCCATGCCATGCCAGCCCGTCACGAGGCTGCCCTGCACCGACAGCAGCAGGTTCCGCTTCCACTTGCCCAGCGCGAAGCGCAGCACCGTGCGCGCCACGTCCTCGCGGTCCGAGCTGCGCGCCAGCTCCGCCTGCGCCTCCGCGAAGGTCAGCGGCGTCGGCGGCGGCTCCGGTGCGCGCGGCACCTGCACGGGCGGCGGCGGCGCCCCCAGCTCGGGCGACACGGGCGGCTGAACCCTCTGCGGCGGAACGACGATGGCCTGCGGTGGCGGAGCCACGGGCACCTGCGGATGGACAGTCGCCGGCGGAGGCACGGAGGCCACCGGCTCGGGCGCGGCCTCCAGCACCTCCACGCCGGTGATGATCTCCTCCTCGCCCATGTCCCCTTCGTAGTCGGCGCCACCGCGCAGGGCGGAGGCGTAGACGGACTGGAACTCCTCCTCGCTCATCAAGTCCGCCGGCGTCTCCGCGGCCTTGGCCAGCTCCGCCCGCGCGCCCGGCGCGGGCCGGGGCCGCACCGCGTTCATGTCGATGGCGCGAAGCGGCCGGAACGCCTTGCAGTAGCGGCGCAGCAGCTGGTTCATCCGGAACTCGGGGATGACCACCGGCACCACGCGCTTGCCCGTCTTGAAGGCAATCCCGTCCAGCGTCGCGAAGTCATGTGGGTTCACGACGGCGACGCTCACCCGCGTCGCGTCCACCCGCATGGGCAGGTACTCCTTGTCGTCCGCGTGGTTCGAGGAGACCAGCTCCATCGCCTTGGGGTCCGGAACCATCTCCCCGGACGCGAACGCGCTGTTGTGGACCTTGCCCAGCGTCTTCGCCAGGTCCACCTCCGACAGCAGCCCCAGCTCCACCAGGTTCGTTCCCAGCCGCCCGCCATGCACCACCTGGGCCTCGAGCGCTTCTTCGAGTCCCTCGGCGGTGACGAGACCATCCTTCAGGAGCTGTTCACCCAGGCGCATGGGGCCGCTTGTAGCCGTGCCCCGTCCCGCTCCGCAAGCACACCCGCACCCGTGGGACGGTGCGTTTAATCCTCCGGGTGATGGCTGAGCGCCACGCGGTTGCCCTCGGGGTCCCGGACGTACACCGACCACCGCGTCTCGTGCTCCAGCGGCACGCCCGCGCGGGCGAAGGTGTCCACCACCCCCGCCCGGGCGACCTTCGGAATCCGGAACGCCAGCAGCAGGAGGCCCGGCGCCTCGTGGCGGAACGGCGTGGAGACGGGCTCGCCGCCCGCCGCCTCGATGGCCAGGAAGCCTCCCCCGGGGACGCCCACCCAGATGCTCCGCAGGGAGCCGTCCGGACGGAGATGACGGGTCAACTCCGGAAAGCCCAGCAGGTCTCTGTAGAAGCCGGTGACGCGCTCGATGTCCCGCGCCTGGATGGCCACGTGGTGGAAGCCCTGAACGTCCATGGCGCGGATGCTATGGTCTGCGCGCCCATGGCGCGACTGCTCATCGTCGAAGACAATCACGAGCTGGCCTCCCTCATCGTCGCCCTGGCGCAAAGCCGGGGACATGACGCGACGGCCGCGGCCACCGGCGAGGCCGCGCTGGAGGCGCTCGGCCCCGGACAGCCCTGGGACGCGGCCCTGGTGGACCTGCTGCTCCCGGACATCCGGGGCAGCGAGGTGCTGGGCGCGCTGCGGGCCCATGGCATCCCCGCCATCGCCGTCAGCGGGGTGTACAAAGGGGACCGCTTCGCCCAGGAGGCCGTGCAGGTCCACGGCGCCCGGACCTTCTTCGAGAAGCCGTTCGAGCTCATCACCGTCATGGAGGCCCTGGAGCAGGCCGGTGGCGTTGCACCTCAACCCCGCGCTCCCCCGCCCATCGCGGAGAGCGTGCTGCTGGACGAGCTGCTCGATGCCGAGGACCTCATCGTGCTGGAAGAGCTCCCCCCCGAGTCCGGCGACACCGCCGAGCCCCTGCAGGTCGTCCCCAGTACGGACCCTTTGCCAGAGCCCGCGGACGCGGAGCACGCCCTGCCCCTGCCCTTCGGCCGGCGCCAGCAGGTGTGGAGTGAGACCGCCACGCCCTCGACGCCGCCGCCCAGGCGCGCGCTGCCCGAATGGTCCCTGGGCGGCGTGCTGGGGGACACCACCGTCGCGCGGCTGCTCAACGCCTATTACGAGGCCCGCCACCACGGCGAGCTGAAGCTTCAACAGGGCCAGGTGCTCAAGGTCGTCTACTTCGAGTCCGGCCGCGTCGTGTACGCCGCGTCCAACCTCGCCGCTGAGCGCTTCGGCCGCTTCTGCCTCCGCCAGGGCGTGCTGCCCGAGGCCCGGCTCGCCGAGGTCACCGCCTACGCGAAGGAGCACGGCCTGCGCACCGGCGAGGCCATGCTGCGCCTGGGCCTGATGGACGCGGCCCAGCGAAAGCAACTGCTGGTGGAGCAGGTGAAGGAAATCATCTGGTCCACCTTCACGTGGAAGGAAGGCGGCTACGGCTTCAGCGCCATGCGCCCTCGCCGCACGGACCTGGTGAAGCTGTCCGTCTTCCCCGGGGATTTGGTGCTGGAGGGCGTGGCGAAGACGGAGACGCTGGTGACGCTGCGTCAGCACCTGCCGCGCTCGCGCCGGCTGTTCCCCACCGCCGATGCGCCCTACGGCCTGCACGAGCTGAAGCTCGAAGGGGCCCAGGCCCTGGTGCTGGCGTATGCGGACGGAAGCAAGACGGTGGAGGACCTGCTCGCCCTCACGGATCTGCCGGAGCGGCAGACGCTGGCCACGCTGCGGGGCCTGGAGCTCCTGGGGGTGCTGGAGGAGCGGCCCGACACGCCGAGCCGCCGTCACCGCATCACCTTCGGGCTGTAGCCGCCGCCCTACTTCCGGCGGCGCAGCACCCGTGCCAGCGCCGCCAGCCCGAAGACGGCCGCCCCCGAGCCACCGCCCGAGCAGCCGCATCCCGACGTCGGAGGCGGCGCCGCGGCATCTCCCGAAACGGGCACGCCGTTGAGGGTCATCTGCCCGCCCAGCCGCGGCGTGGACAGCAGCGGCGAGCGGCCCACGTACGTCAGCGTCCGCGTGCCCTGCGCGAGCAGCCGGAGGTCCTCCACCCGGAAGCCACCGTCCACCGCCTGCGCCTCCACCGCGACGCCGTCCAGCTTCACGCTGCCGGGCACCCACTCCAGCCCGTCCACCTGCTCCAGGTAGCGGAGGCCGCCGACCTCGCACTCGGAGGTGTTGCGCAGCTCCACCACCACGCCCACCAGCCCCTTCTCCGACGCCGTGGGGGACTCCATCGTGTGACGCACGTCCACGAACCGCTCGGAGGTAATCGGCAGCACGTAGTCCGTGGTCGCCGTGTTGCTCCCGCCCGCGTCAGCCAGGACGCGCAGGGTGATGGCCTGGCCCACCAGCGCCTCCAGCCCTGTCTCCTGCGTGCTCACCGTGACGCGCGGGCCCGCCAGGGAGACCTCCGACAGCGCGGGCCCCGCCACCTGTGACCAGGAGATGGCCACGTCGCCGCAGGCATCGGCCGGAATCGTCTGCGTCAGCGTGGCGCTCGCGCCTTCGCCGCAGCGTGCCACCAGCGCCCCGGCCTCGAGCGCTCCCAGCCGCGCCGGCAGGGGCTGATTGGGCACCTCCGCCTGGGCACGGCCGCCCTCGCGCACCGGCCCCTCACCGTCGTCGAAGAGCTCACCGCGCACGCGGTAGGCCTCGACGGTGCAGGAGCGCGGGAGCGTGGGGCGCCACGTCCCGGGCACCGGCACCACCGCCGAGTCCAGGGCCTCACCGCTCAGCGTCTCCAGGAACATCCGCGCCTTCAGCGTGCGCGCGTCCACGCAGTTCAGCGACGTGTCCAGGGAGATGTCCACGTGCCCGTCGCCCGACGGCACCACGCCCAGCTCCAGGCTGCCCGTGGCCACGTCCTCCAGGGAGGGCTCCACCCGGACGCGGAGCTCGGCGTCAGCGCTGTCTTGCGTGCCACCGCCGGTGACGGGAATCCGATTCCTGGCGGTGAGGGACAGCGTCCCGTGCGCGCACTCCGCGGCCTCGACGCGCAGGCGCTCGCTCGACACCGGCGCGTCCAGCGTGACGGCCGCGTCATCCGCGGTCCTCACGGTGACACCTTCGGGGATGCCCGAACCGGAAGCGCTCAGGCGCCACTCCGTGGCCACGGCCGGCAAGCCGGGCGTCCCCACGCAGGTGTGCAGCGCATCCGGGGCTACGTCCACGCTGGCGCCTGGGCCCGACGTGAGCGTCCGCTCCCAGCCCGGAGCGAAGGGCACCAGCGGCCGGCCCCATGGCGCGACGTCCACGGTGAAGATGGCCATGGCGCTGGACGTCACGCCGCCTTCGTCCACGCCACGGACCTCGTAGGTGTAGCTGGCCCCCGACGCCTCGCACAGCACGTCTGGCGGCGTGAAGGTCGCCTGGACCTGGGCGCCGCTATCCGTGGAGAGCGGCGGTGCGCCCGACTGGCCGGAGACGGGAGCCCAGACATAGCGCACCGCCGGACACGCCTCCGTCGCCGGCTGCGCGGTGAACACCCGCGACGCGCCCGACGCGGTCGTCGACGCTCGCAGGGGCGACACCGTGGGCCGCGCGGGCCCCAGGGTGTTCACCACCCGGAAGGCCACGGTGGAATGCACGTCGTGGGACGCGAGCCCGTCCGAGGCGTAGACGTGCAGGAGTCCCTCTTCGTCCTTGCAGACGGGCCGCTGCGGGACGAGCGTCACGTCGAGCTGGTCAGGACGCTCGACGATGTTGACGCCAATCAGGTCCGCGCCTGGCGCTGACGCGGTATCCACCGACACCCGCACCGCGTCGAAGTCGGCGTCGGTGGCGGTGAACCGGGCCGTCGCCGTCCCTGTCTCATTCACCACGATGGGCGCTGGCCCCACGTCCAGCACGGGCGCGTGGGCGTTGACGTACGTCACGACGTTGAAGCCCGGCTGGTCCAGGATGAACAGGCAGAACGAAGAGCCGACGCACGACACCTCCAGCGGCGTCGCCTGGGAAGCGCCTGGAAGCGCCGAGCCCTCGAAGGCCGGGTGGAACCGCCACTGCGTCCCCGCGTTGTCCGCGCTGCTGGCGGGCACGGCGCCCAGCACCACCGGCTCCCCGTTGGTCCCCACGCCCACCGCGAGGCCGAAGCCCTCGCCATGGACGCTGCCATTGCCCGTGTTCACGTCCACCGAGGTGATGCTGACGGGCATGCTGTCGGGCAACAGCACGGTGGAGAAGGTCGTCCCGGCCGGGTCCAGCGGTCCCCGGAACAGACCGTCTGAATTGCCGAACAGCGCGATGGGATGTGGGCCGCTTCCGCCGAAGAGGTCCACCGTGCGCGGGGACTGACTGGTCAAGAGCGGCGGAACGACCAGCTCCGCCTGACGCCTGTCCCCCGTGTACCAGAGGAGCTCCGTCCGGGAGACACCGGTGACACTGAAGAGGGCGTGGGGCACGCCATCCGACGTCTCCGTCACGCCCAGCACGTCCGTGGAGGACAGGAGGCCCGCGTCGACGCTCAGCAGCGTCCAGGGCGTGGGCCCCTCGAGGCCCGCTGACGCCGTCAGCAGGGCGAGCCCACCGTCGGAGAGGGCCACCGAGGCATAGCCCGCACCGGACAAGGTGTGCTTCACCCGCCGGATGCCCACCACGGTGTTCACCGGGTCCGGGGGGATGATGTTGCCGGCCGCACGGCAGTTCTGGTGACTGATGATGTCACCGGGGCGCACGACGGCGGCGAAGCAGCCCGCCGGAGACAGGAAGGTGCCGAAGACGTCGCTGTGCAGGAAGACGACGGACTGGATGCCGTCCTCGTACAGCTCCGCCTGCGTCGAGGTGCTCACCGCGTACACGCCCGGCGCGAAGACATCCACCGTGCGGGCGATGCCCGGCACCTCTGTCACGTCCCACTCGGCGCGTGCCGCGGTGGCCACACCCAGGCAGAGGCTGAAGATGACGAGGGAACGCACGGCTTGCTCCTAGTAGGCCACTTCGGCTCGCAGGTAGAGCCGGTCCTGATTGTCCGCTGAGTCGGGGGACAAACCCAAGCCACTGAAGCCCAGGAGTGTGTACCCGGTGGCCAGGCGCAGCCGTTCATCGACCCGATAGGCGACTTCCGCACGGACCGCGGTCAGCCGCTCGCCCTCCGGAGACGCCGTTCGCCGTGCCAGCTCGGCGCCCAGCTCCAGCCCACCCACGATTCGCACCGCGGGACGGAGGGTGCCTGTCCACACCCAACGCCCTGAGTCCTCCGCCCGGGTGTGCCCCGCATGCAGGCCCGCCGCCACGGAGAGCCGGTCACCCAGGCGCACCGCGGGCAAGAGGGAGAGCGTCTGCAGGGCCCGGTCACCAAAGGCGGACCGGACGCCGGGCAGCAGCTCCCGGGTGATGCCGTAGCGCGCCACCACCAGCCAGGGCCCCGGCCGCCACGCCACCGCGGCGTAGCCTTCCACCAGCCGCGTCTCCAGCACCTCCGCGTTGACGGTGCGCGCGAAGTCCACCCGCCCGGAGGCCGTCACGTCCTCCAGCAACTGCGCCTGCGCGGCCAACGCCACCACCGCCTGCAGCCGGTCCACCGCGGTGGCCGCGCCCCGCTCCGGCGTGCCCTCCTCCCGGCGAAGCTCCACCCGCCCGTCCAGCCGCAGGCGGGCCAGGACGAGCTGCCCGAAGACACCGCCCGCCTCGCGCTCCAGCGGGCTGTCCACGTCCAGCAGGCTGCGCACGCCGCGCTCGTAGCGCGCGCCCACGCTGAAGCCGCCCGTCACCTGCTGCTGGAAGCCCACGGCGCGAGCCAGCCGCACGGCCGTCGCGTCGTGTGAGCCCACGTCCTCCACGAAGAGCGCGGTGCCACTCTCCGGCAGCTCGGTGCGCGCCCCTGTCAGCGTCCGCCCCGCGCCGAAGTCAGGGCCGTCCACGTCGACGGAGTATCCGCCATAGAACACGTCCTGGCCCCGCCGGGACTCGACGTTCGCCCACGCCCGGGGGCCCAGCTCCGGCCCCCAGCCTCCGAACACGCCAGCGCGCGTGGTCCGGTCCACCTCGACGTCCACGCCCGCGGACGTGAAGGTGTCATCGAAGCGTCCAGGCCCTTCGCCATGCAGGGCCAGGGCCTGCCGATGCGCGGCGCGGAGCTGCAGCCGCTCGAACACCCGCAGCGAGCCCGCCACACCCGCGGAGGTGCGGCCACCGAAGAGCGAGGGCCCCACGCCCGCCACCTGCGCCGCGTTCAACCGCGAGTCGCGGACCTCCGCGCGCACGCCCCACCGTGGCTCCTCCCAACCCACGCCCGCGGCCAGGACGCGCGCGGAGAACGGGCTGTCCACGAAGGGCTCCCGCGGGTCGGCCGAGCGCCGCTCGTCCGCCAGCAACGTCAACCGGAGCCGGCCCAGCGGCTGGCTCACACGGAGTGACGACTGCCGGAAGCGCGCCGCGTCGGTGTGCGCGCCATCGGAGAAGCCCCGCCCGCGCAGGCGGAACGCCGCGTCCACCGAGCCCTCACCACGAAGCCCCGGACCTGAGAGCTGGAGACTCACGGCCTCCGCGCCAGTGCCCAGGTCCCGCCGGGGACGGATGAAGCTGAGGCCACCGTCATCCGAGACGCCGAAGAACGAAGCCTCCACGGCGGTGCCACGGCTGGACGCCACCTCCGCCGCCATGCGGTAACCACCGAGCGCCGTGCTCGCGCGCCCCGTGTAGAGCGTGTACGGCCGTCCCTCCCGGCCCTCGCGCACCGCGCCCAGTCCCAGCCGCGAGCCGCGCCACTCGCCCCACACCTCACCGCCCGCCGTGTCGCCCGCGTCCGCGATGCGCAGCGCGGCGTAGTCCACCACCAGCACCGGCTCCGGTGACTCCGTGGGCGCGCTGGTCCGCAGCCAGGCCTCGCCCGCGAGGAAGGAGAGCGGACGCGCCAGGAGGATGCGTCCGGCGAAGTAGTCGATGTCGTAGTCGATGCCGCGAATGAGGTGCCGCTCGCCGAGCGGAAGGCCGGTGACGCCGTCCCGCAGCTCCACGCGCACCAGCTCCGAGCCCTCGGCCACCGACGCCGCGCCCAGGTAGTACAGGCTGCCGCCCGTGGCGCGCAGCTCCTCGTGCGCGGGCACCGCGGACACCTGCCGCACCGGATCCGTCAGGCTCCCGCCAAACGCCTTCACGCCCACGCGCGCCTTCTCCTCGCCGGCATGGACCTCCGCGTAGGGGCCGAAGAGCGGACGGTGATAGCGGCCCACTTCACGGTCGTGAAGCTGCGCGCGGTAGGTGCCCAGGCCCGCGCGGCCGTGCTCCGCGTGACGCGCCTCGAACCGAAGGCGTGCCTCCGCGGCATTGGGCGTCAGCGACACCGAGTCATCGCCCCACTCCGCGGGCGCCAGGTCCGGGTCGGCGGCGCGGTCGAAGCGCTCCGGCATGCGCGGGCGGAGCCAGTCCGGAAGGCTGGCTCCGTTCAACGTGCGGCCATCCGTGTCTCGCAGGTCCAGTTCGCCCACCAGGTCCACCGCGCCCAGCCGTAGCTCGGCGTGAGCAGAGCCACGCCCCCGCAACTGCACGTCGCCATTTCGCGGCGCATACGTGGCCTCCAGGTCCAGCAGGCCCACGGCGAAGGGGCGCACCGCGGCGGCGATCTCCAGCGTCTCGTCGCGAGGCGGGACATCCGGCAGCGACAGCCGCACAGGCACCAGGTTGCGCCCCGGCGACAACACCACCAGGACATCCACTCGGCCTTCGGGCCCCACCACCACTTCGCCCTCGGGGGTGCGGACGCGCGTGCCCATGGGCGCCTCGACCCGCACGCGGGAGGCGCCACTGGCCGCCGGAACGTCACGGCCCGCGGGCAACTGGAGCGTGGCGAGGGGCACCACCGGCCTGGGAGCCACCAGCCAGCCGCCGTCACGCGGCACCACGTCCACGCGCTGGCGGTACAGGCGCACCGTGCCCTGGGCCCCCGTGGCGGTGATGGACAGCGGGTTCTCTCCCGCGACGAGCGGCACCAACGCCTGCCATGCCCCCTTCGCGTCCACCTGGGCGGCCACACCCGACACGGTGACGGCGTCGCCCGCGGAGGCCTGTCCCGCGACACGGAAGCGCACGGCGCCCTGCCCAGGCGTGACCTCCGCCACGGGCGGCGCATTGGTGAAGGAGCGCCGCACGGGCGCGGCCTCCACGGCGACGCTGCGCACGGCGAAGTCCTGGAGGACGACAGCGCCCCAGGGGACCTCGACCGTCGCCGCCTCCGGGCTCACCCGGCTTGAGACAGGCAACGAGCGCGTATCCACCTTCAATCGCTGACGCCCCGGCCGCAGGTGCAGCCCGCCCGCCGCGTCCGGCACGCGGGCATCGACGCCGGTGATGTGAAAGCGGCCCCGCGCGTCCGTGCGGACATCGCGGCCGGTGGTGAGCACCAACCGCACGTCGGGCAGCCCCGGCTCATCCGCGCCGCACAGCCCATCGCCGTCGACGTCCTGACACACCCGGCCCGCGAGGGTGGAGGCCTGCGACGGCGTGTCCTGCGACAGCGCCTGCGCCCAGGTGCTCAACGGCACCAGCAGCGCGGCGGCGAACAGGCGGGCCCACCTGCGCATCACGGGCGCACCTCGGCCAACGCCGTGACGCCCGTGGCGACATCCGCGACGGAGACACTCACCGGCTCGGGCGCGCGCACGGTGAAGGACGTGCGCCCTGCTTCCACCCGCTCTTCGGCTCGCTCACCACCCGACAGCGAGACGAACACGTCGCGCCCGGTCAGCACCTGTCCGTTCGCGTCCTCCACCCAGTACGTCACCCGCGTCCCGCTCACCTTGAGCCGCACGTTCACCGGAATCTCAGGTGCCAGTCGCACGCGGTGGGACGCGGCGGACGGCACCAGCGGGCGCTCCACCGGAAACACAGGCCCATCCGCGCCCAACACATGCACCGTCCGCGTCAGGCCCGTCCACACGCCGTGCGAAATCTCCAGCGTCCCCGCGCGCACGGGCCCCAGGCGCACCGTGCCGTCCGTGCCCGTCAGCACCTCGCGCCCCTCCACCCGCAGCGGCTGTCCCGGCACCGGCAGACCCGCCAGGTCGGACACGCCCGCGTACAGCTCGCCCTCGGCCCGCCACACGGTGATGCGCGCCGGCTCATTGCCCGAAGGCCCCCACGCGCGAGCACGCAGGTCCATGTCCGTCGCTTCACCCGTGGCTGGCGGAGCCCAGGTGCTGACGAAGGTCCCCGGCCGCGGCTCCTCCGCCGGAGCGAAGGTCCCCACCGGCGCGCTCAGCTCCACCACCGCACCCGGCCGGGGCCGGTCGAAGGCGTCCCGCGCCGTCACCTCCACACGCGTCCGAGCCCCGTGGTGCACCAGCGCTTCATCCACCTCGAGGCGGGTCGTCGCGACGGGCCCTTGCACCAGCTCCAGCGCCGGGGACTCGCGCGAGCCGGCCCCTCGCTGAGGCCACGCGACTTCGATGCGCTCGTCGCTCACCAGCTTCCGCGGCGCGGTGTAGCGCCACTCCAGCAGTCCGCCCGGCGCGCGCGTGGGGCCGCGCAAGGTGCCGTGGCGGACCTGCGTCGTGACGCGCGCATCGTCCACGGGCTGGCCCATGGCATCACTCGTCGCGCAGACGAGCCGGGCCTGGGACACGCCGTCCGCGGGGAGCCGCTGCGGCTGAAGCACACAGGCCAGGCCGTCGGTGGGCGGCAGCCGCAGGTCGATGGGCATCCGCCGCACGTTGCCCGCCTTGTCCACCACCCGCCCCTGCCCGATGCGATGTCCGGGCGGGACGATGATGGGGACTCGGAAGCGGCCGTCATGCCCGGCCGCCACCGGACCAAACGTCTGGCCCGCGATGTCGATGGCAATCTCGGCGTCGGGCTCCGTCGTCCCCGGCAGCGTCACGGACGCGGCCAGCGGGACGAGCACGCGCCCGTAGGCCCCATGCACCGACTGCGGACTGGGCCACGCGGAGAAGGCCGCCAGGATGGCCACTTCGGGGTAACGCGTGTCCGGCAGGACGTAGCGCGCGCGATATGTGCCCGGCCCCGTCCGCTCCAGTCCTTCCACACGCCCCACGCTGACACGCACCACGGGCGGCGCGCCGCTGTCATCCGCGGTGCCATCCGGCCGGACCCACTGGACGGTGAGCCGCGCTTCCGTGTCCTTGCCCTTCACGGGCGCGGGAGGCTCCAGCGCCAGCCGCACCTCGGCGGCCGGCGGCCCCAGCACGTAGCGCGCTTGCGCCGCCAGCCCGTCCACGCTCGCGCGGACCACGACGTCACGCGCGCCCGGACGCGGCACCACCACGAACGTGCGCAGCGGCGGCTGCGCGGTGTCCTCGCGCAGCTCCGCGCCATCGGCTCGCACGGTGGGCTGCCCCATCGGAACCGGACGGCCCGCCGAATCCTTGCGCACGAGCGCCACGGGGAATCCATCCGGCGCCACGGCGGACGACGGCCCGAGTATCTCGAGCGTGTCCGCCCAGGCCGGGGCACACAGCAGCAACAATCCGAAGAGGAGAAACCGGTTCAGGGCCGCGACAGTCTACAGGGCGCGGTGGCTGTGCCGAAGCCCCTTCCGCATCCGCGCGCTCGGACGCAGCCAACACGCCAGCAACAGGATCACCCCGGAAAGCGTCAGCGGCCCACCGCCGGTGCTACAGCCTCGAACCCCTGCGTCACGCACCGGCCCCTCGGGCACGAAGGTCACCGGCGACACCGCCGAGGACGAAGCTGACACCGGCTTCAACGCACGACCCGGAATGACGCGGGCTCCCGTGGAGGTGTCCGCCACGGGCTGACAATCGGTGGGGGGCCCGTACACGCGAAGCCGGAAGGCACTGCCAGGCCTGCCGGAGATGAGCGCCGCCAGCGAGTTGTGGCCATCCAGCGGGGCGCGCGTGGCCACCAGCGAGACGCCCTGCTTGAAGCGGGACGGGTCCACCAGCTCGCGGCCGTTGATCCACACCCAGCCCGCGGTGGAGTCCTCGCCGTTGTAGCCGTTGTCCACGCACAGCACGCCCTCCCCCGTGCCCGCGAACCCGAGCGCCACGCCGTTGGGCTGGCCACTGGTGCGCGCGACCTCCAGCGCCGCGAGCAGCGGCCAGGTGCCGGGCCGCGCGCAGACCGCCTCGGGGGACGGCGTGTCCACCGCCGCCAGCTTGCAGCCGGGCTCGTCATCCAGCTTGAAGGTGAAGGCGTGGACGTTGAAGTCGCCGTTCTCCGAGACGGTCCACACCACGCGCACCGTGCCGTCCGCGTCCACGCTCAAGTCGGTGAGGCTCTCGTTCTGCGGCGTCTCGGTGATGGCGTAGAGCGTCTCGGTGCTCAAGTCGTAGAGCACGATGTCGAAGTCGTTCTTCGCCGGGTCCCTGCGCTCGAAGGCCACCAGCGAACCGCTGATGCTGGGGTTCGCGTCCAAACCCGGCAGCGCCAGCCGCTGCTCCGTACCGCCGTTCAGGGGCTTCCAGTAGATGTCCCGGTCCGTCACGCCATCCAGGGTCCGCGTGCTGGCGTAGACGGCGATGTCCCCGTTGGTGTCCGGCTGCGACTCCTCGCCCTCGCTGCCCGTCAGCGCCTGCGAGCTGAAGCCGTTGGCGCTCCGCCGCGCCTGCCAGATGTCGCAACGCTGGCCCTGCTCGTCGCACTTGGCCCAGACCACGGTCGCGCCATCCGGCGACACCGCGGGCGTGCGGTCCTGGAACGTGTCATCCGTGAGCCGGGTGAGCGTGCCCTGGTCCAAATCATACACGGCGATCTCCGGCTGCGACGTCACGCCGGTGTAGCCGAAGTCCTGCCACGCCACCGTGCGGCCACCAATCACCGCGGAGCGCCGGCTGCTGCCCGCCTCCGGCGCCAGCTCCCGAGGCGCCGCGTCCACGTCCACGTCGAACGTGTAGATGGCGCTGGAGGTGCTCACGCGCGTGAAGACGATGGTGCCGTCCGAGATGTCCGACACGAAGTCGAACGCGCCGCCGTTGGGGATGGCCGCGTCCACGGAGGTCCGCAGGTCGTGGTAGCGAATCTCGCTCGTGCCGCGAGACTCATTCGTATACGCCACCCGCGGTCCGCTGACGTGCGGGTCCGTCTGGTCACCCGGGCCGCCGGCCACCACGTGCAGGGTGCCTGTCAGGGTGCGGAGCTCCGGTGTGGAGGCGAAGGCGAGCGGGGAAAACAGGCAGCAACTCAGGGCCAGTGTCCGCAGCATCGGAGAGGACCTCCCGGGGGTTCCGAAATGAAGACCCATGCCCGCCCAAGGCGCAGTGGGCCCGGAACCTGTCCGGTGCTGACTTCCCACGGCGGTCACGGCCGGCCGGACTTCAGGCCCCGCGGCTTTGCGCACCTGGGCTTTCGCCCGGGATTGCCCTTGAACAGGAATGACTCCTCCCGGGAGTGTAGGGAGCCTCCTCGCAATGGGTCAAGGCGAACACCCGCTCGCACCCACGGTTGCCGCGTCAATCGTCGCGCGCCTGATTCCAGATGTTCTCGGTATCCGTCTTGAGCGGCGGCGGCGTGGTGTCCACGACGACGTCCTTGCTGTCCTTCTGTCGCAGCCGCCCCAC
The DNA here is from genome assembly GCF_013372585.1 of Myxococcus sp. AM010. Classification (NCBI taxonomy): domain Bacteria; kingdom Pseudomonadati; phylum Myxococcota; class Myxococcia; order Myxococcales; family Myxococcaceae; genus Myxococcus; species Myxococcus sp. AM010. Next base: position 404,955 of record NZ_JABXEO010000001.1, read on the forward strand.
GCCATAGGCCTGGACGTCCACCGTGTTGCGGCCCTCGCGAAGAACCACCTTTCGCTGGAAGTTTCCCTCCGCATCGGACTTGACGCTGACGCCATCCACCTCCACGCGGCTGCCCGGAGACGTCTGCCCGCGCACGACGAGCTCTCGCTCGCGGCGGGTGCGCCCGGTGGGCCAGTCCACCTTGAGCAGGAGGCTGGTGGGGATGGGGGAAGGCTCCGACGGCGCCTGTCCCGGGCGGACGACGGCCTGCTGTCCCGCGCGGACGATGACGACCTTGCCCTGGCCGAGCAGCGTCACCTCGCCTTCGCGCGTGCCCACCGCCACGGTGCCCTCGCCGTTGTTGCTCATGGTGAAGGCACCGGCCTGCTGCAACGTGGCCTTGGCGTCCGAGTTCGCCGCCTTCACCTCGAAGGTGTGGCGCTGCCCTGGCCGCACGACGGCGGTGGCCATGCCGCGCGAGAGCAGGATGCGCGACAGCGACTCGGTCAGCTCGTCCACGGAGATCTCCGTGCCCGGGTCCATGTGCACTTCCACGGACTCGCCGCCAATCAGCATGGCGTACGAGCCGTCATCGGTGCGCACGCGCTCGTCGCGTCGCAACGCCATGCCCGCAGTGGCCTCGCGCCACGAGCCGTCCGTGTGCTGCACCTCCACCTTGCCGGACACCTGCGTCAGCTCCAGCACCAGCGGCTTCTGCGCCACCGGCGCCTCGACGACGGGCGGCGCGGCGGGAGGCGGCGGCGGAGGAGGTGGCGGGCGCAGGAAGACGAACCACCCCACTGGCAACGCCGCGAGAATCAGCGCGAGGCCAATGAAGAAGGGCACCTGACGGCGCGATGGGCGGGAATCAGCCATGGGCAGCCTCGTTAGCTATCACAGGCCCCCCAAGGGGGCTCACGCCTTCGGCAGCTTCACGGTGAAGCAACTGCCCTGCTCGACTTCCGAGCGGACTTCGATGCTCCCGCCCGCTTCCGTCACCACACGCCAGGCCACGCTGAGCCCCAGCCCCACGTTGGACCATACGTCCTTCGTCGTGAAGAAGGGCTCGAAGATGCGGGGGCGGAGGTGGGGGGCAATCCCCTTCCCCGTGTCCTCCACCTCCAGGAAGCCGAAGCCGTTGGCCTCGCCCGTGCGCAGCGTGAGCCGCTTCTGGGGTGACTTCAGCATCGCGGTGCGCGCGTTGGACACCAGCGCGAGCACCACCTGCGACAGGTGCCCCGGGTCGCCACGCACTCGCGCGAGCCCTTCACCCAGCACGCTGGTGAGCGCCACGCCGTCGCCGCGGAGCTGATGCTCGGTGAGGCTGAGCGCGTCACGCACCACGGCGTTGAGGTCCACCGGCCGCAGCTCCGCGCGCTCGCGCTGCTGGGAGAAGCGCAGCAGGTTCTGGGTGATTTCCTTGCAGCGCTTGGCGCTCTGCTCGATTTTCCGCAGCGACTCCAAATCCGGGTCGGCGGCGCCACGGTCCAGCATCAGCAACTGCACGTTGCCGAGGATGCCCGCCAGCGGGTTGTTGATTTCGTGCGCCACGCCCGCGCCGAGCTGCCCCACCGCGGCCAGCTTCTGCGCCTCCACCAGCTGCGCCTGGGCCGCCCTCAGCTCCGCGGTGGCCTCTTCCACGCGGACGCGCAAGTCGTCGTTCCAGCTCAGCATCCGGGCGCGCGCCGCCTCCAGCTCCTCGCCCATGCGGTTGAAGGTCGTGGCCAGCTCGCTCAGCTCATCCTGGCCGGAGACCTTCAAGCGCGTGTCCAGCTCGCCGCGCCCGTAGGCCTCCGCGCCACGCACCACCTCCGCCAGCCGCACGTTGAGGCGGCGCGTGAAGAGGGCGCCCAGCCCGAGCAGCACCAGGAAGGTGGCGCCGATGGACAGCAGCACCGTGCGCCGCATGTCGTGCACGGGCGCCAGCGCGGTGGACTCCTCCACTTCCACCAGCACGTCGAAGCGCATGCCATGGGGCACGCGCGCCACGCTGACGCGCCGGGCCGGTGACTCCACGCGGAAGCTGCGCACCCGCTCCGTCAGCGCCGCCGCCGGGGCCAACAGGTGCGCGCTCAACTCCGGCGCCAGCGCCTGCCCCCGCCGCTCCGGCGCGGTGCTGGCGAGCACGCGCCGCTCCTCGTCCACCAGGTCGATGCGCCCCAGCCCCTCGCCCAGGCGCCTGCGCAGCACCGCCTCCAGCGGGTGGAGCACGACCTCCGCGACGGCGAAGGGCGCGCCCTCGCCTTCCGCCAGCTTCACCGCCACGGCCACCGCCGAGCGCCCCTCGTCCGAGTGCACGTACGCGCTGCCCAGCGCCGCCTGGCCCTTGCCGCCGCCGCGCAGCGCCTGCACGGGGATGGAGCGCACCAGCCGGTCCACGGACTCCGGGGAGAAGGCCGGATGGCCGTCGATGGGCCGCGCGCGGAAGACGGGCGCGCCCAGCGGCCGGCCCTCCGCGTCCAGCTTCAGTACCGCGCTCACCGCGGGAGACTGGCCGTACAGCAGCCGCAGCGCGCCCTGCGTCTCCGCGTCGCTCGCGGCCTGCCAGTCGATGAGCTCCGCCGAGCGGGCCAGCGCGTCCACCACCTCCATCAGGGTGGCGCCCACGGACTCAGCGGTGGCGACCGCCTGCGCGCGCTGCTCCGCGTCGATGCGAGCGGCCAGCTCGGCCTCGGCGCGCGAAAGCAACAGGAAGCCAACCGCGGCCAGGGGAAGCACCGTCGCGGCGAGCATGAACAGGACGAGTTGCTGGTAGAGCCTCATCCGGCCACGGAGCGTACCACCCGCTCCTGGTCACTGCGCAGGAAGACGGAGCCCGCAATCGCCTTGGCGCGCTTCTTCATGTCCGCGGCGCGGCGCGCCAGCTCCGCGTGGTCCTGGGTGCCGTCCGTCATCACCGCCACCACGGACACGCTCATGATGGGGAACTGCCGCTTCTCCCCGTAGCGGTCCTCCGCCTCGATGTGGCCGCGCTCCCGGTCCTGCCGGTCGTAATAGAGCGGGATGATGCGGTCGAACGTCTCGATGGCCTTCTGGCAGATGCGGTCCACTGACTCCGGCGAGGTGATGAACACGAAGTCGTCACCCGCCACGTGGCCCAGGAAGTCACCGGGCGCGCCGTCCTGCGCGAACACCTCACGCATCAGGTCACCCGTCTGGCGCACCACGCCGTCCGCCTTCGCGAAGCCGTAGTAGTCGTTGTAGGCCTTGAGGTTGTCCAGGTCCAGGTAGCAGAAGGCGAAGGGCCGGCGCGCGGACAGGCGCCGCTGCACCTCGCGCTCGATGGCGGTGGAGCCCGGCAGCTGCGTGGTGGGCGAGGCCGACAGCTCCTGCTCCTTGCGCCGCATCACGCTCTCCACGCGCGCCCCCAGCTCCAGCGCGTCGAAGGGCTTGGTGAGGTAGTCGTCACCGCCCAGCTTGAGCGCGCGCACCTTGGAGGACGTCTCCGCGCGGGCGGAGATGAAGATGACGGAGATGTGGCCGCCGGCGCTCTCCGCCTTGATCTCCTCCAGGAAGACGAAGCCGTCGCCGTCCGGCAGCGTCACGTCCAGCAGCACGACGTCCGGCCGGCGCTCGCGCAGGGAGCGGCGTCCCTCCTCGATGGAGCCCGCCAGCGCCACGTCGAAGCCGATGTTCTCCAGCACCTCGCGGCAGATGGCGGCGATCTTCGCGTCGTCGTCCACCACCAGCACGCGGCCGTGCGCCGGGCCCTGACGGCCGCGCACCAGCGAGTCCACCGTGGCCAGCAGCTTGTCCGACGCCAGCGGGCGCACCAGGAAGGCATCCGCGCCCGCGCGGAAGGCGCGCTGACGCTCGTCGAAGGCGGATGACACCAGCAGCGGCGCGCGGCGCGTCTCCGGGTCATGCCGGAGGATCTCCGCCAGCCGCAGCCCGTCCACGTCGGGCAGACGCACGGACACCATTACCGTGTCGGGGTCATACCTCCGCGCGGCGGACAGGCCGTCCTCCGCGTTGAAGGCCAGCCGCACGTCGTAGCCACGCCCGGCCATCAGCGCCTTGGCGATGAAGGCCACCTCGGGCTCACCGTCGATGATGAGCACCCGGCCCCGGCTCTCCTGCCGGCGCGGGAGCTGGATGGCGTCCGCCACGTCGTCTCCCCGGCGCAGCTCCGGCGGCGGCTCGGTGGGCAACACCACCATGAAGCGCACGCCGTCCGGACACGGCTCACACCAGATGCGTCCGCCGTGGGCCTCCACGATGTTGCGGCAGATGGCCAGGCCCAGCCCGGTGCCTCGCACGGTGCGGTTCGCCTTGGTGCGCGCCTGCTCGAAGCGGTCGAAGATGCGCTCCAGGCTCTCCTCGGCGATGGGGTCTCCGCTGTTCCAGCAGGACACCACCACGTAGCCCGGCAGGCTGGAGGTGGCGTGGACCTCCACCCGCACCTCGCCGCCCTCCGGGGTGAACTTCACCGCGTTGTTGAGCAGGTTGTTGAGCACCTGGTCCAGGCGGTTCGGGTCCACCAGGACGCGCAGCGGGTGGCGCGGCAGCACGGGCGTCACCACCACCCGCTTCTCGCCGAAGGCCGGGCCATACTTCTCCACCACGCGCTGGACGAGCTCGTCGAGGTACGACACCTCGAAGTTCATCCGCAGCCGGCCCTTGGCGAACTTCGACAGGTCCAGCAGGTCATCCACGATGGCGTTGAGCTTCTCGGTGGAGTCCCGCGCCAGCGACAGGTAGCGGCGCTGCCGGTCGTTGATGTCCCCGGCCATGAAGTTGAGCACCAGGTCCAGCGCGCCGGAGATGGACGTCAGCGGCGTGCGCAGCTCGTGGCTCACCATGGAGACGAACTCGTCCTTGCGCTCCTCCAGCCGCTTCTGCTCGGTGATGTCGCGCAGCACCACGCACACGCCGCGCAGCGTGTTGCGCGCGTCCGTCACCGGCGTCACCGTCGTCTGGACGTGCCGGTCGAAGAGCTTCACCTCCTCGCGCAGCACCTGCCCGCCGCCGTACTCCCAGCCGCGCACCAGGTGGAAGGGCTGGAAGCCCAGGCGCTCCTCCATCAGCCGCGTCGTCTGCTCCTCGGGGCTCTCCCCCGCGTGCAAGAGCCGCCGCGCCGCCGGGTTCATCACCACGATGTCGTTCTTCTCGTCGGTGAGGACCACGCCGTCGGCCATGGACTCCACCATCCGCTCCATGCGGTGGCGGGCCTCCTCCTCCGCCGAGCGCAGGGACTGGATGGCGTCCGCCGTCTGGTTGGCGAGCACGTCCAGCAGCACGCCGTCGTCCTCGGTGAACGCGTCCGGCTTCTGGCTGAACAGCGACAGCATGCCCACCGGGCGCCCGCCAGCGACCAGGTTCACCGTGAGCTGGCTGGGGTAGACGGACGGCGCCGCCGCGTCCTGGGTGGTGGTGCCCGCCACGCGGGTGATGACGCGGTCCTCGGGCAGCAGGAGGCCGCTGCTCTTGCGGTACGCGCCGAGCATGGACTCCTTCACGCCCAGCAGCGCCTTCTCCCCCACCGTGCCCTGACAGCGCAGCCGCAGCGTCGCGCTGCGCGCCTCGTCCGGCGCGATGAGCGCCGCGCCGCAGTCGTACGGCAGCACGCGCGCCACGGCGATGAGCACGCGGTCGATGATGTTGTCGTAGCTGGCCGGATCATTCGCGCTGGCGCGGCTGACCTCATACAGGACGAAGAGCGCCTCCACGCGCTGGTGGAGCTGGCGGATCAGCCGCTCCTTGTCCTTGCGCAGCTGCGTGTACTCCACCGCGTTCTTCACGGTGATGAGCAGGTCATTCACGTCCCAGGGCTTGGTGATGTACCGGTACACCTGCCCCTGGTTGATGGCCGCGATGATGTCGTCCGGGTGCGTGTACCCCGTGAGCAGCAGCGCGGTGACGTCGAAGCCCTCCGCGCGCGCGGTGGCCACCAGCTCGATGCCCGTCATCTCAGGCATCCGCTGGTCGGTGATGAGGACGTCCACCGGCTCCTTTCTCAGGATCTCCAGCGCGGCGGAACCGCTTCGGGCCGTGAGGACGCGGTACCGGCGCTGGAACATCCGGGTGAGGATGTCCAGGACGTCGGCCTCGTCGTCGACGAAGAGCAGCGTGTGGCGGAGCTCGGACAAAGCGGCGGAAGTGTACGTCGAGTTCGTCCCCCCACCTCAAGAAGTGAGAAACAGGACGGAGCGGGGCACACCCCGAGTGCGCAGGGTGAGACCGAACGAGTTGACTCTACACGCCTGTTCAGGGAGAGTGACACTGAAAGCCTGTTGCCTGGGGAGAACGACTCCCCGGCAGGACGGCAGATGAGTGAGGGAGCGCATGGAAGAGCTCACGGAACGCCAGCGCGAGATTCTCAGCTTCATCGTCAAGGAGACGGAGACCCAGGGCTTCCCGCCGACGATTCGCGAAATCGGGGAGCACATGGACATCCGCTCGACGAACGGCGTCAACGACCACCTGAAGGCGCTGGAGCGCAAGGGCTACCTGAACCGGGGCGAGCAGCAGAGCCGCTCCCTGGTGCCCACCAAGCGCGCGCGGCTGCTGCTCGGCCTGGGGGCGCGCAAGGACTCGGGCATGGTGGAGATTCCCCTGCTCGGCAAGGTCGCCGCCGGCGCGCCGCTGCTGGCGCAGGAGAACATGGAGGACTCCGTCAAGATCGACAGCTTCCTGCTCGGAGGTGTGAATGGCCGCGAGGTCTTCGCCCTGCGCGTGAAGGGACAGTCGATGATTGACGACGGCATCCACGACGGGGACTACCTCTTCGTGAAGAAGACGCCGTCCGCCCAGCCGGGTGAAATCGTGGTGGCCCTCATCGAGGACGAGGCCACGGTGAAGCGCTACTACCCGGAAGGGGACCGCATCCGCTTCCAGCCGGCCAACGCCACCATGCAGCCCATCTACGTGAGCCGCGCGGAGTTCCGGTCCACGATGATTCTGGGCCAGGTGGTGGGCGTGTACCGCAAGCTCCAGGGCGGCCGCACCCCGTAGTCTCCCCTCCCCGTCCCGGGCCGTCTCCTGGCCCGGGCGTGGCTCAAGGGCACTTCTTGAGGGTGGCGTCCGCGGCGGTCGCCCGCGCGCAGGCGGCCTGCTGGATGCCGGGGTCCTTGAGCTCCCGCGCCAGCTGGGCGGTGGCGACGTGCAGCTCGGCGTCCTTCGCGTGGTCCTGCTCCGCGCTGAGGTTGGCGAGGATGCGCAGCGCGTCCGGCTTGCGGTCCATGGTGACCAGCAGGCTGGCCAGCTCGCGCAGCTCGCGGATGTCCTGGCCGGACACGGACTCCAGGGCCGCGGCCAGCTCCTCCTGCGCGGCCGAGGCGTCCTTCATCCCCAGGTAGATGCGGGCCAGCGCCACGTGGACGATGGCGCGGTCCTTCACGCGCAGGGATTCCTTGTACGCGCTGATGGCGTCCCCGGGCTTGTCCAGCTTCATCTGGATTTCGCCGACGAGCTCCCACAGGGTGGGATCTCGGGGCGAGCGGCTGGCGGCGTCGCGGTAGGCGTTGGCGGCCTCGGTGAGGTTGCCGGCGCGCACCAGGCCGTCCCCCAGGGTGGCGAGCACGTCCGCGGTGTGGATGCCGTCATCCACGGCCTTCTGGGCCGCGGCCAGCAGCTCCGGGTAGCGCTGCTTCGAGGACAGGACGTCCAGCGCGCGCATGATGAGGGCGGACTTCTGCTCCGGGGACGGCGCCGCGTTGGAGGCGAGCGTGAAGTGCCGCACGGCGGCGTCGTGGTCGCCCTTCTTGAGGTCCAGGTCGCCCAGCGCCTCCAGGGCGTTGAAGTCCTGGGGGAAGAGGGCCAGGGCCTTGCGCAGCGAGCTCTGGGCTTCGGCCACCTGGCCCAACTGGGTCTGGATGAAGCCCAGGCGGCTCCAGTTGGTGGAGCGCTTGGGTTCCAGCTTGAGGGCGGCCTCGAACTCGGCGGCGGCGTCCGTCAGCCGTCCCATGGACAGGAACAGCTCGCCGCGCGCGGCGGGCAGGCGGGGGTCGTCCGGGGCAATCTGCTTCATGGCCTCGAAGGAGGCCAGGGCCGCGTCGAAGTGGCCCTGGAGGTACTCGGCGGTGCCTTTGACGTAGAGGCCCTCCGCGTGGTCCTTCGGCTTGACGCGAGGCGTCTCGTCGTCACAGCCCGTCAGGGCGAGCAAGGCAATCAGGGAGAGGGCGCGCGGGGACATGGGGGCTCCGAGGCTCAGAAGTGGTACGCGATGCCTGCGTTCAGGTCCAGGTTGAGGCCGTCTCCCAGCTTCGATTCCGACAGCCCCAGCACCGCCTGCGCGACGTTGGTGCCCAGCTCGAGCTGGAAGCCTACTGAGCCGGCGACGAGGTACTCCAGCCCCGCGAAGCCGATGACGGTGGGCAGCGGGCCGGTGGACTGGAAGATGCCGAAGTCACCGAAGGACAGCTGCACGCCCAGGCCGAAGCCCCAGTAGGGCCGCAGGGACTTCTCCACGTTGTGGTAGTGGCGCGCGCCCACGATGCTGGGCAGCACGGTGAGGCCGCTGCGCACGCCCTCCTGGGTGGAGCGCACGTAGCTGAAGCCCACCTGGAGGAAGCCGACCCATTCGGGGTGGAACCAGTAGCCCACCTCGACGTCGCCGCCTGGGTTCACATTGGAGAGCTTGTCGATGAAGTTGTTGTTGACGCGCAGGCCCAGCAGCAGGCCGCCGCCGCCCGTCCGCGAGGAGCCTCCCAGCAGCGGGCGGGCCGCCACGGACTCCTCTGGCGGGACGAGCACGGCGAAGAGCTGGTCGGAGACGGCCTTCGCGGTGCGCAGCAGGTCCTCCGCTTCCGGGGCCTCCGCGCGAGGCCGGGCCAGGATCCGCCCGCCCGCGGCGTCCAACAGGTTGGCGGTGAGCAGGTACTGGTCGCCGAAGCGATCCAACCGGCCGGCCACGACGTAGCGGGCGCCGGTGAGGGCCACCAGCTCCTGGAGGCAGTCTCCTCGCTCGCACGTCTTGAGGCCCTGGAGTTGCCGCTGATGCTCTTCGTCCAGGGCGGCCTCGACGTCCCACTGCGAGAGGACGCGCAGCCGCGGCGACTCCGCGAGCCGCGAGGTGATGAGCGAGGTGACGCCCGGCGCCGCGTCGCTGCCCGCCGCGTTGGCCTCCAGCATCAGCACGGCCACGACGACGGCCTCAGGCGCCGGGGACTCAGCAGCAGGGAGTACAGGGGCTGGCGCCTGGGCATGGGCCGCAGAAGCCAGCAACAAGACGAAACAAGAGAGCCACCAGGACACGAAGCGCGACACGGGCCGGCACTCTACCTTCACCCGGGCCCGGCACCGAGGCCCAGACGTCACACGACTTGACGCCCTGCCCCGTCGCCTGAAGCGGGGGGGCAGCCGGGCCCGCGCCGCCTCGGCTACGAGGAGGGCATCGGCCCCAGGTAGTCGAGCGGGTCCACCGGCTTTCCGTCCATACGCACCTCGAAGTGCAGATGGGGCCCGGACGTCCGACCCGACTCGCCGACGGTGGCAATCACCTGCTCGCGGCGCACCTTCTGCCCGGTGCGCACGCGCAGGTCGCGGTTGTGTGCGTACAGCGTAATCAACTTGTTCGTGTGCTCGACGATGACGATGTTGCCGTAGCCGCGCTGCTCGCCCGCGTAGAGCACCGTGCCTGCCTGCGCCGTCTTCACGGACGTGCCGGCGGGCGCGGCCAGGTCGATGCCGTCATGCGGCTCCCTCCCCTTCTTCCCGAAGCGGCCGTACAGGACGCCTCGCAGAGGCCAGTCGAGCTGCCCCTGGGTGGCCACACGAGGCGGGCCCGTGGCGCTCGCCGGCCGCGACAGGGTCCGGCGGCGCGACGGGGGCTCCTCGCGGCGGCCCACGGCCGGCACGCTGCGCCGCCCCCCGGCCGACGTCGAAGTCCGCACCGGCTCCGGGTCCGCCTCCGCCAGGGCCCGGACGGGCACGCCGCGCTCGACACCGGGGATGGTGAGCTCCTGCCCCACCGCCAACGTCCACGGCGCCTTGATGCCGTTGGCCGACCCCAGCTCCTCCACCGTGAGGCCGTAGGTGCGCGAGATGCGGTACATCGTCTCGCCGGCGGCCACGACATGGCGCGCGGCCACCAGCTCCGGCTCGGCGTGGACGCCCCTCAGGTTGAAGGGCAGCGGCGTGGTCCGCGCGTCCGCGTCGGTGACCTCCGCCGCCTCGCCCTCACGCGAAGCGGTGTCCGTCCCCGTGTCCGGCCCGGCCACGGAGGAGGCCCGGGTGCCCACGCAGCCGCTCAGCAGCACGGCCAGGAGGAACACCCGGAGCGCCCCACGCGCTCGGCTGGACACACACGGCGCCAACGCTAGGCACCGTCCGGTTCATGCCGGTTGAAGCCATCGACCTGCCACCCGGCGAGGTCCGGGAGCCGGCCATGGTCCGTCAGCTCGAAGTGCAGCGGCGTGACGGAGACGCGCTTGTCCCGGAACACGGCGTTGCAGTCGCTGCCCGGGATGTCCTCGTGCTGGTAGTCGCTCCCGCCAATCCAGTAGTACTTCCGGCCACGCGGGTCCTCGTTCTCCACCACCTCGAAGCCGTACGAGTGACGGCCCTGGCGGGTGATGGCGTAGCCCTCCGGCTCCACGCCTCCGGGGATGTTCACGTTGAGGAGCATCCGCGGCGGCAGGGGGCGCGACAGGGCGCTGGACACCAGCGAACGGGCGAACCGGGCCGCCGGCGCGAAGTCGAAGCTCCGCCGGGCCACCAGGCTGAAGGCAATGGCAGGCACGCCCAGGAGCGCGCCCTCCATCGCCGCGGCCACCGTGCCGGAGTACATGATGTCTTCGGCCAGGTTCGCGCCGTGGTTGATGCCGGAAACCATGAGTACCGGGCGATCATCCTTCAGGAGATGGTTGATCGCCAGATAAGCGCAGTCCGCGGGGGTCCCGTCGACGGCGAACCACCGCGCCCGCACCTCCTTGATGCGCAGCGGCCGGTGCAGGGAGATGGCGTGGGACGCGGCGCTCTGCTCCCGGTCGGGCGCCACCACCCACACCTCCCCCAGGGGGCTCACGGCCTCGACCAGCGCCTGGAGCCCCTCGGAGAAGTAGCCGTCGTCGTTTGAAACCAGGATGCGCTTGGGCTTGTCGCTCACGGGCTCACTTCTTCTGGTTCAGGGCGCGGAACACCGACTTGCCAGCGTAGCGGGCCGCGGCCCCCAGCTCGCCTTCGATGCGCAGCAGCTGGTTGTACTTGGCCACGCGGTCGGAGCGCGACGCGGAGCCCGTCTTGATCTGCCCGCAGTCCAGCGCCACGGCCAGGTCGGCGATGGTGGTGTCCTCCGTCTCACCGGAGCGGTGGCTCATCACGGACGTGTACCCGGCGCGGTGCGCCATGCGCACGGCGTCGAACGTCTCCGTCAGGGTGCCAATCTGGTTCACCTTCACCAGGATGGAGTTGGCCGTGCCCGTCTCGATGCCGCGGCCCAGGCGCTCCACGTTGGTGACGAAGAGGTCGTCGCCCACCAGCTGCATGCGCGAACCCAGCGCGTCGGTGAGCTTCTTCCAGCCCTCCCAGTCATCCTCCGCCATGCCGTCTTCGATGGAGATGATGGGGTAGCGCTCGGACAGGCCCCGGTAGTACTCGAGCAGGCCCGCCGCGTCGTACTCCTTGCCCTCGCCCTTCAGCTTGTACTTCTTGCTGCCCTTGTCGAAGAACTCGCTGGCCGCCACGTCCAGGGCCAGGAAGAGCTGCTCACCGGCCTTGAAGCCCGCCTTGTCGATGGCCTCCATGATGAGCTTCAGCGCCTCTTCGTTCGCCGGCAGGTCCGGGGCGTAGCCGCCCTCGTCGCCCACGCCCGTGGCCAGCTTGCGGTCCTTGAGAATCTTCTTCAGCGCGTGGAACACCTCGGCGCCCCAGCGCAGGCCCTCCGCGAAGGAGGACGCGCCGGCGGGCACCACCATGAACTCCTGCACGTCCACGCGGGTGTCCGCGTGCGCGCCGCCGTTGAGGATGTTCATCAGCGGCACCGGCAGGGTGCGCGCCTGCACGCCGCCCACGTAGCGGTACAGCGGCAGCCCGTGCGCGTCCGCCGCGGCCCGGGCCGCCGCCATGGACACCGCGAGGATGGCGTTGGCGCCCAGCTTGCCCTTGGTGGCGGTGCCGTCCAGCTCCAGCATCCGCTGGTCCACCGCGAACTGATCCGCCGCGTCCATGCCCACCAGCGCGGGCGCGAGCACGTCGACCACGTTCTTCACGGCCTTCTGCACGCCCTTGCCCAGGTAGCGCTGCTTGTCGCCGTCGCGCAGCTCGATGGCCTCATGCTCACCGGTGGACGCACCGGACGGCACCGCGGCGCGGCCACGAGCGCCCCCGGCAAGCTGGACCTCCGCCTCCACGGTGGGGTTGCCACGAGAGTCGAGCACTTCGCGCGCCAGAATCTGAGAAATCTCGGTCATAGGCGACCGTTTCTAGAAGAGCCCCCCGGGCCGGGCAAGCGTGCTCGCGGCCCGCGCTGCTACAGTGTCCACCCGTCGAATGCCCCCGCCCCAACGCCGCCCCGCCTTGAAGGGGCCTGACCCATTGCTCGCTCAACGGCGCCGCGGCGCGCTGCTCGGCATGGCCGTGGGCAACGCCCTGTCCGTCCCCACCGCGCACCGCCCCTTCATGGCCGTTCCATTTCCCAAGCAGGCGGAGGGGCCCTACATGAAGCTGATGGGCGGCGGCCCCCATGAGCTGCGCCGCGGGCAGGTGACGGAGGAGGTCCAGCTCGCGGCCTGCCTGGGGCACAGCCTCCGGGCCATCCGGCGCTACGACGCCGCGGACGCACTGCGTCGTTACCGCGCCTGGCAGCCCCATGCCTTCGACGTCAGCGAGCCCCTGAAGGAGGTCTTCGAGGACTGCCAGACGTCGGGCTTCCCGCCCCTGGGCGCGGGCAGGCGCGTGTGGCTGCGCGCGTACCGCAAGCCCGCGGACCCGGGGAGCCTGGCCCGCACGGCGCCGCTGGGCGTGTATCTGGCTGGGGACGCCCACGCGCTCACCCAGGCCTCGCTGGAGGACTCCGCCCTCACCCACTTCGACCCGCGCTGTCAGCTCGCCTGCGCGGCCTTCAACGCGGCCATTGGCCATGCCGTCACCCATGGCGCGGGCCTCAAGGCCGCCGACCTCATCCCCGCCGCGGAGTCGGGCCTGCTGCTGGCCGGCGCCGCGCTCGGGCGCTCCGCCAGTGACTATGTGCAGGAGGTGTCCTTCGCCGCGTCGCTCCTGCGCGAGGACCTGGCGCTTGCCCAACAGGAGGACCCGATGCTGTACGGGCCGGAGCTGCACCTCCACCGCCCCCTGCACGCGGTGCGCGTCGCCTTCCGGCTGGCCTTCTGGGAGCTGCTCCACGCCCCCAGCGCCGAGGCCGCGCTCCTGGACGTCGTCCACCGGGGCGGCGACACGGAGGCCCACGCCACCATCACCGGCGCGCTCGTGGGCGCCTTCCATGGCGAGCAGGCCCTGCCCGAGGAGTGGCGCAAGCAAGTCCTGGAGGCCCTGGCCACCGTCAAGGGGCCGCTGTGGGAGGTCTACCACCCCCGGCACCTGCTGGCCCTGACCCACGCCTGAGGGGGGCTGGGGCGCCTGGATGCGCGAAGCCCGCGGGGCCGTCCTGGGAAGGACCGCCACCGCGGGCTCGGGGACACACCGGCGCGGCCGTCAAGCCGCGATGCCGGGGTCAGGACAGCAGGTCGATGACCACCACGCCCCGCTGGGGCTTGTCGTCTTCGGTCTCCGTGCGCCGACGCGGGCGGTCATCCGGCACGGGGAGCGGAAGCTCCGCCACCGGCCTGTCGTGCTCCTCACGGCGGCGCTCACGGCGCTTTATCTCTTCGATGATGAAGGCGTCGAGCATGGGTCTTCCGTCTCCCTCAGCCTACGTACCCCGATGTACGCCCATCCCGCCCCAATACCATTTCCACCCATATCAGATGCAAATTAAGAACCCCGGTTCTTCGCTGGGTACGTTGCTGCCATCTCGCACGGTTGCTCGTCTGCCACCCGACACCTGAGCCAGGGCACCCAGGGCAGAAATGTCGTGGAGGCCGAAAACCCTGTCGGGACGGTGTTCAGTTTAATGCCCTCGATGCGGCCCGCAAGCGGACCTTCCCATGGGCATACTCCCCGTAGCCGGCGTCGCAAGCCCCTTCGAGACAGCCTCGTCCGCCCGCTTGCTGCGACGGGCGGAGCATCCGGGTCCCCGCAGACTCCTGGCGGTCGGCGGGCGATGGTGGAGTCGCCCGCCAGGAAGCCGCCTGGAGGCGGGGTTCAGGGCGCCTCGAAGCGGCGCTTGAAGGCGTCCAGCATCTTCGGCAGCGAGGTCTCCACCAGCGCGGAGACGACGCTCTTGGGTACCAGCGCGCCCAGGGCCATCTCCACGGTGTAGGTGGCCTTCGTCTTGCCCTCGCCCTCGGGCTCCAGGACCCAGCTGCCCTGGTTGTCCTTCATGAACTCGCCCTTGATGTAGGACCAGGACATGCGGGTAGGCCGCTCCTCCGTGACGTGGATGGAGTAGCTGATGGTCTTCAGCACATCCACCTTGTAGTGGACGTCCACCGTGTTGCCCTGGCGGTTCTCCGTCCGGATGCCCTTCACCTCCGGGAGGAACTCCGGGTACCGCTCGTACTGGGTGATGACGTCGAAGACCTTCTCGATGGGGGCGTTGACGATGATGGTTCGCGAGGCGCCAGGCATGGGTGTCTCCAGGGGCGTGAGGCAGGGTGGGAGCTGCGGCCTAGAAAGCGTACCCCGGCTTCTTGTCGAACTTGTGCACCGACTGGATGAAGCGGACGGTGCCCGTCTTGCTGCGCATGACGACGGAGTGCGTCTCGCAGCCGCCGCCGAAGAAGCGCACGCCCTTGAGGAAGTCGCCGGTGGTGACGCCGGAGGCGGCGAACATCACCTCGCCCCTGGCCAGCTCCTCGGCGGTGTAGATCTTCGAGATGTCGCTGATGCCCATCGTCTTGCAGCGGTCGATTTCGCCCTGGTTGCGGGGAACGAGCCGGCCCTGCATGTCACCGCCGGTGGCGCGGATGGCCGCCGCGGCGATGACACCCTCGGGCGCGCCGCCGATGCCCATCAGCACCTCCACGCCCGTGTTGTCGAAGCACGTGGCGATGGCGCCGGCCACGTCACCGTCCTCGATGAGCCGGATGCGCGCGCCCGCCGCGCGAATCTCCTTGATGAGGTCGGAATGGCGCTCGCGGTCCAGCACCACCACGGTGAGGTCCTCCACGTAGACCTTCATCTTCTCCGCGATGGCGCGGAGGTTCTCCGTGGGCGTCTTGCGCAGGTCGATGGCGCCCCGGGCGCGCGGGCCCACGGCCAGCTTCTCCATGTACGTGTCGGGGGCGTTGAGCAGCCCGCCCTTGCCCGCCATGGCCACCACGGCGATGGAGCCCGGCCGGCCGTAGGCGCACAGGTTGGTGCCCTCCAGCGGGTCCAGGGCGATGTCCACCTCGGGCGCACCATCACCCCGCTTGCCCACCTTCTCGCCGATGTAGAGCATGGGCGCCTCGTCGCGCTCGCCCTCGCCGATGACGACGGTGCCATCAATCTGCAGCGCGTCGAAGGCGCGGCGCATGGCGTCCACGGCGGCCTGGTCCGACTCGTCCTTGCTGCCGCGGCCCATCAGTCGGGCGGAGGCGATGGCCGCCATCTCGGTGACGCGCACGACCTCCATTGCCAGGTTGCGATCCATGTGTGTGCTCCTTGGGTATGCCGGAAGGGTTCAGGTGGTAGTGGAAGAGCCCGGGGAAGGCTCGGTTGTTTCAAGCAACCGGATGAGGGCGTCGGGCAGCCGCGTCGGCTTGCCGTCCCGCCCCACGCAGGCGTGACGCGTCATTCCGGTGCAGAGCAGCGTGCGTGGCGCACCGTCACGAAACAGCGCGTAGGTGAACACGATGGACGCGCGGCGCAACTCACTCACGGTGGTTTGGATGACCAACAGTTCGTCGTAGCGCGCGGATGCCTTGTACTGACAGCTCGCCTCGGCCACGGGTAGCAGGGCACCCGAGCGCTCCAGCTCGGCGTAGCTGCCACCCCGAGCGCGAAAGTACTCACTGCGCGCGAACTCGAAATAGCGGAAGTAATTCGCGTAGTAGACGACACCCATCTGATCGGTGTCGCCGTAGATGACGCGAAGACGGGCCTCGACCATGAAGCGGGCGACCCTAACAGCGCGATGTGCGGCGTCCAAGCAGTGACACGCGTTGTTGGTTGCTTCTCACCATCCCGGCGGAGATGGTTCTCATCCCCATGATTCGCGCACTCGTCCTCGCCGTCGCGCTGGCCACCCTGCCCGCTCTTGCCCGCCCCCCCAGGCTCACGCTCGTCATCAGCGTGGACGCGCTCGGCAGTGACGTGCTGCTGCGCAACCGTCCGCGCCTGAAGGGCGGCCTGGGCCAGCTGCTCAACCAGGGCGCGTACTTTCCCTATGCGCGCTACGGCCACGCCGAATGCCGCACCGCGCCCGGCCACGCCACCCTCGCCACGGGCGCCAACCCGTGGCGGCACGGCATCGTGGACAACCGGTGGGTGGACCGCTCGACGATGAAGCGCGTGATGGCCTTCGCGGACGCGGCCCACCCGGTGCTGGAGGTGCCGCTGAAGCCGGGCCAGGACTCCGGCCCCGCCCACCTCATGGTGGAGACGCTGGCGGACCGGCTGCGCGTGGCGACGCAGGAGCGCGGCAAGGCGGTGGCGCTGTCCCTCAAGCCCCACGCGGCCATCCCCCTGGCCGGACGCGCGGGCCAGGCGTGGTGGTTCGACAAGGGCGAGGGGAAGTTCGTCACCGGCACCTGGTACACGAAGGAGTTCCCGGCGTGGCTGAAGGCGCTGAACGCGCGGAAGCTGCCGGAGGCGTCCTTCGGCAAGAAGTGGGAGCTGCTGCGGCCGGCCTCGGAGTACGTGGGCGAGGACGAAGGCCTCGCCGAGGCGGACGTCTACGGCCTGGGCCGCACCTTCCCCCATCCGCTGGACGGCGGACTGCCGTCGCCGGGCCCCACCTTCTACCAGGCGTTCGCCGTCTCACCGGAATCGCATGACCTGCTGGTGGAGGCGGCCAAGGCGGCCATCGCCGGAGAGGGCCTGGGCCAGGACGGCGTGCCCGACCTGCTGGCCGTGAGCTTCACCGGCACGGACCTGGTGTTCCACGAGTACGGGCCCTCCTCGTGGGAGATGCAGGACACGCTGCTGCGGCTGGACAAGGCGCTGGGCAGCCTCATCACCGCGGCCGAGCGCGCGGCGGGGGGACGGGGCAACCTGGTCATCGCGCTGTCCGCGGACCACGGCGGCGCGGCGGTGCCAGAGCAGTGGGCCGCCAAGGGGCTGGCCGCCAAGCGGGTGAGCCCGGCGGAGCTGGCGGAGGGCCTGACGCAGGCGCTGCGCCAGCAGTTCGGCGGCGACGTGACGGCCACGCTCGAACAACTGGACGTGTACCTGGGCGGCAAGACGCACCAGGGCGGCGCGGTGGACGTGGCGGTGCGGCGCGCGGCGGCGGCGTGGCTGGCGAAGCACCCGGCGGTCATCACGGCCGTGGCGAATGACGACCTGTTCACCGCGCCGGACACCGCGGGCTACCTGACGCCCATGCGCAAGGGCTACTACCCGGGGCGCAGCGGCGACGTGCTCTTCATGCTCCGGCCCCTCCACCTGCTCCACGCCATCCCCACCGGCGCCAACCACGGCACGCCGCACGCCTATGATTCACAGGTGCCCATCCTCTTCGCGGGCAAGGGCGTGAAGCCGGGCATGTACCTGGAGGAGATCGACCCGGTGGACTTCGCCCCCACCCTGTCGGCGCTGATGGAGCTGGGGATGCCGGCGTCAGCGGAGGGCAAGCCCCGCGCGGAGGTCCTCACGGGCAAGTGAGCGGCCGCGACAGGGAGGGCTCCGCGCGTCCCGGGCAGGAGCCAGGAGCGCCTCCGTGTCCGCGAGCTACGCCGGCTTCGGCTGCTTGCCGCGCGCGGGACGCTTCGCCGCGGCGGTGATTTCCAGCGACAGGTCCATGGCCCGCGCGGAGTGCGTCAGCGCGCCCATGGACACGAAGTCGATGCCCAGCTTCGCCAGCCGGGGCAGCCGGTCCAGCGTGACGCCGCCCGACACCTCGAGCGGGACGCGGCCCGCCGCCAGCTTCACGGCCTCGCGAATCTGCGCGTCGTCCATGTTGTCGAGCATCACCACGTCCGCGCCGTGCTCGATGGCCTCCGCGAGCTGCTTGAGGTTGGTGACCTCGATTTCAATCTTGGTCAGCCGGGGCCCGTTGAGCTTCGCGCGGCGCAGCGCCTCCGCGATGGAGCCCCCCACGGCGGCGATGTGGTTGTCCTTGATGAGGACGCCGTCAAAGAGGCCGAAGCGGTGGTTGGACGCGCCGCCCATGCGGACGGCCTCCTTGGCCACCGTGCGCATCCCCGGCGGCGTCTTCCGCGTGTCCAGGACGCGCAGGTTGGAGCCGCGCACGGACGTGACGGCCTGCTGCGCCAGCGTCGCGATGCCCGCGGCCCGCTGCACGATGTTGAGCGCGGTGCGCTCCGCCGCGAGCAGCGAGCGCATCCGGCCGTGACAGCGCGCGGCGACCATCTTCGGTTTGATCTCCTGACCGTCGCGGCGCAACAGCTCCACCTCGACGTTCGGGTCGACCGTCTTGAAGACGCGGACGAAGGCCTCCAGGCCCGCGAGCACCAACTGCTCCTTGGCGACCAGCTCCGCGCTGCCCTCGTAGTCAGGAGGGATGAGGGCCTGCGAGGTGACGTCACCCGCCGCCCCCAGGTCCTCATCGAGTGCGAGCGCGATGAGCCGGTCGAGGTAATCCTGCTGCTGCACGTCTCCTCCTGCTACCGCCGGGCCTTTGCCCGCGCCTTGGGTTTCGCCCCGGTGCGCTTCTTCGCGGGAGCCTTCCGGCCCGCCGCCTTCTTCACCGGCTTCTTGCTGGCGGCAGCGACCTTCTTCGCCGCCCCCTTCTTCGTGGCAGCCTTCTTCGCGGAGCCCTTGGCCGAAGCCTTCTTCGCGGCGGCCTTCTGCGCCGAAGCCTTCTTCGACGCAGCCTTGGCCGGAGCCTTCTTGGCGGCGGCCTTCTGAGCCGAAGCCTTCTTCGACGCAGCCTTGGCCGGAGCCTTCTTCGCGGCGGCCTGCTGAGTCGAAGCCTTCTTCGCCGCGCCCTTGGCCGGGGCCTTCTTCGCGGCGGCCTTCTGAGTCGAAGCCTTCTTCGCCGCGCCCTTGGCCGGGGCCTTCTTCGCGGCGGCCTTCTTCGCCGCGCCCTTGGCCGGAGCCTTCGTCACAGCGCCCTTCGCGCCCGTTGCCTTGACCGGAGCCTTCGTCGCGGCGGCACGCGCCTTCTTGCCCGCGGCCTTCTTCGCGGGACGCGCCTTCGCCGGAGCGGCGGGTTCCTCGTCCTCGTCGGAAGCGGAGACAGCGTCCACCACCGTGTCCTTCGCGATGGACGACGCCTTCTTCACCGCGGCCAGCGCGGCCTTCACCACGGCCTTCGCGGTGGAGGCCACCGTCTGCTCGGGCTCAGCGTCCACCTGCGCGGCGGCAGGCGCCTCACGGGCGTCGCCACCGGCACGCGCCGTGTTGAACTCCCGCATCGCGTCGTCGACGAGCCCCATGCTCATGTACGCCACGCCCAGGTCATGATGGTCGGCCGGAGACAGGCCTTCCTTCGTCCCCGCGCGCAGCTTCTCCAGTGCGTCCTGCACCTGGGGGTCCGCGGCTTCGGCCACACCGCCGGCGGCATCGAGCTCGTCCTTCAGCTCCTCCGCCAGGTCGACGTTCCCCTCTGCCTCCGCGTCCGGCGCGGCCTTCTCCTCGGCCGGTGCGACGGCGGCCTCCTCCTCCTCGGTGGACTCGGCGAGCGTCTCGTATTCAGTGCCCCCCTCGACTGGAGGCGTCGTCTCTAATGGAGCGGCGCTCCCAGGCGGGGTGGTGGGCTCGGTCGCGACGTCGGCTTCGGTCGCGATGTCGGCCTCGGTCGGCTCAACGCTTTCGGTCGGCGTGCTGCTCTCGGACGGCGGCGCTGCGGGCATGGCGGGCTCCGGGGCAATGCGCTGCAGATGGTCCTGAAGCTTGGCCTTGCGCTCCTTCAACTCCTCCACGCGGGCGCGGTCCTTCTCGACCACGTCCGGGGGCGCCTTGGCCACGAAGTTGGGGTTCTCCAGCTTGCGCAGCACACCGGCAGCTTCCTGCTCGGCGCGTGCGATCTCCTTGCGGAGGCGGTCGCGTTCCGCGTCCAGGTCGATGAGA
Organism: Myxococcus sp. AM010; assembly: GCF_013372585.1. NCBI lineage: Bacteria > Pseudomonadati > Myxococcota > Myxococcia > Myxococcales > Myxococcaceae > Myxococcus > Myxococcus sp. AM010. The sequence continues at coordinate 425,106 of NZ_JABXEO010000001.1, forward strand.
CCCGCCAGCGGCACGTAGATTTCCAGGTTCGTTCCCACGAAGGCGGCGGCCTGCGGCGGCTTGGTGCCGGGCGCGCCAATCTCCACCTCGGACAGGCCGGCCAGCGGCATCAGGTACGCGCGCCAGCGCTCCAGCAGCTCGCGCGTGCGGGCGTCCGGGCTCTGCACCACCGCCTTCACCTTGGTCGCGGGCGACAGGTTGCTCTCGCCGCGGAGGGTGCGCAGGCCCTCGATGGTGGCGATGACCGGGGCCATCTCCGCCTCGGCGGCCTCGTCCACCAGGTCCGCGTCGGGCTCCGGGTACGACGCGATCATGATGCTGTCCACCGGCCGGGACATCGGCAGCTTCTGCCAGATCTCCTCGGTGATGAACGGCATGAACGGGTGGAGCAATCGCAGGATGCGGTCCAGCGAGTACACCAGCACCGCGCGCGCGGAGTCCTTCGCCTGCTCGTCGGTGCCGTAGAGCGAGCCCTTCGCCAGCTCGATGTACCAGTCGCAGAACTCGGCCCACAGGAACTGGTACAGCGTGGACGCCGCCTCGGCGAAGCCGTAGGTCTCCAGCGAGGCGCGGGCCTCGGTGGTGGCGCGCTGGAGCCGCGAGAGAATCCAGCGGTCCGCCAGCGTCAACGGACGCGCCTTCAGCGGACGCTCATCCAGCGTGAACTCGCCCATGTTCATCAGGGCGAAGCGGCTGGCGTTCCACAGCTTGTTGCAGAAGGCCTTGTAGCCAGCCAGCCGGTCCATGGACAGCTTGATGTCCCGGCCCTGCTGGGTGAGCGACGCGAGCGTGAAGCGCAGCGCGTCCGCGCCGAACGCCGGCATGCCCTGCGGGAACTTGTTCTTCAGCGTCGGCGCGAGCTTGTCCAAGCTGGCGCCGAGGATGACGTCCAAGGGGTCGATGACGTTCCCCTTTGTCTTGGACATCTTCTCGCCCTTCTCGTCGCGCACCATCGCGTGCAGGTACACGGTGCGGAAGGGCACATCCCCCATGAAGTGCAGGCCCATCATCATCATCCGGGCGACCCAGAAGAAGATGATGTCGTGGCCCGTCTCCATGACGGACGTCGGGTAGAACGTCTGGAGGTCCGGCGTGTTGCGCGGCCAGCCCAGCGTGGAGAAGGGCCACAGCGCGGACGAGAACCACGTGTCCAGCACGTCCGGGTCCTGGATGAACGTGGCGCCGCCGCACTTCGGGCAGGACGTGGGCTGCTCCCGCGCGACAATCGGCTCCGCGCGCGCGAAGTCCACGCCGCCCACCTTCACCGTCGCGGCGTCCAGCGGCAGGTCGGTGTCGTCCCCCAGCCGAGGGCTGCACGCGGTGCAGTAGTACGCGGGAATCTGGTGGCCCCACCACAGCTGGCGGCTGACGCACCAGTCGTGGATGTTGCGCATCCAGTGGAAGTAGGTGTTCGTCCACGACTCCGGGACGAACTTCGTGCGGCCCTGCTCCACCGCCTCGATGGCCGGCTTCGCCAGCGGCTCGATCTTCACGAACCACTGCGGCGACAGGCGCGGCTCCACCACGGTGGTGCAGCGCTGGCACGTGCCGACGGACAGCTTGTGCGGCTCCTCCTTCTCCAAGAGCCCCAGCTCCTGGAGGTCGGCCAGCACCTGCTTGCGCGCGTCGAAGCGGTCCGTGCCGGTGTACTTGCCGGTCTCCTTCGTCATCCGCGCCGCGTCGTCCAGGATGGACAGCATCGGCAGCTTGTGGCGCAGGCCCGTCTGGTAGTCGTTGAAGTCGTGCGCGGGCGTCACCTTCACCACGCCGGTGCCGAACTTCGGGTCCACCAGCTCGCCGTCCGCGATGATGGGAATCTCACGCCCGCTGAGCGGCAGCACCACGTGCTTGCCAATCAGGTCCTGGTAGCGCTCGTCCTCCGGATGCACGGCCACGGCGGTGTCGCCCAGCATCGTCTCCGGGCGCGTGGTGGCCACGGTGAGCGTGCGGTCGGAGTCCTTCACCGGGTAGCGGATGTGCCAGATGGAGCCGTTCTTCTCCTGGTGCTCCACTTCCAGGTCGCTGAGCGCCGTGCGACACGACGGACACCAGTTGATGAGCTTCTGGGCCCGGTACATCAGGCCCTCCTCGTACAGCCGGACGAAGACCTCGCGCACCGCGGCCGAGGACTGCTCGTCCATGGTGAAGCGCTCGCGGCTCCAGTCCAGGGACGCGCCCAGGTAGCGGTGCTGCTCGCCGATCCGGTCGCCGAACTTGCCCTTCCACTCCCAGACGCGCTCCAGGAACGCCTCGCGGCCCAGGTCGTGGCGGCTCTTGCCCTCCGTCTTCTTCAGCTCCTTCTCCACCACCATCTGCGTGGCGATGCCGGCGTGGTCCGTGCCGGGGAGCCACAGGGCGTTGAAGCCGCTCATCCGCTTCCAGCGGGTGAGGATGTCCTGGATGGTCGCCGTCAGCGCGTGGCCGATGTGCAGGCTGCCCGTGACGTTGGGCGGCGGCAGGACGATGGAGAACGGCGGCTTGTCGGAGGGCGCCTCGGCGCGGAAGTAGTTGCGCTCCAGCCAGAACGCGTAGCGCCGGGCCTCGACCTCGGTGGGCTCGTAGGCCTTCGAAAGTTCAGTGGTATCGGTCATTGAAGGCGGCCGGCCCCGGAGGACCGGGGCCGGCAAAAGGTCAGGAGGTTACGGCGCCAGGCGCCTCAGTGCTGGGTCTCTCGGTCCTTGATGAGCCGCTCGAGCTCCTCTCGGATGATGGTCTCCGCCAGCTGCGGTACCACCTCCCAGGCAATCTTCTCGATGACCTCTCGGGAAGCCTTGGAAAGCGCCTCACGCAGCAGGGCCTCGCCCCCATCCGCGGCAGGCGCACGGGCGCTCGCCGGCCTGGCAGCGACGGGCGCGGCGGGGGGGGCGATGTCCAGCGAGATCTCCTCGGCGTCACCCGTGTCGGGCAGCGAGTCCTCGATGCTGATGGACGGCTGGGCCGCGGCGGGCGCGGGCGCCCCCAGGCCGAACGGATCCCTGCCCCTCGCGGCGGGCTGCGGCGCCGCCCCCGGAGGCGGAGGCTGCGGCGCGCCCACCGGCGGACGCTGGAAGCCACCCGGCGCGGGCCCCCCCGGCGGAGGCGGCACGCCCGGACGGGCCACGGCGCCCGGCGGCATTCCCGGTCGCGGAGGCATTCCCGGCGCGGGACCACCCGGCGGAGGCGGCACGCCCGGACGGGCGCCCGGCGGCATCCCAGGCCCTGGAGGACGCGCACCTGGCGGCATCCCAGGCCCCGGAGGACGCGCCATGCCCGGCGGCATCCCAGGCCCCGGAGGACGCGGCGCGCCCGGCGCACCCGGCGGCGGCATCCCAGGCCCCGGAGGACGCGCCATGCCCGGCGGCATCCCAGGCCCCGGAGGACGCGCACCCGGCGGCATCCCAGGCCCCGGAGGACGCGCACCCGGCGGCATCCCAGGCCCCGGAGGCCCCCCCGGACGCGCACCCGGCGGCGGCGCGGGACGGGCCCCCGGCGGCGCGGCGGCGGCGACAGGCGCGGGCGCCGCGGCGGGCGGAGGCGGCGCGTGGCGCACCTGCGTGGCCGCCGACGCGGGCATCGTGTTGGACTTCTGGCCGACCAGCGCCTTCACCTTGTCGAGCAGAATCTGGCTCTCGAAGGGCTTGGTGACGTGGTCATCCGCGCGGGCGGCGCGGGCGCGGTTCTCGTCGAAGGCCTCGAAGGTGCCGGCCAGCAGCATCACCGGGATGCCCTGGGTGGCGGGGTCGTTCTTCAGCGCCTCACAGACCTCGTAGCCGCTCTTGCCCGGCATCATGACGTCCGCGAGGACGACGTCCGGACGCAGCTCGCGGGTGCGGGAGATGGCGTCCAGCCCGTTGTCCACCGCGGTCACCTGAAAGTCCTCGGTCGCGAAGATCATCCCGATCACCTTGCGGATGGTGAGCGAGTCATCGGCGACCAGCAGATTCTTGGGCATCGGTTCGGGCCTCGGGGAGCATCCACTCCCCTGAATTCGTTGGTGATTCCCGCCGCGAGGGTTGACTCGCGGCAGTCTGACAAGCGGGGCAGCTTACGAGTTGCCCTCTGGGACGATCAAGAAAACATGCGCTGCAGGTCCAGGAACGCCACGGGCTCGCTCAACCCGGGAGCGCGGAAGCTGCCCGCGGTGTCGTCCGGCTCGAAACGTTGCAGGACGCCGAGCACCCGCGTGGCCGTCAGCCCCACGTTCCGCCCGGCCAGCTCCGTGAGGACGATGAAGGGCTCCGGCGCGGGCACCTCCCCCAGCAACGCGGGGACCGAGCAGACAGGCCACAGCACCTGATCATGCGGAAAGATACCGGCCACCGGTCCGCTCTGCACGGGCAGGACGCTGAAGGCCTCGCCCCGGCTGATGACCTGCGACACCAGGCCCAGGGGGACGCCAAACAGCCGACGCTGGGACTCGAAGACGAGCGCCCGGTCCGGAGCCGCCTCCGCCCAGTGTACGGGCCGGGCGACGACCGCCGCCGACATCGCCCCCACCCGGTGCGGCAGCGCCTCCGCGATGAGCTCCAGGTACAGCCGCGACTTGTACAGCACCGCGCCCCGGCTCAGCGGCGCCAGCGAGTCCGCCAACCCCGGAGGCAGCAGGAAGAACGGCGCGCGGGCCACGTCCGCCACCTCCACCACGGAGCGCACGCGCACCGCCAGGGTGGGACTTACGTCGAGCACCACCACCATGCCCGGGCCTTCCTCCGGCGGCCCGCCCAGCAGCGCGCAGAGGTCCTTCACCTCCAACACACCCCGCAGGCTGCTGCCATTGGCGCCTGGCATCGCCACTTCCATGACAGACGTCGCTTCCACGGCGTAACGGGTTTCCCCGGCCTCCACGAGAACGCAGAGCCGACGGCCGCTTTCGAAGGGGGACACGGGGGGCGACCCTAGCAGCGTTCCAGCGGTTGATGGTAAGCCGATGGGAGATGGCGCGAATCCTCCTCGTCGACGACGAAAAGATCGCCCGCACCCTGTACGGCGACTACCTCACCGCCGTGGGACACGCCGTCACGGCGGTGGGCACGCTACAAGAGGCGAAGGAAGCGCTCGCGGGCGACCGCTTCGACGCGGTGGTCACGGACCTCATCCTCCCCGGTGGCGACGGCATGGAGGTCCTGCGGCACGTGCGGGAACATCACCCGGGCGTGGAGGTGGTGGTCATCACCGGCCTGGAGAAGGTGGACCCCGCCGTGCGCGCCATCAAGAGCGGCGCCGCGGAGTACCTCGTCAAGCCGGTGGCCCCGGAGGCCCTGCAGCACGCCGTGCGCCGCGCGCTCACCACGCGCGACCTGATGCAGGAGAACGCGTCGCTGCGCCGCCACGTGGCCATGCTGGAGGCGGGGCAGCGCATCGCCACCACGTTGGACCGCGAGAAGCTGGCCGCGGTCACCGCCAGCGCGCTGCAGAGCATGGCCTCCGCCAGCGCCGTGGTGCTGCTGGAGCGCGACTCCGCCTTCGCGCTGCGGCGCCACGGCACCAGCGGCCTGTCCACCGCGCTGGAAGAGCCGCTCATCGCCGAGCTCATCGAACGCCTGACGAACGAACGCGGGCCGCGCGAGCTGGACGGCCTGGACGCGCCCTTCCCTCGCGCCGTCTCCGTCCCCGCGCAGGAGGGCGACGCCGTGCTGGGGCACGCGGTGCTCTTCTTCGGCGGCACGGGCGCGGAGTGGGCGGGCGAGACCGCCAGCTTCCTGGTGCGCAACTGGGCGCTCGCGCTGCGCAACCTCGGCCGCTTCGCCGCGGTGGAGGACCTGGCGTACGTCGACGACCTCACCCGCCTGTTCAACACCCGCTACCTGCACCTGGTGGTGGACCGCGAGGTCCAGGACGCGCTCCAGTCGCAGCGCACCTTCAGCCTGCTGTTCCTGGACCTGGACCACTTCAAGTCCATCAACGACACCCATGGACACCTCGTGGGCTCCAAGGTGCTGGTGGAGGCGGCGCGCGTGGTGAAGGGCTGCGTCCGAGACCACGACGTCGTCGCGCGCTACGGCGGAGACGAATACGTGGTGGTGCTGCGCAACACCGACTCCGGCGGCGCGCTCAAGGTGGCGGAGCGCATCCGGCGCACCATGGAGACGCACAACTTCCTGGCGCGCGAAGGCCTGTCACTCAAGCTCACCACCTGCATCGGCGTGGCCAGCTTCCCCGAGCACGCCCAGGACAAGGCCACGCTGTTGGACCTGTCGGACCGGGCCATGTACCGCGGCAAGCGAGGCTCGCGGAACGTCGTGTACATGGCGGCGAATGACTTGGAGGCCCCACCGGCCGAGCGCCGGCAGGCCCACTCGTCCTGACGGCTACCGGCGCATGCTGCCCACGGTGAGGCGCTTCTCCGGGGTGACGTCCGCGGCAGACGGCGCCGCGCCCTCCTTGCCCACGGCCTCCACGGCCTCGTGCGACGCGCCGGAGGTGATGAGCCGGTACTTCTCCACGGCCTCCTTCGCGTGCGCGGCCTGCTCCGGGTCCAACCGGGCGATGAGCTCCCAGAAGAGGGCCGCGTGCTCGCGCTCCTCGTCCATGACGTGCTGGAGGATGGCCTTGGCGTCCTCGTTGTCCGTCGCGTCGATGTGGGCCGCGTAGAGGTTGATGGCGTCCAGCTCCGCCTCGATGTTGAGCCGGATGGAGCGGGCCAGCTCGGTGTCCGTCATCTTGCGGGGAACCAACGAGTGGAACGGGTTGGTCTGCGGCATGAAGGCCCTCCCGAGGCCGGTAGCGCGGTATCCGGGTTTCCGGACGGCGTGACGAGAACGCGGCCAGCATCCGTGCCGGACAGGCCGGGGTCAACGGATTCCCTACGGGTGCGTTGCGTACAAGCGGTTGCCTCCGCCATGCTCGTCACATGGAAACACCCGCGCCGCTCGCCCAACTGCTCCAGGCCGTGGAGGCAGGGGACCTGACGGCCGCGCGAACAGCGGCGGCGGCAATGCAACGTGCGGGGACGCACAGCTCACAACTGGCGGCGGAGGTGCTGCACGAGCTGCGACAGCCGCTGCTCGGCGTGAAGGCCTACGCGCAGCTCCTCGCGGAGGACGGCGCGGCCCCCGGCCCCCTGCGGCTGCTGCTGGCCCAGGTGGAGCGGATGGAGCAGATCGTCTCCGACTTCATCCGCCTGTCGAGTGAGCGGCCGGCCTCCCAGCAGCACCTCTCCCTGGCGGCCCCCATCTGGGCGGCGGCGAAGCACTTCAGCATCAACCCGGACTCCTCGCGCATCTCGCTGGAGGTGGAGGCGCCGGAGGACATCACCATCCAGGGCAACGCGCGCCTCATCGAGCAGCTCACGCTGAACCTGCTCAACAACGCGCGAGACGCCATGGCGGGGCGCGGCCGGGTGAAGGTGGTGCTCACGATGGAGGGCCCCTCCCCTGCCCTCTACGTGGCGGACTGGGGACCGGGCATCCCCGAGGAGCTGCGCGAGCGCATCTTCGAGCCCTACGTCACCGCCAACAAGCGAGGCACCGGCCTGGGCCTGTCCGTGTGCCAGCGCATCGCCCGCGAGCACCACGCGCGCCTCGAGCTGGCCCCGCCAGGCGTCATCCGCGACGTCCCGGCCCCCGCCACCGTGTTCCGCGTGCGCTTCCCCGCGACGGACGCGCCGCCCGCGCGGAAGCAGCGGCTGCTGGTGGTGGATGACGAAATCATCATCCGCATGGTCTTCCGGGACCTGATGGGCAAGGAGTGCGAGCTCATCGAAGCGGCCAGCGGCGAGGAGGCCCTGGAGCTGCTGCACGAGGCCCCGGTGGACCTCATCGTCACCGACAAGAACCTGCCGGGCATGTCCGGCCTGGAGCTGGCGCAGCAGGCGCGGCGGCTGCACGCGGGCTCGCGCGTCATCCTGATGACGGGCTACCCGTCGCTGGTGACGACGCAGCAAGCGCTGGAGCTGGGCGTGGTGGACTACCTGCTCAAGCCCTTCGACGACATCCGCGAAGTGCGCGCCCTGCTGCGCGCCACGCTGACGAAGAAGCCCGCCCCCGCGCCGCTGGAGACGAACCCCGAGATGCGCCGGGTGGACGTGCTGGAGGACAACCCGGCGGCGGCGGCGCAGATCACCCACGCCCTGTCCCTGGTGGGACTGGAGGCGCGCATCCTGTCGACGACGGAGCTGGCCGCGCTGGAGCCGCCCGCGGGCGTGGTGGTGAGCTGGGACTTCACGCCCGCCTACGGGCGCAAGGCGCTGGAGCTGGGCAAGGCGCTGGCGCAGGGCGCGCCCTTCGTCGTGCTGGCCGAGCACCTCACCATGGAGACGGCGCTGGTGTCCCTGCGGGCGGGCGCCGCCGCGTGCCTTCCCAAGCTGATGTCCGATGCCACGGCGCTCAGCCGCGAGCTGAACCGCGCCTTCAAACGAGAGGCCCCATGAGATTCGCGCTCCTGTCCGTCCTGCTGTTGGGTATCGCTTGCTCCTCCGACAAGCCGCCAACGCAGGACGGGCCGGACGCGGGCCGTGGCGACGCGGGCACTGGAACGGAGGACGCGGGCAGCGGCGACGCGGGCAGCGGCGACGCGGGTTGCGCGCCGCTGGCTCCCGGTCCGGGCACGCAACTGCTCACCGGGCTGAACACGCCCCGCAGGCTCGCGGTGGACGGGGCGGACCTCTACATCGTCGAATCCCACTCCCTGAATCCGCAGCAGCCCCAGCCGGGCCCTGGGCGGCTCCTCCGGCTGCCGCGCGTGGGCGGTGACGTGGCGTCCGTGGCCACGGGCTTCCGGGCGCCGGACGCCATCGCCGTGGTGTCGGACTCCCTCTACGTGCTCGACCTGGATGGCCTGTGGCGGGTGGACAAGGCGACGGGCGCGAAGGACGAACGGCCGCTCGACGCCACGCTGAACAACGTCACCATTGGCGGGACGGAGATACTGCCCGCGCGGCTGGGGGACAGGGACGTGCTCGTCGTCGCGACGTCGCACCGCCGCCTGGTGCGCGTGGACGCCTCGGGTGGCAACCGCCAGGAGCTCTACGCGGGCACGGGCTTCACGCAGGTGCGCGGCGCGCGGGTGGTGGGCCAGGACGTGTGGTTCCTGGTCGCCGCCGGAGAGCGCCCCGGCCTCTACAGCGTGCCGCTGGATGGCAGCGCCCCGGCCACGCTGCGCGACGGCAACATCACCGCCGGAACCTCGCTGGAAGTCACGCCCACGCACTTCCTCGTCACCGAGGGCGGCGGCGGAGACGGCCGCGTGCTGCGCCTGCCACGCGAGGGCGGCGCGGTGGAGGTCGTGGCCACGGGCCTCCAGGGGCCCTCCTTCCCGGTGGAGCTCCACGGCACGCTCTACTTCAAGGACGTCAGCACCGGCGGCACGGACTTCCTGCGCCGTGTGAGCACCTGCACGTCAGGCGCCTTGGAGCCCGTGGGCCCGGAGGGCGTGGGGCCCGGGGGCCTGCTGGTGGACGGCGACACCCTGCTCTACACGTCGCAGGAGAGCGGCACCGGCGGCTTCGTGGGCCGCGTGCCCTGAGCGCCCCCGCTGAAACGACAACGGCCCCGGCGCCTCATGACGAGGCATCCGGGGCCGTCCACCACTGAGTTCCAGACGGCCCGGGACTCGCGCCCCGAGCCCTCCGGAGCGGCTCAGTAGTCCATGTCGTCGCCGCCGTAGTCCGGCATGCCGGCGCCCGCGCCGCCGCCCTTGGCCTTGCCCTTGGGGCGATCGGCGATCATGGCCTCGGTGGTCAGCAGCAGCGAGGCGACGGAGGCGGCGTTCTGCAGCGCGGTGCGCTCCACCTTCGTCGGGTCGATGACGCCGGCCTTCTCCAGGTCCTCGTAGATCTCCGTGCGGGCGTTGTAGCCGAACGCGCCGGTGCCCTCGCGGACCTTGTTGATGACCACGGCGCCCTCGACGCCGGCGTTGCTGGCGATCTTCCGCAGCGGCTCCTGGAGCGCGCGCAGGATGATGGCCACGCCGAAGTCCTGCTCACCGCCCAGCTTCAGCTTCTCCAGCGCGGGCAGCGCGCGGAGGTAGGCCACGCCGCCGCCAGGGACGATGCCCTCTTCGACGGCCGCGCGGGTCGCGTGCAGCGCGTCCTCGACGCGGGCCTTCTTCTCCTTCATCTCCGTCTCGGTGGCCGCGCCGACGTTGATGACGGCCACGCCGCCCACCAGCTTCGCCAGCCGCTCCTGGAGCTTCTCGCGGTCGTAGTCGCTGGTGACGGTGTCAATCTGGGTGCGGATGAGCTTGATGCGGCCCTCGATGGCCGCCTTCGTGCCCACGCCGTCCACGATGGTGGTGTTGTCCTTGTCCACCGTGACGCGCTTGGCGCGGCCCAGGTCGTTCAGCGTCAGGGTCTCGAACTTGTGGCCCAGGTCCTCGCTGACCACCGTGCCGCCGGTGAGGACGGCGATGTCCTGCAGCATCTCCTTGCGGCGGTCACCAAAGCCGGGGGCCTTCACCGCGCACACGTTCAGCACGCCGCGGATCTTGTTGACCACCAGGGTGGCCAGGGCCTCGCCCTCGATGTCGTCGGCGATGATGATCAACGGCTTGCCGGCGCGGGCGACCTGCTCCAGCAGCGGAATCATGTCCTGCATCGACGAGACCTTCTTCTCGCTGATGAGGATGTAGGGGTCGTCCAGGACGGCGTCCATCCGCTCGCGGTTGGTCACGAAGTACGGGGACACGTAGCCGCGGTCGAACTGCATGCCTTCGACCACGTCGAGCGTCGTCTCGAGGCCCTTCGCCTCCTCGACGGTGATGACGCCCTCCTTGCCGACCTTCTCCATCGCGTCCGCGATGATGGCGCCGATGGTGTCATCCCCGTTGGCGGAGATGGTGCCCACCTGGGTGATGGCCTTCTTGTCGGCGGTGGGCTTGGACAGGCGCTTCAGCTCGCCCACGACGACCTCGACGGCCTTGTCGATGCCGCGCTTGAGGTCCATGGGGCTGTGGCCGGCGGCCACCAGCTTGAGGCCCTCCTCATAGATGGCGCGCGCCAGCACCGTGGCGGTGGTGGTGCCGTCGCCGGCCTTGTCGGAGGTCTTCGACGCGACCTCCTTCACCATCTGCGCGCCCATGTTCTCGAACTTGTTCTCGAGGTCGATCTCCTTGGCGACGGTGACGCCGTCCTTGGTGATCGTGGGCGAGCCGAAGCTCTTCTCGATGACCACGTTGCGGCCCTTGGGGCCAAGCGTCACCGCGACCGCGTCCGACAGGGTACGGACGCCGCGCAGGATGGCCTCACGCGCGGACTGATGGAAGAAAATTTCCTTCGCTGCCATCGCAACCTCCTGAATTCATTGGGGGATTCTACTGGTACGACGCTGGCCGTTAGCACTCGGCCATGGCGAGCGCCAACATAAGGGCCGCTCGAACGATGTCAACCAGGAAGGGCGGCCGTGTGGGCGAGCGGACGGCCCGGAGCACCCTGGCGGGCAGGGCGCCGTGGGCTACTGCGCGAAGCGGACCAGGGTGAGCAGCTGGCCCATGTCCAGGGGCTTGTGAAGCGTCAGCGCCACGCCCTTGCGCAGGCCGCGGTCCGTCACCGAGCCGTCCTCGCTGCCCGTCATCAGCAGCACCGGGACGCTCTGGAAGCGGGGGTCCGCCTTGAGCAGCTCCGTGAACTGGATGCCGTCCATATGGGGCATCACGTAGTCGGTGATGACCATGCTGACCTGGTTGCGCTCCAGCACGTCGAGCGCCTGGAGCGCGTCGGACGCGGAGTAGACCGTGAACCCATGCATCTCCAAGAAGCGAGAGAGCATCGTGCAGAGTTCGAGATCGTCGTCGACGACAAGGATGTTCACGGGACCGAGCGCCGTACCTGGACGGGCGAGGGAACGTAACAGCCGTGCGCGGCGTTGACAACGAAGTGCGCGGCTTCATATGTCGCGGCCCCATGGGGACGCGGACGTCGAAGCGAGCGGGGGTGGGCGGGACGGAGGCGCTGGACGCCGCGGCGGAGGCCTTCGAGGCGGGCGACTTCGAGGTGGCCCTGGCGGCCGCCGACCGCGTCCTGGCCCAGGCCCGTGAGTCGGTGGACGCCCTGCACCTGCGCGCCGCCGCCCTGGTGGAGCTGGGCCGTCTGGAGGAGGCAGGCCGGGCCTTCGGCGCCGCGCTGCGGGTGTCCCCGGACGACCTGGAGGTCCTCCTGGGCACCGCGGACTGCCTCATCTGCCGCGTGGGTGAGGACCGGGAGGCCGTGGAGGAAGGCCTGGGCTTCTGCGCCAAGGGCAAGCGGCTGGCGCAGAAGGCCGGCGACGCGGAGCTGCTCTACGAGTTCCTCCTCCTGGAGGGGATGGGCCTGAACCAGGTGGGGGACTGCCGCGCGGCCCTGGCGAGCCTGGACGCGGCGCTGGGGCACCTGCCGCGCTCGGTGGACGCGCAGCTGGAGCGGGGCATCGCCCTGTTCGAGCTGTGCCGCTTCGACGAGGCGAAGGCCGCCTTCGACGCGGTGCTGAAGGACACGCCCGACGAGGCGTGGGCCCACCAGTACCTGGGGCTGCTGGCGGAGCGCCGGGGCGACGAGAAGGAGGCCCAGCGCCGCTTCGCGAAGGCCCAGGCGCTGGTGCCGGCGGAGTTCTTCCCCCCGGTGGAGCTGGGCGAGGCCGAGTTCGACCGGGCAGTGGAGGCCGCGGTGCAGTCCCTGCCCGGCCACGCGAAGCAGTACCTGGACAACGTCACCATCGCGGTGGAGGACCTGCCGGCGGACGAGGACCTGCTGGGTGAGGACCCTCCCCTGTCACCGAGCATCCTCGGGGTGTTCCGGGGCCTGGCGGTGGGCGAGCGCAGCGTGACGAACGCATTCGACCACGTCCCCGCCTCCATCGTGCTGTACCAGAAGAACCTGGAGCGCTTCGCCCACACCCGCGAGGAGCTCATCGAGCAGATTGGCATCACCGTGATGCACGAGGTCGGTCACCTCATGGGACTGGATGAGGATGACCTGTGGCAACGGGGGCTGGACTGAGGGCGGCGAGCGTCTGGCGGATGCCGTCGCGGTACGGCGTCTTCCGGAGGTCGCCGAGCAGCGCCTTGAGCGCCGAGTCGTCCATGATGACGGGCGTGGTGTGCAGGTAGTGCATCTCCCCCAGCTCGCGCATGAACGGGCTGAAGAGGCCGAGGAGGCGCGCCATCCCCGGCCCCAGCACGGCGTACTTCGCGGGGTGGCCGGCCTGGGCGTAGATGTCCTCCACCAGGGCCGCCTGGGAGGTGACGCCCGCGCCCCCGAGGTTCCAGAAGCGGCCGTAGGCCCCCGGGTGGTCCATGAGCGCCGTCACGGTGGGGCCCACGTCGGGCACGAAGACGAACTCGTGGGGCGTGTCGATGGGGCCGATGAGCTGGGCGCGCTTGCCCTTTGATGCGGCGACGAAGGCGCGGTGGAGGAAGCTGTTCTCCACGCCCGGGCCGTAGAAGTCCGGGAGGCGGAGGATGGTGACCTGGATGGCGCCCGCCTTGTCCGCCGCGAGCAGCAGCTCCTCCTGCTCCTTGCGCATGCGGCCCTTGAAGGTGTGCGGCACGCGGGGGTGGGACTCGTTGACGGTGTCCGTGCGCGGCCGGCCGTAGGGGTACACGCTGGCGATGAAGACGATGCGCTCCACGCCCTCGGCGATGGCGGCGTCGAGCGTGCGCTTCATCAGCACGGGGTGGAGGTGGAACTCCCAGTAGGGCACGCCCACCAGGTAGACGAGCGTCTGGACGCCTCGGGCCGCGGCCCGGATGGAGGCCTCGTCATCCGGGTTCCAGGTGACGAGCTCCGCCTGCGGGTCCGCCCCGAACTCCCGCTGCAGGCCCTCCCGGGAGCGCCCCACCACGCGGTAGCCCCGCCCCTGCCCTCGCAGCGCCTGCGCGACGCTGCGTCCAATGACACCCGAGGCGCCGAACAACGCGACCGTGCCCATGTCCTGCTCCCTCTTCCGAACGGCGAGTGGTTTGTGAACACCGTTCATGAACACTGTTCATCTACTGCTGGCCGTTCAGTTGGTCAAGGCCTACACTGGGAACATGGGGATTGCGGAGCGGAAGGAGCGACAGCGGGCGGAGCTGCGCGAGCAGATTCTGCGAGTCGCCCGGGACATCGTGGTGAAGGAGGGCTTCCCTGCCCTCTCGATGCGCAAGCTGGCGGACGCGGTGGAGTACGCGCCGGCGACGCTCTACCTCCACTTCGAGAACCGGGAGGCCATCGCGAAGGAGCTGTGCGTGCGCGGCTTCCAGGACCTGCTAGCAACGCTGGAGCCCGCGGCCCAGGTGGAGGACCCGCTGGAGCGGTTGCCCAAACTGGCGGAGGCGTATGTCCGCTTCGGCCTGGAGCACCCGGAGACGTACCGGCTCATCTTCATGGAGGACCCGAAGCTCTCCACGGCGCTGTTCGGGGATAACCCGGAGAGCGCGGGGCCGAGGTCCTTCGGGGTGCTGGTGCAGGTGTTCGTGGACCTGCTGGCGGCCGGCAGGCTGGAGGCAGACACGAAGCCGGAGCAGCTCGCGGAGGTGCTGTGGGCGGGGGTGCACGGCATCGTGAGCTTGAGGCTCACGTGCACCGGGTTTCCGGGCACGCCCCCGGAGGAGCTGACGCAGGTGCTGGTGACGACGCTGGTGAAGGGCTTGCCGGGGTTGAAGACGGGACGGGGGTAGACGGTGGCGCGGTGAGCCCGTGGCCCTTTGGTTGACGGGGTCCGGAGGGTCCGGCGTAATCGCAGACGGTAGGGCCTCCGGACCTGGTGGCCGGCCCGGTCTTCAAAACCGGTGAGGGGCGCCGAGAGGCGTCCCTGGCGAGTTCGATTCCCGTGCCCTACCGCCAATACTTCCGAGGGGTTACGTCCCATCACTGCCTCTCTGGCAGCACTGGACCTGTCCGGATGCGTCCAGCGAAGTCTACCGGACGTCGTTAGCGCGTCGTTAGCCGAAAGAAGCAACCTGCCCCCCAGTGACAGAGGCCGCCCCTCTCCAAGAGGCGCACTCCGAACTGCTGCCCCTTAAATGCTCGGGTTTGAGCTGCCATGAAATGGCACAACGCATTGAGAAACCAAATGGGCCCAGTTGCATCAGGGGAAAGTGACGTTGCTGATCGTCACCGTGCGTGCTCCATCTGACTCCCACAACTTGAGCGAAAAGGAGCCTCGTGCAGATTCAGCGGAAGCTTCAGCCTCAATCACCACGCGCCCGTTCCCGCCCGAAATGATCGGCGACTCTGTAACCGTCCGGTGGACGTCGTGCCAGGAGGCTTGATGACGGACGAGGACCGTGTTCGGCGCGCGCCTCGACGAGCGAGCTGTTCAGGGACTGAGCTGGAGGGGCGAATCGGGAGGGTCGGCGGCGCGTCGCCGCTTCCACTCGTGGGGTAGCAGCTCACCGATGCGCGAGTTGGGGTGTGTCTGCACGCGCAGCAGGACGTCCGCGAGATACGTCTCGGGGTTGACGCC